>CAJTXX010000022.1 GCA_910584145.1 uncultured Eggerthellaceae bacterium | reverse complement strand
GCAGCATGGAAGAGGGCAGCCTGCGCTGCGACGGCAATGTGAGCCTGCGCCGCCGCGGCACCGCCGAGCTCGGCACCAAGACCGAGCTGAAGAACATGAACTCGTTCAAGAACCTCCACGACGGCCTGCACTACGAGATATGCCGCCAAGCGCAGGTGCTCGACGAGGGCGGCGTCATCTACCAGGAGACGCGCCATTGGGACCCCACGGCCAAGCGCACCATCGTGATGCGCGTGAAGGAATCGGCCGACGACTACCGCCTGTTCCCCGAGCCCGATCTGGCGCCGTACGACCTGTCCGACGAGTTCATCGAGAGCGTGCGGGCGAAGCTTCCCGAGCTCCCCGACGATAAGGCAGCGCGCTTCCAGAGCGAGTTCGGCCTGTCCGCCTACGATGCGCGCCACCTGGTGGAGCATCGCAGCACGTCGCAGTTCTTCGAAGCGTGCATGAGCGATGCGGCCCGCGAGGCGGGCGCCGATGCCGGGAAGCTGGCGAAGCCGCTGGCGAACCTGGCGATCAACGACATAACCGCATGGCTGAACGCGAACCCCGATGCGTCGCTCGACGCCTCGCCGCTGACGCCGAATCGCGCCGTGCAGCTGGTAGCGCTCATCGCCGATGGCACGATATCGTCGAAGCAGGGCAAAGAGGTGCTGGCTGCCGTCATGGAAGACGACGCCGATCCGAAGGCCATCGTGGAAGAGCGTGGCATGCAGCAGGTGAGCGACACCGGTGCCATCCAGGAGGTGGTCGATGCGGTGCTGGCTGAGAACCCCGACAAGGTGGAGCAGTACAAGGGCGGCAAGACCGGGCTCATCGGCTTCTTCGTGGGGCAGTGCATGAAGCGCATGCAGGGCCAAGGCAACCCGCAGGTGATAAACGAGCTGCTGGCGAGCAAGCTGGATGCCTGAGGTGGCGCGCGTGCGGGCAGAGAGCGAGAGCGGCGCGGTGGCGAACAGCGCGCTCGTGGGCGTGCTGGGCGGCATGGGCCCCGCGGCCACCAACTGCTTCTCGGAGCAGCTGGTGGAGCGCACGGCGGCATCGTGCGATCAGGAGCACCTCTGCACGCTGGTGCTCAACGACGCGAGCATCCCCGACCGCACGGAATATCTGCTGGGCCTGAGCGATGCGACCCCGCTGCCGAAGCTGCTGGCCGGCGCGCGCCTCCTTCGCGAGGCGGGCTGCGCCCTCATAGCCATGCCCTGCAACACGGCGCATGCGTTCTTCGATGATATCGCCGCATCGGTGGACATCCCCGTGCTGAACATGATCGACGACACCGTGCGCGCATGCCAGCGCGCCGGCATGGCCCGTGTGGGCGTGCTGGCCACCGAGGGAACGGTGCGCATCGACATATACGGGGAAGCGCTGCGCGCCGCTGGGGTAGCGTGCGTCTATCCCACCCCAGAGGTCCAGCGCAAGACGAATGCCATCATCAACGACTACGTGAAAGCGGGCGTTCCTGTGCCGGGGGGCGCCCTGGCCGAGGTGTGCGACGCGATGGCCGCCCTCGGCTGCGATGGCGTCATCCTCGGCTGCACCGAGCTATCGGTCGCCTTCGATGGCGATGCCTCCGCCCTGCCCCTGCCCGTGGTGGATTCCCTGCGCACCCTAGCAGACAGCACCATAGCCGCTGTGAGTAGCCCTCGCACGTGCTGCTAGTTTTATACTTCAAAGCATTATGCTTTCGGGTATAAAACCATCTTCATCTACCTCATTTCGAAATAAGGATCTTTCGGGTCTCTTGTCGACAGCTCAAAAAGAATCAAGGGGATATAAAGAAGTCAAGGAAACTCAAAGAGGTCAAAGATACGATCGAGAAAAAGTGCTTACTTTATTACTCTACTGTGATAAAGTAATGAGCCATTAGGCTTGGCATGGGATGTAACGGCTCGGGCCGTTCTGAAAGGATGGGTATGGGGATCGATCTAGTCACGCCGCTCGGGTTCCGGGATGTGCTGACGGCTGAGGCGGCGGAGCGCGAGCGCATCACGCGCGGTGTGCAGGACCTGTTCGCGTCGCATGGCTACCTGCCGGTGGAGACGCCGACGCTCGAGGTGATGGACGTCATGGCGCTCGGCGGGCGGCTGCCGGCATCGTCGTTCAGGTTCTTCGACTCGCAGGGCGACCTGCTGGCCATGCGCCCTGATGTGACGTTGCAGATAGCGCGCATGTGCGCCACGCGCATCGGAGCGGCTGAAGAGCCGCTGAAGCTGCGCTATACGCAGCGCGTGTTCCGCGAGATGGAAGGCCGCAGCCAGGCGCAGGCGCGCGAGCTGACCCAGATCGGCATCGAGAGCATCGGGGCGCGGGATGGCGCGGGCGAGCCTGTGCAGGCCGATACCGAAGTGGTGGCCCTCTGCGTTCAGGCGCTCGCGGTCGCGGGCGTGGCGGAAGTGGCGCTCGCCATAGCGACGGTGGGCCCGCTGCGCGCGCTGCTCGAGCGGTCGGGCGCGCCGAGCGCGTGGAAGCAAGCCATCCTGAACGCATACCACGCATCCGACCTCGTGGAAGTGGACCGGCTGTGCGCGCCTGAGAACCTGGATGCCGCCACCGCGCCGGCCTATGCGCAGGCGATACGCGCGCTGCCCCGTGTGCGGGGCGGCTTGGAAGCCATCGACGAGGCGCGCCAGCTCGTAGCGCCGCTGGGGTGCACCGATGGGCTCGACCGGCTCCAAGCCCTCTGCGAGCGCCTGGAAGGCGACGGTCTCGCGGCTGCCGTGCTGGTCGATTTCTCCGTCATCAGCTTGTTCGACTATTACACCGGCATCGTATTCGAGGCGTATTCTCCCTACCTGGGCTCCCCGCTGGGTTCGGGCGGCCGCTACGACAACACCATCGGCGCTTATGGCGCCGATCGGCCCGCCGCTGGGTTCGCCGTATTCCTCGAACGTGCGATGGAGGCGGCCGCTGCGGAAGGCAGCACCAGCGCCCGCGCGCAGCGCCCGCTGCGCATCGCAGTGCCGAAGGGGGCCCTGAACGCGCAGGCGCTCGATGCCCTTGCCGCCTGCGGGCTCGATGTGGACGGCTTGCGCGATCCTGGCCGCCAGTTGGTCATAACGGCGCCAGGCGTGGAGTACATCATCGTGCGGCCCTCCGACGCTCCGGCGTTCGTGGCCTCGGGCGCGGCCGACTGCGGCATCTGCGGCAGGGATTCCCTGGACGAGGCGGCGCTGCCGGTGGTGGAGCTCGCCGACCTGCGCTTCGGCGGCTGCCGTTTCGTGGTGGCTCAGCCGCAGGGCGCATCGGGCAGCATCGCCGAGCGCTACCGGCGCCTCGGCTCCATCCGCGTGGCCACCAAGTATCCGCGCATCGCGCTCGACCATTTCGCCCGCACCGGTATGCAGGCCGAGATCGTGAAGCTCAACGGCAACATCGAGCTTGCGCCGCTGACGGGCATCGCCGAGTGCATCGTGGACATCACCGCCACGGGCACCACCTTGCGCGAGAATAACCTCGAGGTGGTGGAAGACGTGCTGGATTCGACCGCGCGCTTCTTCGCGAACCCCTGCGCTCTGCGCACTGACGAGCGGATAGTAGAATTAGCCCAGCAGCTCGCGGCGAATGCCGAGGGAAGCGAATACGACCCGATAGCTGGAGGAACAAGATGATGCGACGCATCGAGCTCAAACCCTGCGAGCCCTTCCAGAGCTCGTTCATCGACCGCACCGGCGCGTTCAACGCCCAAGCGCTGCAAGCAGCGACGAGCATCGTGGAGGATGTGCGCGAGCGCGGCGATGCGGCGCTGATCGAGCTGACCGAGCGCTTCGACGGCATCCGGCTCGAAGAGCTGCGCGTGCCGCAGCGCCTGATCGACGAAGCCGCCGACAAGGTGGACCCGCAGACGATGGACGCGCTGCGTCACGCCGCGCGCCAGATACGCGCCTTCCACGAGCGCCAGGTGCAGCAGAGCTGGTTGTTCGCGCGCGAGGACGGCGCCATCGTGGGCGCGCAGGTCACCCCGCTCGATTCGGTGGGCATCTACGTGCCTGGTGGCCGGGCCTTGTACCCCTCGACGGTGCTGATGAACGCGCTGCCCGCCAGCGTCGCCGGCGTCGCGCGCATCGCGTGCGTCACCCCGCCGAGCGCAGACGGCACGGTCGATGCAGCCATCCTCGCAGCGGCGAAGCTCGCGGGCGTCACCGAGGTGTATACGGTGGGCGGCGCACAGGCCATCGCTGCGCTCGCGTACGGTACGCAGACCATCTCGCCGGTATGCAAGATAACCGGCCCAGGTAACGCCTACGTGGCCGCCGCGAAGAAGATCGTCTCGGGCGATGTCGGCATAGATATGATCGCTGGCCCGTCCGAGGTGTGCGTGGTGGCCGACGGCACCGCCGAGCCGTCGCTCGTGGCGATAGATCTGATGGCGCAAGCCGAGCACGACCCGCTGGCGGCTTGCTACCTGATCTGCGATAGCGCCGAATACGCCGACGAGGTGGAAGCTGCCGTGCGGGAGCACCTAGCGCACTCCACGCGCGCCGACATAACGCGCCAGTCGCTCGAAAGCCAAGGGCTCATCGTCGTCGTGAGCGACATGGCGCAGGCCATCCAGGCGGTGAACGTGATAGCGCCCGAGCATCTGGAGATGCACGTGCGGCATGCGATGGACTACCTCGGCCAGATCAAGAACGCCGGCGCCATCTTCCTGGGCGATTGGACGCCTGAGGCCGTGGGCGACTACGTGGCCGGCCCGAACCATACGCTGCCCACAGGCGGCACGGCGCGCTACGCGAGCCCCTTGTCCGTCGACGAGTTCGTGAAGAAGAGCTCCATCATCCAGTATTCGCCGCAGGCCCTGGCCAACGACGCGAAGCCCATCATGCAGATAGCCATGCACGAGGGCCTGTGGGCTCATGCGCAATCGGTGGCGCTGCGCATGCATGGGCTCGAAGCGGCCGGCATGGACGGCGGCTGCTGCGCTGAGGGGGCGCTTCGATGAATCGCGTTGTCGCATCGGCGCCGCAGCTCGCTGGGCTGCATCCGTACGATCCGAAATACCTGCCAGCCAACGCGTACCTGTCAGCCAACGAGAATCCGAGCGATGTCGACCCTGACATCCGCGCGCAGGTCGACGAGGCTGTGCATGGCATCGCGCTCAACCGCTACCCCGACCCGCTCGCCAACGACCTGCGCGATCTGATAGCTGAGGCGAACGGGCTCGACCGCGACTGGGTGCTCATGGGCAACGGTGGCGACGAGCTGCTGTTCGATACCGCGCTCGCGTGGGGCGGCCCGGGCCGCACGTTCTTGAACCTGCCCCCGACATTCTCGGTGTACGAGGCGAACGCGCGCCTGACGAACACGCCCGTCATCGACATCCCGCGCCTGCCGGATACCTTCGCCATCGACGAGCCGCGCGTGCTCCAGGCGGTGTCCGACCCCGCGAACAACATCACCTTCACCATCGTGACCAGCCCGAACAACCCGACCGGGCTGCGCGCGCGGCAGGAGTTCATCCTCCAGCTGCTGGACGCCACCGATGCGCTCGTCATGGTGGACGAGGCGTATTTCGAGTTCTCGCGCGAGACGATGCGCCCCTATCTTGAGCAGCACGAGAACCTGGTCATCCTGCGCACGTTCAGCAAGGCGTTCAGCCTGGCGGGCGTGCGCATCGGCTACATCTTGGCGCACCCGTCGGTCATCCGCGAATACTGCAAGGTGCGCCAGCCCTATTCGGTGGATGCGGTCAGCCAGGCCATCGCATGCGTGGTGTTCCGCAACCGCAACGCCTTCGAGCCTGCCATCCAGCAGATCATCTCGGAGCGCGAGCGCCTGCTCGCCGAGCTGCGCGCCACGCCTGGCATAGAGCCGTTCCCGAGCGACTCGAACTGGGTGCTGTTCCGCATGCCTGACGCCGATGAGGCGTGGCGGCATCTCTACGACCGGGGCATCCTCGTGCGCGATTTCAGCAGCGCTGCGCTGCTCGAAGGTACGCTGCGCGTCACCGTGGGGACCTCCGAGCAGAACGACGCATTCCTGAGCGCGTTGCGCGATTTCGTCTTGGATAAGGAGAGGGGTGGCTCGTATGGCCGAGCTGAATAGGACCGCGGAGGTGCAGCGCACCACGCGCGAAACGGACATAACGGTGCAGATATGCCTCGACGGTACCGGGCGCGCCGATGTGCAGACCGGCGTGCCGTTCTTCGACCACATGCTCGATGCCTTCGCCCGCCACGGCCTGTTCGACCTGACCGTGCGCGCGGAAGGCGACGTGGAGGTGGACGCGCACCACACGGTAGAGGATGTGGGCATCGTGCTCGGGCAGGCCATCGCGCAGGCGCTGGGCGACATGCGCGGCATCAACCGCTTCGCCAGCCCAGCGGTGCCGATGGACGAGGCGCTGGTCATGGCTGCCATCGACCTGTCCGGCCGCGGCGCGCTCTATTGGCGCATGGATGTGCCCATCGAGGCCATCTCCACGTTCGACACGCAGTTGGCGAAGGAGTTCTTCGTAGCATTGGCGGCGAACGCGCGCATGACGCTGCACATGCAGCAGTTCGCCGGCGAGAACGCGCATCACCTCATCGAAGCGGCGTTCAAAGCATGCGGCCGCGCGCTCTGCCAAGCGGTGGCGGTGAACCCGCGCATCGCGGGGGAGCTGCCGAGCACGAAAGGCGCGCTTTGATCGTCATCGTCGATTATCGGAAGGGGAACCTGCTCTCGGTGGCTCGGGGGCTTGAGGCTGCAGGGGCGCAGGTGCTCGTGTCTCAGGATGCTGATGTCATCGCGCGGGCTGATGCGCTGGTGCTGCCGGGTGTGGGCGCCTTCGCCGATGCGATGGCGACGATGACGGAGCTGGGGCAAGACGAAGCGATACGCGAGGCGGTAGGGGAGCGCGCGGTCCCCTTCTTGGGGATATGCCTCGGCATGCACCTCATGTTCGCGGCAGGCGAAGAGCACGCAGAAGGAGAAGAGCCGACCCCCGGCCTCTCCCTCATCCCCGGTATCGTCCGTCGCCTCCCCCGCACCGATGCAGAAGGCACCCTCTACAAGATCCCCCACGTAGGCTGGAACAGAGTGACCACCACCGCGAATGCTGAAAAAGGCGCAACAGGGCCGAGGGAGAACGCTCGCCAAGCGCGTTCCGCAGCAAAGCGAGGACTGCCCGAGCGACTGAGCGCTCTCCCTCGGCCCGCAACGGAAGCCTCCCCGGGCTGCCTGCTCTTCAAGGACATCCCCGACGGCGCATACTTCTACTTCACGCACAGCTACGCAGCCCCCGACAGCGACGCGACGGTCGGCTTCACCACCCATTCCGTAACGTTCCCGAGCGCGGTGCAGGCGGGCAGCGCCTTCGGCGTACAATTCCATCCAGAGAAGAGCTCCGATGTTGGCCAGATGCTGCTGGCGAACTTCGTCGACTATGCGAGAAAGGGCTGACCATGTATCTGCTCCCAGCGATCGACATGCTCGATGGCAAGGCGGTGAGGCTTGCGCGCGGCGACTACGCGAAGGTGACGGTCTATCACGACGACCCGGCGCTCCAGGCGCAGCTGTTCGAGGAAGATGGCGCCACTTGGGTGCACGTGGTCGACCTCGACGGCGCACGCGATGGTGCGCCTGCGAACTTGGAGGTGGTGGAGCGCATCTTGCGGCTGACCAGCTTGAAGGTGGAGTTCGGCGGCGGCGTGCGCTCGCTCGACACCTGCCGGCGCCTGGCTGATGCCGGCGTGGCCCGCATGGTGCTCGGCACAGCGCTCGTGCGCGACCCCGACATGGCGCAGGCTGCGCGCGAGGAATTCGGGCCGGACATGCTCACGTGCGGCATCGACGCCGACGAGCACGATGTGAAGGTGGAAGGCTGGGTGCAGGGCGCAGGCGTCGATGCGCTCCAGCTGGCGCAGCGCATGGGGCAGCTCGGCTTCGAGCATATGGTGTACACCGATATCGCGCGCGACGGCATGCGCACGGGCATCGCGTCAGCCGCCTATGCGGAGATGGCTCAGGCGTTCGGCAATCCGGTCATCGCCAGCGGCGGCATCGCCATGCTGGCTGACATAGCCGAGCTCGCTCGCGTCTCGGATGCGGTGGAGGGCGTCATCGTGGGGCGCGCCATCTACGAAGGCGCGTTCAGCGTGGCCGATGGCGTGGCTGCCTGCAAGGGCACGCTCGAAGCGCAGCCCGGTTTCGCGGAGGCGCTGGAGGCGCCGCTCACGCTGCAAGACCTGGAGAAGAACTAGATGCTCGCCAAGCGCGTCATCCCCTGCATGGACGTGCGCGATGGGCGCGTCGTGAAAGGCGTGAACTTCGTCGACCTGCGTGATGCGGGAGACCCCATCGAGCTGGCGCAGCGCTACGATGCGGAGCGCGCCGACGAGGTCATCTTCCTCGACATCACCGCGACGAGCGACGAGCGCGCCACCACGGTCGACCTCGCCAGCCGCGCTTCGGCGCAGTTGCGGCTGCCCTACACAGTGGGCGGCGGCTTCCGCAGCGTGGCCGACATGCGTCGCATGATAGCGGCCGGCGCCGATAAGGTGTCGGTGAACTCCGCCGCGGTGGCCGACCCGAGCCTGATAACCCAGGCGGCTCGCGCATTCGGCGCGCAGGCGGTGATCGTGGCCATCGACGCTAAGCAGGTGAGCGGCGCGGGCGACAAGTGGGAGGTCTACGCCGCAGGCGGCCGCAAGGCCACCGGCATGGATGCCATCGCGTGGGCGCGCGAAGCGCAAGCGCGGGGCGCCGGCGAGATACTGCTCACCAGCATGGACCGCGACGGCAGCCGCGAGGGCTTCGATTGTGCGCTCACCCGCGCCGTCGCCCGCGCGGTAGACATCCCCGTCATCGCCAGCGGCGGCGTGGGCGAGCTCGAGCACTTCGCTCAGGGCATCCTTGAAGGCGAGGCCGACGCGGTGCTCGCTGCCAGCGTGTTCCACTTCGGAGAGCTCACCATCCGCCAAGTGAAAGAGGACATGGCCCGCCACGGCATCCCCGTGCGCCTGTAGTCGATGGAGCTCCTTATGGATATCGCAGAGCTGGCATATGACGAGCGGGGGCTCATCCCCTGCATCGTGCAGGATGCGCGCACGCGCGACGTGCTGATGATGGCATGGATGAATGCCGAATCGGTGCGCCTCACGCTGGAATCGGGGCAGACGTGGTTCTGGTCGCGCAGTCGCGGGGAGCTGTGGCATAAGGGCGCTACCAGCGGGAATACGCAGCAGGTGGTGGAGCTGCGCTACGACTGCGATGCCGACACGCTGCTCGCGCTGGTGGAAGCTGCGGGCCCGGCATGCCACACCGGCAACCCCACGTGCTTCTACCGGCAGCTCTCCTGAGGGCGTACAGCCGCCGCGCAGCCGGGCACGCGGCATCCTGCCGATGCCCATGCGCGCTCGCATGCTCGTATTCCCGATTGCATCGGGCCTGCTTTGGTGTAGAATTTCCTATTACGTATGCCGTGCGCACAAGGCGCACGCGCGCGAACAGAGAACGCAACACTGAAACGCAGCAGCTTGGAGGATCCTAAATGCCGAACTACACAAGCGATCATCTGGCGGTCATCAAGGTAGTGGGCGTCGGCGGCGCCGGCACGAACGCGGTCAACCGCATGGTTGAGTCGGGCGTGCGCGGGGTCGAATTCATCGCCGTGAACACCGACAGGCAAGCGCTGCTGATGTCGGATGCCGACAAGACCATCCATATAGGCGAGGAGCTCACGCGCGGGCTGGGCGCTGGCGCGAACCCCGAGGTGGGGTGCCAAGCGGCCGAAGAGAGCCGCGCCGAGATACGCGAGGCGCTGGCCGAGGCCGACATGGTGTTCGTCACCGCTGGCGAAGGCGGCGGCACGGGCACGGGCGCCGCTCCCATCGTGGCCGAGATAGCTCGCGAGGAGATAGGCGCGCTCACCGTCGGCATCGTCACCAAGCCGTTCGGCTTCGAGGGCCGTCTGCGCCGCAACCAGGCCGAGCAGGGCATCGAGCTTCTGGCCGGCAAGGTGGACACGCTCATCATCATCCCGAACGACCGCCTGCTCGAGATCGTGGACAAGAAGACCTCCATGGTCGACGCGTTCCGCATCGCTGACGACACGCTGCGCCAGGGCATCCAGGGCGTCACCGACCTGATAACCATCCCGGGCCTCATCAACCTCGACTTCGCCGACATCCGCACCGTCATGAAGGACGCGGGCACCGCTATGATGGGCATCGGCCTGTCCTCTGGCGAGAACCGCGCGCTCGACGCTGCGCAGCAGGCGACGAACTCGAGCCTGCTCGAAGCGTCCATCCAGGGCGCCTCGCGCGTGCTGTTCTCCATCGCCGGCGGCCCCGACCTCACCCTCACCGAGGTGTCGGACGCCGCGCGCACCATCGAGATGTGCGCTGACGAGAACGCGAACATCATCTACGGTCAGATCATCGATCCGGAGATGAAGGACGCGGTGCGCATCACCGTCATAGCCACTGGCTTCACGAATGCGCCGGCCCAGTCCGCGATGGACTTCTCGGCCCGCCCGGCCATGCAGGATATGTTCGCCGAGCCTGCGCCCACCGCACCGCCGGTGACGCAGACCTCTTTCGGCAGCAGCTCTGGTGGGGCGCGCTTCTCCGACGACGACTACATCCCCGACTTCCTGCGCCGCTCCTAGCGCAGGGTCGCTCCAGACCGAGGCGTGCTTCCTATGCAGGCCGCTCAGAGCTCTTCGAGCCTTCCGTTCCCGGAGCTGCGCGAGCGCGCGTTCGACAACGGGGTGGTCGCGCTCACCGATGACGCGCTCTTCGAGCAGACGGGCATCCGCATCGCGTTCTCCGAGCGCGTGGGCGGTCGGAGCGAAGGCCCCTATGCCAGTTTGAACCTGAGCACGGCGGTGGGGGATAGCGGCGCGGCGGTCATCCAGAACGTGCTGCGCTTGGGCGCTTCGCTCGGCATGGGCGGGCCCATCATCCGCCCGAAACAGGTGCATGGTACCGATATCCTCGTGCTCGATTCCCTCGAAGAGGCGAAGGTCGCGCAGGTGCAAGAACAGGCGAAGGAAGGCGCTGACGGCGTGATCGTCACGGTACCGGGTGCGGCGCAGCTCTGCTTCGCCGACTGCGTGCCGGTCATCATCGCGTCTCCTACGGGCGCGTTCGCAGTGGTGCATGCGGGCTGGCGCGGGGTCATGGGCTCTATCGCGCCTGCTGCCGTCCGGCAGCTCGCGCGCCTCGGATCGGCGTCAGTAGCGCATGGCGATGCGGCTCCGTTCTCTTCTGCGGCCGACGCTGCATCCAGCTACAACGTCTACATCGGCCCCTACATCCATGCTGAATGCTTCGAATGCGGGCTCGATGTGCATCGCGCGTTCGTAGAGCGGTTCGGCGAGGCATGTGCGCCCGATGGCGCCCATATCGACCTGGGCGCTGCGCTTGTGGCTGATCTGGCCGACGCGGGCATCGATACCGAGCGCCGCTTGGCCGATGCTGACATCTGCACGGCGTGCGACACGCAGCGGTTCTATTCGTATCGGGCATCGGGCGGGGTGTGCGGCCGGCACGGCGCGCTCGCGTTCAGGACGGCATGAGGAGGCGGCCTATGGGCATAGCGCAGCGATACGAGCAAGCCCGCGCCGAGGTGCGCGCGACGTGCGAGCAGGCAGGGCGCCTGCCGCAGGGTGTCACGCTGGTGGCCGTGTCGAAGACGGTCGGCCCCGATGGCGTCGAGCAAGCGATAGCCGCCGGCGCGCAGGACTTCGGCGAGAACCGCCCCGAGCAGCTCGTGCAGAAGGCCGAGGCATATCCGCAGGCGCGCTGGCATTTCATCGGGAACATCCAATCGCGCCAGATACGCAAGATCGTGCAGCATGCGCACCTCATCCATTCGCTCTACGAAGACCGGCATGCGGCGAAGATAGACGCCGCCGCAGCCGAGCTCGGCAAGGTGCAAGACGTGCTCTTAGAGGTGAACGTGTCGGGCGAGCAGAGCAAGAGCGGCATCGCCCCCGACGGTCTGCCCGCGCTCGCGCAGTTCTGCGCAGGGCTTCCCCACGTGCGCGTCCGGGGCCTCATGACGATGGCTCCGCAAGGCGACCTCGACACCGCGCGCCGCGTATTCGCGGGGCTGCGGCAGCTCGCAGACGAGCTGCGCTTCGGCATGGACGACGCGCAGGCGCAGCTGTTCAGCGAGCTGTCGATGGGCATGAGCGAAGACTGGCGCATCGCCATCGAAGAAGGCGCGACCATTGTCCGCATCGGACGCGCCATATTCAGTGATGATTTCGCGTGAAACGGCAGGGAACGGCGAAGATAAGGTTTAATGTAGCGTAACGGTTCTATCCGCTCGGAGGCGCGCAGGCGGTCATCCGACGGCAGAGAGGGCACCCAATGGCGAATATGAGCGAGATGTTCGGCGGCATAAAGCAAAAGCTCGGCTTCGGCGGCCGTCAGGCTGAGGCTGGCTACGATGAATATGATGAATACGACGAGTACGATGAGTACGGCGACGACTACGAAGATGAATACGACGATTACGACGACGGCTACACGCAGCGCGGCGGGTACGGCAACCGCAACACGGTGACCACCCGCGAGGTGGGCTCCATGCCGCGCCTCGTCTCGTATTCCGACGTGCGCGAGAACAGCCGTACCGGCAGCATGTCGCGCGCCCGCAGCACCAGCTCGGTGACGGGGCGCACCATGATGGATTCGTCGCTGCCGCACTCTATGACGCCGGAAGGCGCGGCCGAGGTGTCGGCTGCGGCATCGCGCCGCCATGCGAGCGGGCTCGACTCCCTGTTCTCGCCGACCTCCCAGAAGGGCTCCGAGGCCAGCGGTGGTTCGTCGCGCCTGGGGGTCATCGGGGCGGCGGGCGCTTCTGCATCGTCGGCTGGCAGCCGCAGCGTGCGCATCATCAAGCCGACGGAATACTCGCAGGTCTCTGAGGTCGCGGGTATGCTGCGCGCAGGCGATGCCGTCGTGCTCGTGTTCAAATCGACTCCCGAGAGCCTAGAGAAGCGCCTGCTCGACTTCTCGTTCGGCGTCGCCAGCGCTCTCAGCGCGAATGTCGAGTGCATCGGCAGCAAGGTGTTCTCCATAACCGTCGGCGCCGGCTTGTCCGATGCCGAGCAGGACAGCCTGCGCTCGCAGGGCATCCTGTAAGGACCAGCAGCGCCATCATGAAGATAGGCATCATCGGCTGCGGCAAGATGGGCGAGGCCATGCTGGCCGGGTGGCTGGCGGCTTCGTCGGGCGCGGCAGCCGATATCAGCGCTGCGGATATCCTGATCGTCGGCCATACAACCGAGCGCTGCGCCGCGCTCGAGCAGCGCTATGGCGTGCGCACGCAGCAGGGGATGGCGGGCATCGCCGATGCCGACCTGATCGTGCTGGGCGTGAAGCCCCAGGTGCTCGGCGGCGTCATGGACGATCTCGCACAGGAGCTCGCGGCATCTGATAGCGCGCCGTTGGTGCTCAGCATCGCCGCCGGCGTCGCTACGAGCACGATAGAGGGGAAGCTGGGGCCGGCCGTGCGGGTCGTGCGCGCCATGCCGAACACGCCGCTCCAGGTGGGGCAGGGCGCGACGGCGGTGGCTGCGGGCGCAGCTGCCTCGTCGCAGGATGTGCGGCTCGTGCTCGAACTGTTCGACTGCCTCGGCCTGGCAGTGGCTATCGAAGAGGAGCAGATCGACGCGGTGGGCGCGCTCAGCGGCGCTGCGCCGGCGTATTTCGCCGCATTGGTGGAGGCCCTCACCGCCGCCGGTGCGCAAGCGGGCCTTCCTGCTGACACCGCCTGCGCGCTGCTCGTGCAAAGCGGCTTGGGCACCTTCACCCTGATGGAGGCGACCGGGCAGGCGCCCGCGGAGGTGCGCACCTCGGTATGCTCGCCGGGCGGCACCACCCTCGCTGCGCTGGGCGCGATGGATGAAGCCGGCTTCGCCCGTTCGCTCGATGCTGGCGTGAAGGCTGCGATAGCGCGTGCAAAGGAGCTCGCATAATGATCACGTTCATAATCGGACAGCTCATCAATGTGTACACGTTCATCATCTTCGTGTACGTGCTCATGTCGTGGATACCGGTGAAGCGGGGCGTGCTCGCCGACATCGAGGCGGCGCTCGCCAAGCTCTGCGACCCGTATCTCGACCTGTTCCGGCGCTTCATCCCTCCCATCGGCGGGATGGTCGACATCTCCCCGATCGTGGCCATCATCGCTTTGCAGATTATCGAAGCACTTTTGTACTGGCTGTTCTAGAGCGTTGGCAAATGTGGTAGTCTGAATAGAAGACTGTCCAGCGAAGGGAATAGAAATGGCGATCACCTCTGAAGACATCCAAAATCAGAGTTTCTCGATAGACCGGAAAGGTTACGATGTCGACGAGGTCGACGTTTTCCTCGAGCATGTGGCCGACGAGATAGACCTGTTGAACGACCGCATCGCTGAGCTGGAAGACCAGCTGGCCGAGGCGCAAGCGGGCCAGCCTGTAGCGGCCGAAGTGCACGAGGATATCGAGGTCGACGAGGTCGCCGTCGATGTGGATTCTTCGGAATACGCGAGCCTTATCGCCGAGAAGGACGATATCATCGCCGATCTGGAGCGTCAGCTCGCCGACAAGCAGGCGAATGATTCCGCTATCTCCCAGGCGCTCATCATCGCGCAGCGTTCCGCCGACGAGATCATCGTGAAGGCGAACGCGCAGGCATCCGAGACCATGCAGGATGCCCGCGACGAGGCCGAGCGCATCCTGTCGCGCGCTAACGCCGACAAGCAGGAGGTCATCGACGCCATCCATCGCCTGGAAGACGACCGCGAGGATGCGCGCAACGAATACGCCGAGATGCTGCGCGACATGATCGAGGACGCCACCTCCAAGCTGAACGGCCTCGGCTACGACGACGATGTCGACGCCATCCCCGACGCCGGCGATATCGGCGTGGTGTACGAGGAGGATGTCGCTGTCGATTTCACCACCCCCGAGGCATCTCCCGAGGTGGTAGCCGCCACGGCCACCCCTGTGGTGAGCACCTACGAAAAAGACCTCTCCGGCTTCGGCGACGTAGAAGACGACTTCGAGGACGTCGACTAACCCGACACGGTCAAACGATCATGAATCGAAGGACCCGCCGACGCGGGTCCTTTTTGTTTCCTTGTGCCCGTGCGGCCGTCCGGCTGGCACCGTGGCAGCAAGCGATGGGCATCTCCTCCGATCATGGGTTTGACGGGTAGACCGCCCGGTTGGCGTCTTGGCAGCAAGAAATGCACGATGTGTGACAAAAAGACCCCGCAGATATGGAGATCGCGGGGCAAAGTGGTCAAGCTGTGCTGTGCGGGAGCGCATCTGACTTGTTTTTGCGCGAAATCTGTCACACATCGCGCATTTTTTACTGCGAGACAGGAAGGCGGCTGAATCGGGAGCAGATAGAAGGGCGCACATCAGCGGTCTTGCAGCGGAAATTGCGGGAAGGCCGATAAGCCGGGTTCTGTCTTGGACGACCATTTATCTTGGCGCTGCGTCACCGCAGCGCTCTAGCACGCTACCCGAACGCACGGCAGGCGGACCGTATCGCGTTCCTATTCGCGCTTGCTCCGGATGGGGTTTACCAAGCCACGTCGTTACCGTCGTGCTGGTGCGCTCTTACCGCACCGTTTCAGCTTTTCCCTTTGCGCCCGAAGGCGCCAGTTGGAGTCTTCTTTTCTGCGGCACTTTCCGTCGGGTTGCCCCGCCCAGCCGTTAGCTGGCATCCTCGCCTGTGGAGCCCGGACTTTCCTCACGCCATGCGGCGCGCGATCGTCTAGCCTTCCCGCGTCGTGGTATTCTAGCAAAACCGCGCGCCCCGCGCTCCGCTCGGGCGAGGATGCTCGTTCGTTTCATGCCGCCATCAGCGGCGCTCCAGCTTTCCCAGCATGACGTATTCAGCTGATCCCAGCATTCGCTCGCTGATGCCATGAGGCTCGATGAGCGCAGTGGTGAAGGTGACCTTGTCGGCGCGTGCCACCACGTCATCAGCTATGTAGACCAACTGGATATGCCTGGTCTCGCCGGGTGCGAAGGCAGCTCCTATCCACGGGTAGGCCCTTTCATCCCCATTGGTGGCGGCGAATACGCCTGCGAGCGCGTATGTTGCGGAATCGGCATGCGCATCGAGGGCGCAGATGCCGCCGAGGTGCGAGGGGTGCAGATACAGGGCCTCGCTCGATCTGTTGGTAACGTCCATGTCGATGATGATGAACGAATCGCCGTCGCCGATGGTCCCATCGGCTGTTATCTGCCAGCCGTTCGCGTTCCCTGGGTATGCGTTCATGTAACCGACATCGCCGGAGAAGGCGGCAGCTCGTGTATCCTGCGCGGGGTCGTAGCCGTTGGGTAGGCGGTCGGCTGCATAGGCGGTGACATCCTCAACTGAGAAGCTGTGCAGGTCGAGCGCATCGTAGGGTTCCGTGCCTGCGAGGGCTTGGAACCGCACGGCACCTTCGCCCGTATGCACGTGCTCGGGGTCGGGGGCTGCGGCCTGAGCAGTCGACCCATAGGAGGGCACGTCCAGCGCTTCTGCGGCGACTGGCTCGTCGGCATGCTCGTTCGCCGCATCGAGCGGGAAGGGGTGCCCTTCCTCTTCGGTGCTCGTGACCTTGCCGTACAGCGTATGGTATGCCCCATCTACGCTCTGAGCCTCGGTTTCGCTGAGGGGTGCGCCCACTGGGCGCCGGTCGATGCCGCTCTGCGGCGCGTAGGGCAGCTCCTCTGTGGCGAACCATCCGTCGGCGAGCTCGATCGTCCGGGTTTGCTGGCGACCATCTGCGAAGCAGGCAGTCACGGTGAGCATCTGGCCGCTCAGGCTGCTCAGATCGAGTCTCCCTGATGCATCGAAGCCTGCATCGGGGAACCAGAGCCCTAGCCTCAGCGGCTCGTCTGGTGAGACCTCGATATCGATCGTGCTGCCCAGCAGCTTCAAGAGCCGCAGCTGATGGGCTTTCTCGTCATCGGCATGGTTGCGCCCGTCATCCACCGCTACGACCGAGACCCAATCGTAGCCCGCAAGGGCGCTGCCCCTACCTCGGTACGTCGGCTTCCACGAGAGGGCCTCGCTCAGCTTCTCGGGGTCGTCTCGCCGGATGATCTCTTCTGCGGTGCAGGTGTAGAGCTCCCCGCCGGGCAGTGTCGCCTGCACCCGCTCGATACCATCGCCTTCCACGGTGAAGCACATGCCGGTGTAGACGCCGCTGCGGTGGTAGCTCTGGTTGCCGGCGGATGTCGTCTCGTCCAGCACGAATGCCACGATATCCTCGCTCGGGGGCTCGAGGGCTGCATCGGCGCCGCTCGCGTAAGCCTTGATGGTGAAGAGAGCGGGTTGCTCTGCCGACGGAGGTGCCAGGGAGACGGCACCGAACACGGCGAGCGCGAGCGCGAGGCAAGCGGCCGCCGGCAGGGCAGCGCGCAGGATGCGCCCATGCTCCCGCCGGGGGCGCCGCATCCTTGCGGTGGACTCTGGTATCGCGGGCATCGTTCGCGTTCGGGCATCCATCTGGCGCTCTATCTCGTGCGCTGCCTTCCGCGCGCTCTCGATGAGGTCGGCAGGGGCCTTCACCTCTGCCTGCATGGCTCGGTATCTCTGGCGGAATCCATCCTCGTTCATGGTCGTGCTCCTTCTCGCTCCAATTCGATGCGCAGCGCTTGCCGCGCGCGGTAGAGATGCGAGCGCACAGTGGCCGGCTTCTCACCGGTGATGCGCGCTATCTCATCGGTCGTGTATCCCTCGAAGTAATGGAGATGCACCGCGGTGCGCTGCTTGTCGGTCAGATGCGCCAGAGCCTCGTGCAGCTCCTGGTGATCGTCTACGGCGGGCGTCTCGACGGCGCTCACGCTGTCGAGCGCATCGGTCGGGTGCGCTCGCCGTGCGCGCATCATCTGGTTGCAGCAGTTGCAGGCCGTGCGCAGCAACCACGCTTTCTGGTGCTCAAGGCTGGCGAAGCGCGGGTGCGCTCGGCAAAGGGCGAGGAACGTGTTCTGGAACGCGTCCTCGGCATCGTGCTTGGCTCGCCTGCGGCAGCAGACGAGCCGCCAGACCGTATCCGACCATCGGCGCAGCGCTGCGTCGAAGTCTGCGAGGTCTGGGCAAGGTGTTCGTTTCATGGGGCCTCCTTCCGATGATAATATGCACGACTGTTGCCGATCGTTGCGCTCGGCTCGTAGAAATCCGCCGCCGGGGATAGTGGTATGCTGGCACAACGCAGAAGCGATGGAAGGGAGCATGGCTCAAGTGAAGACATGTGCGCTGGTGGGGGCGTCCGACTTCAACGCAGATGAGTTCTGCCGCATGGATGCGATGGGGATGTTCGACTACGTGATGGCGGTGGATGGCGGCTTCGCGCACCTAGAGGGCATCGAGCGTAAGCCCGACATGGCCATCGGCGACTTCGATTCGCTGGGATACGTGCCGCGCGGCCTGCGCGTGGTGCGCTGCAACCCCCATAAAGACCAGTCGGATATGGAGCTCGCCCTGGTGCGCGCTAAGGCGCAGCGCTTCGATATGGTGTACGTGTTCGGCGGTTTGGGGCGGCGCCTCGACCACACGCTGGCGAACCTTCAGCTGTTCGCCGACTACACGGAACGGGGTCTTACGGTGGCGGCGGTGGGGGACGATTCTGCGGTGACGTTCCTGACCGGCCCCGATGTGCTTGAGGCGCCAGCGCGCGAGACGGGCACGGTGTCGGTGTTCGCTATGAACGACGAATGCCGGGGCGTGTTCGAGCGCGGGCTGGAATGGGAGCTCGACGACTACACCCTCACGAACCGCACATCGCTCGGCTTATCGAACGTGTTCAAGGGCGAGGCCATCATGATAGGCGTAGAAGAGGGGACCATCGCGGTGTTCTTGCCCCTGTAGGCAAGGAAGCCGGAAAAGAGAGAGGCGCGGGGCGGACAACCTCGCGCCTCTCTGCATCGTTGCGAACAGCTCGGCGTCAGACGGTGAGCGCCGCTTCGGCAGCAGCGTTGCCGCCGGCTTCGGCGGTCTGCGTGCGCAGGCGGCTCACCACCAAGCCCGCCGCGAATATGGCGGCAGCGAACAGCAGCAGCACGCCGAGCTGCTGCGCTATCAGCATCACCGCCTCGGAGCTCGGGGCGCTTCCCAGGCGCACCGAGAGTTGGACAGCCTCGTTATACCAATAGCCCGGCAAGCACTGCGCCACGCTGATGATCTCGGGCGACATGATGGAGAGCGGCACCCATGCGCCGCCGAGGAACGACACGACCATGCCGCAGATGTTGCCCACAGCATTCGACACGGCGATAGATGCGCCGCACTGCCCGAGCAAGAACCCGATGCCGAGCGGTATCATGCAGAATGCCAGCACGCTGAGCGCGCACCACACGATGCCGGGCAGGGTCATCTCGGCTATGGCCGTAGGGAACGCCACCAGCCCGATGGCGAACGACCACGCCCAAGCGGTGAGCGTCACGATGAGGCACGCCAGGCCCACTTGCAGGTTGTACGACAAGAACGGCATCGGCGAGATGAGCGCCCGGCGCCGTAGCTCGGTGCGCCCGAGGGTGGCCGTCAGCACGCCGATGCAGACGGTGACGCCGGCGAACAAGGTGTAGGTGCTCCAGGTCAGATAGAAGGCGAACCGGTCGGCTTCGCTCGCGTTCGTCTCGGTCTGCAAGATGCTCGCCTGGGCGCGATGCCCCACTGCATCGAGCGCCTCGGCCACCACAGCATCTTGGCCCGCATCGGGTTGGGCCAGTGCGAGCGAGCGTGCGGCGGACAGATAGCTGCTGACCGCTTCGTCGAAATAAGCGCCCGCCATAGAGTAGTAGCTGAACATGGTGTCCATCGTCGGTGGCTCTTCGCCAGCGCGCACCGCATCCATGAATGCCTCGCCGTAGCCTTCGGGCACGACCAGCAGGTAATCGACCGTGCCCTTCGCCACGGCATCTTGGAACGCCTCGCGGCTATCGGCGATGTCCACGGCGTCGCCCTGCTCGCCCAGCGCGTCGGCAATGCCGCCCGATAGCGCGCTGTCATCGCGGTCGACGATGGCGAATTCGCCGTGCGCGGGCTCGAACTCGCCGCTCTGCTGCCCGGCAACGAGGGACATGGCCATGAACACGCCCATGAAGCTCAGACCCACGATGTAGACCAAGGGGAACACGATATGCGCGCGCATCACGCGCAGAGCGCACTTAAATGCTTGCATAGCGCTGCCTCCTCAAGCTGCGTGCCGACAGAAGGAATAAGACGACAGCCATCGCCGCCAGTATGGCGAGGTGCTCCAACAGCGGTGCTGCGGTGTCGTAGTACATGATGCTGTAGAACGCCTGCGATATCTGAGCCGCCGGGTTCACCCATGTGGCAGGGGGGAATGCGGCGGCTATGGTGTCGGCGAGCTCCATTGTCGGCTGTCCATACAAGCCTGCGAACAAGCTCGCGAAGCAGACGATGCCGGTCAGGATGCCGTTCTTCCCCTCTTCGGGAACGTGGGGGATAGCCGATATGGCGCAGCCGAGCGAGATAGCCACGAGCGATGCTGCGGCTACGACCGCTAGGCATGCGGCATCGTTCGGGCCGAAATCGACACCGCCGACGTAGCGCATGTAGGCATAGGTGATAGCGAGGCAGCAGAACGACAGCGCCCACGACGCCAACAGCGTCGCCGCGATGGCTGCGCGGTGGCTGGTCGCTCCGATAGAGCGGCGTGCACCCAGCGCAGAGGAGTTCCCCTTGAGGCGCACGCATGCGGCGAGGCCTGCGTTACCGCCGAACAGCGCCGTCATGCCGAGCATCGCGTAATAGAAGCGCGTCGATTCCTTCGGCTGACCTTCCGTCACTTGCACCTGCACGGTAGCGCGCACCGGCTCGAAGAGCGAGGCCATCACCGTTGGGTCGGCGAGCACTGCGGGGTCGCGCTCGATGAGGTCGCGTACGAGGGAGGCGCGCGAGGTGTACTCGTCCATGATGAGCACGAGCACCGAGCCGTTCAGGTCGTCGGTGTCGCTCAAAGATGACCCAGCCGCTACCGAAACGCGCGGCTGCGCGCCATCGAGCACCACGTAGCCGACATAGCCGTCGTCTTCGCCGGCGCTGTCGCGCACGAGGCGCGCTGCCTCATCCTCGCTGGCCACCATCGTGACGTCGAGCAGGCGGTCGTCACCTTCGTCCATCGCATCGATGAAGGACTCGAACGCCTCGCCTTCCGGGGTGTCGTTGGGCTGCACCACCGCAACGCGCAGCGGTTCCAGCTGCCCCATCTCCTCGAGCGGACCGAACATCAGCATGAACACGGTGGACAGCACGAGCGGGAACAGCAGCGACCAGACGAGTATGCCCGGGCTGCGCACCAGCCAGAGCAGCGTGTATTTGAAGGTATTCCACATAGCGCACCGCCTAATCGCGCAGATCGCGGCCGGTGATCTCCAGGAACACATCGTTCAGCGTGGGCGGCTCGGCCCAGATGCGTCCCGGCTGCATGTCGAAGGTGCGCAGCACGCCCAGCACATCGGCTACATTGTGCTGACCGCTGCTGCACACGATGCGCAGTACGCGCCCGTCGTACTCGGCGCTCTGCACGCATTCGAGCCCCTGCACCTTCGCGCGCGCCGCTTCGGGCAGCGAGAGCACGTCCATCTCGATGCGCTCGCCGATGCCGGTCATCACCTTCAGCTGCGCGTTCGTGCCGATGGCCAGCGTGCGGCCCTTGTCCATGATCATGATGCGGCTGCAGATATCCTCGACCTCTTCCATGTAGTGGCTCGTGTAGACCACCGTCATGCCCTCGGCGTTCATACGCTGGATGCCTTCCAGTATCGACGCACGGCTCTGCGGGTCAACCGCCACGGTGGGCTCGTCGAAGAAGGCGAGCTCGGGTTTGTGCGCTATGCCGCAGGCGATGTTCAGCCGGCGCAGCAGGCCGCCTGAGAGCTTGCGCGGGCGATGCTTCACGTAGTCTTCCAGGCCTACGAACCCGATGGCGTCCTCAACGCACGTGCGCCGCTGCTTTGCATCCTCGATGTATAGCCCGCAGAAGTAGTCGATGTTCTCGCGCACGGTCAGCTCCTCGAACACGGCGACGTTCTGCGGCACGATGCCGATGCGCCGCTTCAAGTCATAGCGCGTGGGCGACATGGGCTGCCCGAACAGCTCGATCTCCCCCTTGTCGTAGGTGAGCAGCTGGAAGATGCAGTTGATGGCTGTGGTCTTGCCGCTGCCATTAGGCCCTAAGAGGCCGAACACCTCGCCTTGCGCTATGCTCATATTGAAGTGGTCGAGCGCGATGGTGTTCCCATAGCGCTTCACCAAGTTCTTCACCGATACTACGTCCAATGTGCTTCTCCTCTCGGCTCGCGCTCTAGGCCCGTGGTGCCGTCCCCGCGCTCGTCCCGATCTTGCCGGGTTCGGACGTATTGTGCGCCAGGGCGCGCATCTGCGGTAGTGATATTTGTCATGCGTCGTATCTGCCCAGTTCAGGGCGTTGGTGTTCGGGTACGGGCGCGGCAGCTATTGCGGCTATAATCGTAGTATGAGCAGATTGATAGACAGCATCGCCGTCTGGCTGGTATGCCTCGTATTCGCGGTCCTGGTGGGGCCGGGCGAGGTGCACGTGGCGGCGGCCTTGGCTTCGTGGATAGCGCTATGCCTGTGCCAGGCGAGCCCGTGGGTAGTTGCGCGGGTCGCCATGCTGGTGGCGTATCTGGTGGCATGCGCTTGCTGGGCGCCCCTGTTTGCGTTCCTGCCTCTGGGGGCCTGTCTGTGCGTATCGGAGCGCTCGTGGTTCTTGCGGGCGGCATGGGCGCCGGCGTGGTTGGCGGTGGCCATCCAGCAGGGGAGCATGAACGCTGTGCTGCTGCTGGTGCTTTGCGGGGTGGGGGCCATCCTCGCGTGGGACACTTCGCTCGACAGAGCGGTGCGCGCCCGCATGCGCCTCTCGTGCGACGAGGTGCGCGAGCAGATGCTCAGCTTGGCCGAGCGCGCCCGCAGCATCCAGTTGGAGCTCGAGGGCCGCAGCGCTGGCGCCGGGGAGGCGACCGGAGCCGAGGCTGAGGCATTCGACCCGTTCGAGGGCCTGACCGAGCGCGAGCGCCAAGTGGCCGTGCTGGTGGCCGAGGGCATGGACAACCGCGCCATAGCCGAGAGCCTGTACCTCAGCGAGGGAACGGTCCGCAACAACATAAGCGCCATCCTCCAGAAGAAGCAGTTGAAGAACCGCACCCAGCTCGCCGTGCTCTGCCTGAGCCGCGGATAGCCCCTATGCAGGGAAGAGCAACCTATATTTGCAGGAAGATTCAAACCAGTATTGGTGGCGCGGGCGGTGTCGCTACCGTATCCTCTTGTGCATGAATGCGACCGGAAGGACGATCTGATGAATATGGATATGGCGACGCGGCTGGCTGATCGGCGGCGTGCGGCGGGCCTCTCGCAGGAGGCGCTGGCGGAGAAGCTGGGCGTGACGCGCCAAGCGGTGTCGAAGTGGGAGCGCTCGGAATCGTCTCCCGATACCGACAACCTCATCGCGCTGGCGAACCTCTACGGCGTCTCGCTCGACGACTTGCTGTACGCAGATGTGGAGGACGCAGGCGCGGAGGACGGTGCAGCGGCGGGCGATGCGAGCGACGGCGAAGGTGCCGAGGATGCCGCGGCCGATCCTGCCTCGGCCGCTGAGAGCGATGCTCGGGAGGAATTCCATATCGGCTTGGACGGGATATCCGTCAACGACGGCGCCGACCACGTTGACATCAGCTGGCGCGACGGCATACATGTGGTGGACGGCAAGAAAGGCGATGCGGTGCATGTGGGCTGGGACGGCGTGCGCGTGAACGGTCAGCGCTGCGACACCGCCTGCACCTTCCATGAGCGCTTCCCGCGATGCGGCCACGGCGATGAGCGCCCCGCTGTGGCGCGCGCTTGGATGCGGTTCCCCTTCCCGGTGCTGGCGCTCTTGGCGTATCTCCTCATCGGGCTCGCCACGGAGATGTGGCTCCAGGGGCTGTTCATCGTGTTCACTATACCGCTGTATTACATGATCGGCGCATTCCTGAGCACGCGCAGCGTGGGCACGTTGGTGAGCGGCTTGTATGCCATCGGGGCCATCGCGTGGTTCTGCTACATGGCGTTCATGCTCGATCAGCCGCATCCGGCTTGGGTGCTGCTGCTGACCATCCCGCTCGTGTGCGCTCTGGCGGCATGGGCGACGCAGGCGCGGCGCAAGCATCGGAAGCGGGCTTCCTAGCGTTTCGCGGGCTCTTCTCCCGGTGCGCGTTGTATCATGGTCTGATGCAACAGCCGCGCCCGGAGCGGCGCGAGGATACGGAGGATGATGGAGGGCAACCGACCGCAGACCGGCCGCACCCCGGCGCTCGCTGCGCGCGTGCTCGACCGCGCGCTCTTCGTGGCGCTCACGGTGGTGTTCGGCGCGTTCGCCGGCGCATTCTGCTGGGGATTCTTCTTCCTGATGAACGCGGGCATCTCCTTGCTATGGGAGACGGTGCCGGCTGCGCTTACGGCAGCGGGGCTTCCCGCGGTGGCCTACCCGCTGGCGTTCTGCGCGGTGGGCGGCGTGTGCATCGGCCTGTTCCAGAAGAAGGTGGGGCCGTATCCTGACGACATGAACACGGTGCTCGCAAAGGTGAAAGCCACCGGGCGCTACGAGTACACGCACGTGCCGTCGATGTTCGCCGGCGCGCTGCTCCCGCTGCTGTTCGGCGGCAGCATCGGGCCCGAGGCGGGGCTCACGGGCGTGATAGCCGGGCTCTGCACCTGGGTGGGCGACCGCCTGCGGTTCATGGGGAAGGAGATGCGCGAGCTGGCGAATGCGGGCACGGCGGCGATCATCTCGGCTATCTTCGCGGCGCCCCTGTTCGGCTTAGCAGCGCCCCTGTTCGGTTATGCCGACGAATCGGATGGCGACCCTGCGCGCCGCGAGGGCGGTGCGCAGGCGAGCATCGAGGTGCCCAAGGCGAAGAAGATAGTGGTGTACCTGTTCGCCATAGCCGGCGCGCTCGGGGCCTTCGCGCTCCTGACCATGCTGGTGGGCACGGGCGGCGGCCTGCCGCATTTCTCTGATATGACGGCAGGAGCCCACGAGCTCCTCTGGGCGCTCCCCATCGTCGCGGTGGGCGCGTGCGCGGGGTGGTGCTTCCATGCGTGCGGCGCCGGCGTGCGCTGGGTGGCGGGCAAGCTGGGCGACCGGCCGGTGGTGAAGGCGGTGCTCGCGGGCTGCGTGCTCGGCGGCATCGGCATAGCGCTGCCCTACGCCATATTCGCCGGCGAGGCGCAGACCGAGATGCTGGCTGCGAGCTGGACCGGCATGAGCGCTGCGGTGCTGCTGGCGACGGGCTTCTTGAAGGTCCTCGCCACGCAGGCATGCTTGGGGCTCGGATGGCGCGGCGGCCATTTCTTCCCCCTCATCTTCGCGGGCATCTCCATCGGGTACGCCTGCGCGCATCTGATGGGGGTCGACCCTGTGTTCGCGCTGTGCGTCTGCACTGCGGCGCTGCTGGGTGCGGTCATGCGCCAGCCGCTGATGACGGCGCTCCTGCTCATGCTGTGCTTCCCGGCGAGCGGCATCCTATTCATGCTGGCTGCTGCCGCCATCGGCGCCGCCATCCCCGTTCCGCGCCGCTTCTTGGAGGATTGAGCGGCGCCGTATCTGCTCCGGCCCAGCTGCGCTGCGCTCGCCGCGCGAGCCCCGTGGCTGCATGCTCGCGGGCACGGTATAATCTTCCCTCAACCGAATAGCTGGGGAGCTTGGGGAGCCAGGCTGAGAGGGGCGCGTATCGCCCGACCCACGGAACCTGTTTGGATAATGCCAGCGAAGGGAGACTCATGGGCGATTCCGCATACTCAGATGGACGTGCAGCCGCAGTGCGGCTGGAAGAAGCGAAGGCGGCCGGCTGCATCACGCAGATGGACTTCGCGCGGGCAGGCTGCATAACGCCTGCGATGCGCGCGGTGGCAGCTGCGGAAGGGCAGGACGCGGAAGCGGTGCGCGCGGCGGTGGCGTGCGGGCGCGTGGCCATACCGGCGAACATCCACCACGCATCGCTCGCGCCGGCAGGCGTGGGCAGCCTCACGTGCGGGGCGCCGCTGTCCACGAAGGTGAACGTCAACCTGGGCATATCGGGCGACCTAGCCGACGAGGAGCAGGAGTGGCGCAAGGTCGACGTAGCGCTCGAGCTCGGCGCCGATGCCATCATGGACCTCTCGAGCAGCGGCAAGACCGCCGCGTTCCGCCGCCGTCTGATCGAACGCTCGCCCGCCATGATCGGCACCGTCCCCATGTATGACGCTATCGGATACCTTGAGAAGGCGCTCATCGACATAACAGCGGACGATTTCCTCGAAGTGGTGCGCCGGCATGCCGAGGACGGCGTCGATTTCGTCACCATCCATGCCGGCATGAACCGCCGGGTGATCGAGTCGTTCAAGGAAACAGGGCGCCTGACCAACATCGTCAGCCGGGGAGGGTCGCTCATCTTCGCATGGATGGAGGCTACCGGCAACGAGAACCCCTTCTACGAGCACTACGACGAGGTGCTGCGCATCTTGCACGAGCACGATGTGACCATATCGCTGGGTGACGCCATGCGTCCCGGCAGCACCTACGATGCGAGCGATGCCGCTCAGATAGCCGAGCTGATCGAGATAGGGAAGCTCTGTCAGCGCGCATGGCGCGCCGGCGTGCAGGTGATGGTGGAAGGCCCGGGTCACATGGCGCTCGACGAGATAGCGGCCAACATGAAGATGGAGAAGCGCCTCTGCCACAACGCGCCCTTCTACGTGCTGGGGCCCCTCGTGTGCGATATCGCGCCCGGCTACGATCACATCACCGCCGCCATCGGGGGTGCCATCGCGGCATCGAGCGGGGCCGATTTCCTGTGCTATGTCACGCCGGCCGAGCATCTGCGCTTGCCCGATGCCGACGATGTCCGCGAGGGGCTGGTGGCTACGAAGATAGCCGCGCATGCTGCCGACATCGCTAAGGGCGTTCCCGGCGCCCGGGCCGTCGATGACCGTATGAGCGATGCTCGCCGCCGCGTGGCGTGGGACGAGATGTTCGACCTCGCGCTCGACCCGGGCTGCGCTCGCGAGTACTTCGTCAGCGCGCCGCCTGCGAACGAGGGCACCTGCACCATGTGCGGCAAGATGTGCGCGATGAGAACAGTCAATCAACTAATGGAAGATAACGTGGTCGATCTCGGCCTGTAGGGCCTAGAATGCAAGACTATCCGGATGAGGAGGATGCAAGATGCTGAATGAGTCCAGCAACACCGGCGCAGCCGGCTTCAAGGCGGCCCCTGGCGCAACGGCCCTGTTGGTGATCGACGAGCTGGGCGACCCGGCAGGCGGCCCGCTGGCCGACGTGCTGCTCGAGCCGACGCTGAGCACGGCGCGCTTGGTGGATGCCGCCCATGAGGCCGGCATGCCCGTCATCTATGCGAACGATGCGCACATCCCTGGGCTCGACCGCGAGCTGCTGCTGTGGGGCGAGCATGGCATCGCCGGCACGCCCGAGGCGCAGGTGTCGCCGCAGATAACGGTGCTGCCGGGCGATCACATCATAGAGAAGCGCCGCTACTCGGCGTTCTTCCAGACGGGCCTGAGGCTGCTGCTCGACGAGCTGGGCGTCCGCGGGCTCATCCTGTGCGGCTTCGATACGAATATCTGCGTGAAGCACACCGCAGCCGATGCGTACTTCAACAACTTCGAGCTCATGGTGGTGAGCGACGCAACCGGCACCTTCCTCGTGGGCGACCAGGCCGAGGGCCTGGCCTACATGGAGAAGTGCTATGCGGCTCAGATCGTCGATACCGCGGCCGCGCTGCGGTTCATCGAGGCAGGGGAGCAGCAGTGAAGGCGGTGCTCACCATAGCGGGCAGCGATTCCAGCGGCGGTGCGGGCATCCAGGCGGATGTGAAGACCATCGCCGCTCACGGCCTGTTCGCGGAATGCGCCATCACGGCGCTCACAGCCCAGAACACCATGGGCGTGTTCGGGGTGCAGGATGTGCCGCCCGCGTTCGTCGAGCAGCAGATCGACGTGGTGTTCGATGATATCCGCCCGCATGCGGTGAAGATCGGCATGGTGTCGAGCGCTCCTATCGTCGACGTTATCGCCGATTCGCTTTCTCGTAACAAAGCTGAAAACATCATCGTAGACCCTGTCATGGTAGCCACCAGCGGTTCGGCGCTCATCGCCACCGATGCCATCGACGCGCTCGTGCGGCGCATCTTCCCGATGGCGGCGATGGTGACGCCGAACATCCCGGAGGCGGCGGTGCTGGCTGAGCAGCCCATCGCCAGCGAGGACGACATGGAGGCAGCGGCTCGCGCCATCGCGCAGCGCGTGCGGGAAGCGTGCGGCCGTGCGCCGGCGGTGCTGGTGAAGGGCGGGCACGGCGCGAACCGTCCCGGGCAGGCCGACGACCTGCTGCTGGCCGATGGCGAGCTGCGTTGGCTGCGCGGCCAGCGCATCGACAACCCGAATGCGCATGGGACGGGTTGCTCGCTCTCGTCGGCCATCGCGTGCGGGTTCGCGCTCGGCCAGACGCCCGAGCAGGCGGCGCGCAGCGCGAAGGAGTACGTGGCCGGCGCTCTGGCCGCCCAGTTGAACCTGGGCCGGGGGTCCGGCCCGCTAGACCATATGTGGGAGTACCGATAGTCAGGAGATGGCGCAGATGTCGGAGAAGAAGATGACCATAGGCATCCCGAAGGAGCCATATGGGTACCAGATGCGCGTCAGCGTGGCGCCCCAGAACATCGAGCGGCTGCTGAAGCTGGGCTATGAGGTGCTGGTCCAGCACGACGCGGGCGTGAAGGCCGACCTGTACGACGAGCAGTATGTGGCGCAAGGCGCGCGCATCGTCGATGAGGCGGCCGCGTGGGGAGCCGACGTGGTCGTGTGCATGAACACGCCGCCCGATGAGCAGCTGGCTCAGATGCACCCCGGCGCGCTGCTGATAACCCGCGTGAACCCGCGCGCGAATCCCCAGCTGCTCGACAAGTTCGAGAGCATGGGCATAACGGTGCTCGCGCTCGATTGCGTTCCGCGCATCTCGCGCGCGCAGTCGCTCGACGTGCTGTCCTCCATGATGAACATCGCCGGCTACAAGGCCGTCATCGAGGCTGCCGATTCATTCGGGCGCCTCTTCCCCGGGCAGGTCACCGCTGCCGGCAAGATGCCGCCTGCGCGGGTGTATGTCATCGGCGCCGGCGTGGCGGGCTTGTCGGCCATCGGCACTGCGAGCTCTATGGGTGCGATCGTGGCAGCCACCGACGTGCGCCCCGAGGTGTTCGACCAGGTCGAATCGCTCGGCGGCGAGTTCATCGAGATACCGGTGAAGCAGGAATCGTCCGACGGCTACGCCCGGGAGATGTCCAGTGACGAGCAGAGCCTCGCCCAGCAGCTCTACGCCGAGCAAGCCGCCAAGAGCGACATCGTCATCACCACTGCGCAGATCCCGGGGCGCCCCTCGCCGCTGCTGCTCACGGCCGAGGCCATCCACAACATGAAGCCGGGCTCGGTCATCGTCGACATGGGCGCGTCCGAGCAGGGCAGCAACACCGAGCTCACGAAGGTCGACGAGGCCATCACCACCGACAACGGCGTCACCATCATCGGCTATACGAACCTGGCGAACCGCCTGCCCGCGCAGGCGTCCCAGATGTTCGGCCAGAACGTGGTGAACCTGTTCAAGCTGATAACCCCGCAGAAAGACGGCTGCTATCACCTCGACGAGGAAGACGAGGTGGTGCGCGGCATGACCATCACGCGCGATGGTCAGATCACCTGGCCGCCGCCCCCGGTGAGCGTGTCGGCCGCCCCAGCGCCCCAGCAGGCGCAGCCCGCAGCTGCCGCGCAGGCCGAGGCAGCCCCGCAGCCGCGCTGGAAGAAGCTGTGGTGGAAGGTGCTCCTAGCGGCGCTCGCGGTGGTGCTCATCGCCGTGGCACCGGCGAGCATGGCGAACCATTTCATCGTGTTCATGCTGGCGGTGGTGGTGGGCTTTTATGTCATCACCGCGGTCACGCATTCGCTGCACACGCCGCTCATGTCGGTCACGAATGCCATCTCGGGCATCATCATCGTAGGGGCCATCCTGCTCGCAGGTACGGGCAACATGGTGGTCACCGTGCTCGCGGCCATCGCTATGGTCATCGCGTCCATCAATATCTTCGGCGGCTTCTTGGTGTCGCATCGCATGTTGAAGATGTTCCAAAGGAGCTCTGACGAATAATGGATAACATCATGGTCATAAGCGGTGCGGGCGATATGCTGATGGATATCGGCATCTGGGATGCCATCGTGCGCTTCCAATCGCTCGCCTATATCTTGGCGGCGCTGCTGTTCATCCTGGCGCTGGCGGGCCTCTCGAAGCAGAAGACCGCGCAGCGCGGCAACGTGCTCGGCATGATCGGCATGGCGCTTGCGCTGGTGGCCACCATCGTGGTGGCGGTCGCGCAGAGCGAGCAGGTCGCACTGGGCACCATCGCCATCATCCTGGGCACCATCGCCATCGGCGCGTGCATCGGCGTGTGGAAGGCGCTGCGCGTGAAGATGACCGGCATGCCGGAGCTGGTAGCCATGCTGCATTCCTTCGTGGGCGCGGCAGCGGTGCTCGTCGGGTTCAACTCGTTTCTGATGGACCCGGGCTTTCCCAGCTACGACAATGCGTTCCATATGGGCGAGGTAGGGCTTGCGGTGTTCATCGGCGCCGTCACCTTCACCGGCTCCATCGTGGCGTATCTGAAACTGTCGGCGAAGATGTCGGGCAAGCCCCTCACGCTGCCGGGGCGCAATCTCATCAACCTGGCGCTGGTCGTCGCATGCGTCGCGCTGATCGCATGGTTCGTGAACACCGTGGGCATCGAAGAGGGGCTGGTGCCGCTCTCCATCCTGACCGCTGTGTCGCTCGTGCTGGGCGCGCATCTAGTGCTCGCCATCGGCGGCGGCGACATGCCGGTGGTCGTCTCCATGCTGAACTCGTATTCCGGGTGGGCGGCGGCTATGGCCGGCTTCACGCTGGGTAACGACCTGCTCATCATCACCGGTGCGCTCGTCGGCTCGTCGGGCGCGTACCTGTCCTACATCATGTGCCAGGGCATGAACCGCTCGTTCGCCTCCGTCATCCTCGGCGGATTCGGCGGCGGCACGCCAGCGGCGGCCGGCGGCGGCTCCGAGGAGATGGGGGAGTACACCGAGGCGACGCCCCAGGAGGTCGCCGAGCGCCTGAAAGCGGCCAAGCGCGTCGTCATCGCGCCGGGCTACGGCATGGCGGTGGCTCAGGCGCAGTATCCGGTGGCCGACCTCACCCGCAAGCTCATCGACCGCGGCGTCGATGTGAAGTTCGCCATCCATCCCGTTGCCGGGCGTATGCCAGGGCACATGAACGTGCTGCTGGCCGAAGCGAAGGTGCCTTACGACAACGTGTTCGAGATGGACGAGGTGAACGACGATTTCGGCGATGTCGACGTGGTGCTCGTGGTGGGCGCGAATGACACCGTGAACCCCGCAGCCGAGACCGAGCCATCATCGCCCATCGCCGGCATGCCCGTCATGCACGTATGGGAAGCGGGCACGGTGGTGGTGTCGAAGCGCAGCATGGGCAATGCGGGCTACGCCGGCGTGCAGAACCCGCTGTTCTTCAATGAGAACACCGACATGCTGCTGGGCGATGCCAAGGATTCGGTCGAAGCCATCATAGCCGCCCTCTAACATCCTGTGCATCCCGCCGCTGGCGGCCGCGACCCCGCCGTCGCCCGCCAGCGGCTCTCGGGCGCTCAGGGACACCCCATCCATGCAGAGCTGCTATCCTCGGCGAGCGCATCGGATGCGCTACGGATGCGCCCTGTTCGGCAGGCATGCCGTGGTGAAAAGAAAAAGGCCAGCGAACACATGCCCGCTGGCCTTGTAGCTGCTGGTAGCTCCGACCGGATTCGAACCGGCGACCTCCGCCTTGAGAGGGCGGCGTCCTAAACCGCTAGACGACGGAGCCACGTTTCAAAGTGCCACGCTAGTATACACGAAAAAAGTCTGGCTGGGGTGGAAGGAGTCGAACCCTCACATACGGCACCAGAAACCGCTGTCCTGCCATTAGACGACACCCCAACAGCTCTTCGCGCGCCCCGAGGGGCACAAGCGCAGGCTGGTATGTTACTGGTTGCCGCGCTCCGCGTCAAGCGATTTCAGGAATTCGATCAGATCGTCGCGGCGGTTGGGCACCTGCCCGTCTATGACGGCGTCCAGCGCGCGCCGCAAGAGCTGCCCTACCTGCGGCCCAGCGGCTACTCCGAGCGCCATCACGTCCCGTCCGCCTATCGCCAGGTCCTTCAGCGAGAAGGCGGCATCGCTTGCCAGCACGTCATCGAGCACGTCTTGCAGCTGGTCTATCACCGCCACCTGCGCGGCGCCCTCGGCGGAATGCGCCAAGGTGTCAGCGCGCTTGAGCGCTAGCAGCGCACGGAAGAGGTCTTCGCGCCCGTCCATCTTCGCCAGGGCGCGCCGCACTGCGCGCGGCGTCGGCTCGATCAGATCGTCGTGGCGCAGCACCAGCGCTTCGACATCGGCGCGGAATCGCTGCGACATCAGCAGCCGCTCCGTCATCGCCCGCGCCATCTTGGCGCCCACCTTCGCGTGACCATAGAAATGCTCCACCCCGTCAGGGGAGAAGAACGCCGCTGCGGGCTTGCCCATATCGTGCGCCAGCGCCGCCCAGCGCACCAGCCGCTCTTTTGGGCAGCGCTGCACCGTCCACGCCGTGTGCTCCAGCACATCGAACGCATGCCAGCGGGTCACCTGCTCGCAACCGTCCATCGCCACCAGCTCCGGCAGCACGAACGACAGCACACCCGCACAGCGCAGCAGGGCATCGTGCACATGGTCGCCCAGCAGCAGCAGATCGAGCTCGTGCGTTATACGCTCGGTGGATACGCCGGCGAGCAGATGCTTGCTCATGGTCATAGCCTCGAGGTCGGCATCGTCGATGCGCAGTCCGAGCTGCGATGCGAACCGGCACGCGCGCAATATGCGCAGCGCATCCTCCGCGAAGCGCTCGCGCGCATCCCCGACGATCGCGAGCCGCCCTTCGCGCATGTCGCGCATCCCGCCGTGCGGGTCGAGCAGCCCTCGGTGCGGATGATATGCCATCGCATTCATAGTGAAGTCGCGCCGCTTCAAGTCCTCTTCTATATCATCGAGGAAAGCGACGCTGCGCGGATGGCGGCTATCGTCGTAGCTTCCATCAGCGCGGTAGGTCGTCACTTCGATAGCATCGGCATCGGGCACCACCACGGTGAGCGTCCCGTGCTTCACGCCCGTCTCGTAGGTGCGCATCCCCGCCGCCTCGCATGCGCGCTGCACATCGCGCCACTGCGCATCCGTCGCTATATCTATGTCGCTCGCTGGACGGCCCAGCAGCGCATCGCGCACGAACCCGCCCACGAGCCACGCCTCGAAGCCAGCTCCCTCCAGCGCCTCCAAGACCGCCTCGGCATACCCGGGTATCTCTATATGCTCGCTCACTCCCATAGATGCTCCTTTTTGGCGGAGGAGGCGCCATCGGTCGTCTGCTCCGCATCCCAAGCCTATCTATTCTCCGCGTATAAGGCGCATTTTTGCGACGCCGGAAAAAAATTTTTGAAAAATCGTAAAAAAGTTGTTGAATTGGATATGACAGATTGCTATTATATCTTCTCGCGCCGCAAAACGGCGCACGGGCACAGAAGCCCAGGCACCTTGACAACCGGA
>CAJTXX010000021.1 GCA_910584145.1 uncultured Eggerthellaceae bacterium | reverse complement strand
TCTGGACCCACGGCCACGGATCGATCTGGCGCAGCGACGGCACATGACGGTGCTCGGAGTGGAACGAGCTGTAGCGACGCGAGCCGGACGTGGTGATGAGCGGGTACTGCTTCTTCTCCTCGTCGGTGCGCAGATCGCTGTAGGGGCTGTAGTTGGGCTCCTCGTAGTAAGGCAGCGGATCCTCGCCCCAGGATTCGTACAGGATCGAGTAGGCCTCGATCTGGCCGGTGATGGTGTTGAAGCCAGGCTCGCCGTCGAAGCGCAGCAGGCCCTTCTCGTACTTCTCGTACTCGAAGCCATGGGCGCCAGGCTGGTAGATGCCGAGCTCCTGGAAGCTGTTCCAGTCGTAGCCGAGCTCCTTCAGCTGGTCGCTGTAGAAGTCCTGCGTGGCCTGCTCGAGCAGATCCCAGTCGACATGATGCTCGTCAGCCGGCTTGTACCACGGATACCACTCGGGGTTCAGGCGCTGGCCGAACAGCAGGCAAATCTGCACGTCAGACACGCACTCGCCGACCTGCAGAGCCTTGTTCATGGGGCCCATGAACACGGTGTTGCGGCCGTAGTGGGTCAGGCAGATGCCGGTATGCTCTGCCCAAGTCGCCATCGGCAGGAAGTAGTCGCCCACAGCCATAGCCGTCGGGGTCATGGTGATGTCCTGGATGACCACGAACTCGAGCTTCTGCAGAGCCTTATGCCAACGCTTCGGCTGAGCGGAGCAGGTCGGGGTCAGGAAGTTGGAGCTGTTGAACCAACCCATCTTCAGAGCATAGGGCTCATCGGACTCCATGGTGTTCAGCGTCTCGTCGGGCTGGGTGGTAGCCATACCAGTGGACAGTCCGGGCCATGCGGCAGCGCCGATGCGCTTCTCCCACACGTCGTCGGTCATAGCGCCGCGCTGATTCATGCGCCACTTGCCGAGCAGTGCCGACGGAGGACCAAGGGTCAGGCCGCCGGGACGATCGATGGAGCCGGCCAGAGCAGCCAGGATGATGAATGCCTGGGACAGCTGCACGCCGTTCTTGTTCTGGTCGAATGCCAGACCCCATGCCCAGCCGACCGGGCGCTCGGTGCCGATGATGTGGGCAGCGCGCTTGATGGCGTCAGCAGGAACGGTGGTGATGGCAGAAACCTTGTCGACAGGGTACTCAGCCGCGCGAGCCTTCAGCTCATCCAGGCCGTAGATCCACTTCTCAGCGAATTCCTTGTCGTACTCGTCGTTCTCGAACATCAGGTTCATGATGCCCATGGCCAGAGCCGTGTCGGTCTGGGGGCGGACCTGCAGCAGGATGTTGCCGCGATGCGCGCCGACCCAAGTGATGCGCGGGTCGATGTCGATGATATGCGTACCCAAGCGCATCATGTCGACCAGGCAGTGGCCGAAGAAGCCGTCGCCGTTGGAGGGCAGCGGCTCTTTGCCCCAGAGCACGACCCACTTGGAGAGGGTGTACTGCGGGTCGATGTAGGAGCCGGGCAGGTGGCCTGCATAGTCCAGCTCGGGATAGCCAGCGCCGAGCACGTAGTCGGCGATGGAGCAACGGGGGCCGTAGCAGGACCAGCCGGACTGCGTGTAGCAGCAGTTGGGCGACTGCAGGACCGAGAACGTCAGAGCATAGTAGAAGATGCAAGCCTCACGGCCGGTGCCACCGAAGCAGACGATGGACTCAGGGCCGTAGGTGTTCTGGAAGTAGCGCACCTTCTCGCAGATGGTGTCGATCGCCTCGTCCCAAGAAGTGACTTCCCACTTATCCTTGCCGCGGTCTTCCTTGGCACGGCGCATAGGATGAATGATGCGTGACGGCGCATAGGTGTACTCACGCAGCGCCAGGTTCATAGCGTTCACGCGGCCCGTGGTGATGGGGTTGTCGTCGTCACCCTCGATGCGGAGGAGCTTCGCATCCATGCCCTCACCATCGGTGATCACCTTGACGCCGTATCCCACCGGGTGAGACCCCGGAGGCGACCAGGTGTTGGAGCGGGTAGCGACGGTGCCGTCAGAACGCTTGACACGCCATTCTTTACCGTATGCCATTCTTTCCTTCTTTCTCACGTCTCCATTACTTAATGGAACCTAACTACAAGCTGCCGGTCAGCAGTGGTCGCTGCCTTCCGGCGTAGGATGCCGCCCATCCCTAGCTGAGAGGCATCTGCTTGAAGCCGAAAATGTAACGCCGCGTTAACGGCGTGGTCTTTAAAGTATATGCAGTGGGTGGGTCGAGGGTCGTATCTTTGGGTCGTTTTTCATATTTTCGACATCAACCCGGCAGGTTGATTTTTAAAAACCGCATATCTATAATGCCAGTTCAGACGCTTTTTCTTTCAAGTATACCCACAAGGTTGAATGGAGCATAGCTGGTGCCGCATATAACGTTGAGCTTCGGACGCGAATCGGGGGATCAGAGCACCTCGGGCGACCTGACGGCATTAGGCCTCGGACTAGCGGCATTAGTGGCATGGATGTTCTCTGCGCCGCTCGGCATGCCCGCGCTGCTGGCGCGCGATGCTTGGGTGCTCGCTCCCCTGTCCGATGCGGCGGCGTTCGCCATGCGGTTCGGGTTCGTCTGCGCGCTCGCGGTGCTCCTCATGCTGATAGGATGCACTGACCAGCGCTTCCTGCGGTTCTACGTGGGGCGCACGGTGCTGCTCGTGTCGGGCGCGCTCGGCGCTGCCGGCACGCTGCTCTGCGCTGCCTGCGGCCTCGCCGGCGATGCGAGCGTGCCGCTCGCCTGTACAGGCAGCATCTTGATGGCTGCAGCGGCAACGGTGCTCATGACATTGTGGACCACCGCATTCGCACGATATGAGTTCCCCACCATAACCTTGAACGCCATGCTGGGGGTGGTGCTGGGAATGGTGCTCTCCATCGCGCTCGTGGCCTGGATGCCCGCGGGCGTCTCGCTGCTGATCGAAGTGGTACTGGTGGCGTCGAGCGCGCTGCTGCTATCGCATATGACGCCCATCCCCTACTACCGCAGGCAGGAGATGCCGATCTTCCACGCCTTGCAGGTGAGCCAGGTGCCCTTCTTGCTGCGCTTGGGCATCCCGGCGGTGATCTTCGGGGTGTCGCTGGGCATCTTGGGCGGCATGTGCGTGCGCGGCGTATTCTGCACCGACGATATCGCCAACGACCTGACCGTGGGCGCGGCGTGCGCGCTGTGCGCGGTGGTGTTCATAACCGCTGTGGCGCTATTGAAGAACGAGGCGCACTGGGACACGCTGTTCCGCTTCATGCTGCCGCTCGTGGGTGTGGGCATGATCGGCATCCCTCTGTTCGACAGCGACGCGCAGATCGGTGCGGTGTTCCTGATGGCTGGGGGGCTTGCCATCATGCTGTCGCTGCTATGGGTGCTGTACTCCGATATGTCGCAGGAATTCCGGCTGTCACCCATCTTCGTGTTCGGCATCGGCGGGGGGCTCCTGATGGTGGGCACGGCGATCGGCGCGCTGCTGACGCCGCAGACGTACCTATGGCCCGAGCGCGGCCCTATCGACTGGACGGGGCTGGCCATGGTGGCGGTGGTATGCCTGATGTTCGCCGGAGCGCTCATGCCGCGCAAGCGCACGATGCTTCGCATGCTGGTGGCCGACCGCGTGGAGGATGCCACCAGGCTCAACCAGATACTAGTGGACAGCGCAACTGCGCGCGGCATGGAGGCTACCGACGAGCAGGCCGATGCCGCCAACCCGGAGATAGCCGAGGATGCCGCCAGCGCGCCCGATGCCAGCGACGACGAGACCGCCTCAGAGAGCGCGCAATACGACGGCCACAGCGATGCGCCTGAGGCCGACCGCGCAGATGCCGCCGCAACCGACCAGGCTGACGACGCCGCGCAAGATGCCGACAACGAGCAGGCCAAGCCGCAGAAAGGCAGCTTCTATAAGCGCTGCGAGCAGATAGCCGACCAATACCTGCTCAGCCGCCGCGAGACGGAGGTGCTGTTCCTGCTCGCCAAGGGGCACAAGGCTGGATTCATCGAGGATAAGCTCTGCGTGTCGCGCAGCACCGCCAAGACGCACATCAATCATATCTACAAGAAGCTGAACATCCACACGCAGCAGGAGCTGCTGAACATGGTGGAAGACCGCCCGCGCCCGCACTCGGAGCACGACGCCGACATGCTGCATCCGGAGACGCCGCTCCACCACGGGTTCTGAGCGGCAGGTTCTGAGGTTCGAGGCTTTTCGGGGTCGAGATTCCACGATCTGGCTTGAGGAGGCGCACGGAAGGTGCGTGCTCAGATGCACGGCATTCTCGAACGCTCAGATATAGCAACGCCGGCTTGCGCGAGGAGAGCTCAGCTCTCACGCGCAAGCCGGCGCCGTTCCGCTGCACCGATGCAGGCGCGCTTACTTCAAGTTGACGCAGTGGGTCTTTGTACCGGTGGCCAGGTAGTCCATGACCTCTTGCACAGCCATGACCGCGCAGTTGTCCTCGGCCTCTTCGGTGGATGCGCCCAGGTGCGGCAGCACGATGGCGCGCTCCATCTTCACCACGGCAGGGTTCGCGAAGTCGGTGACGTAGCAGCCGATCTTGCCCGACGCCAGCGCGTCGGCCATAGCGGCATCGTCCACCAGCACGTCGCGCGAGAAGTTCAGGAACACCGCGCCGTCCTTCATCTGGCTTATGGCTGCTGCGTCGATCATGCCGCGCGTGCCGTCGGTCGCAGGCACGTGGATGGTGACGAAGTCGGATGCGCCCAGCAGATCGGCGAGGTCGCTTGCGAAGCGCATGTCGGCCGAGATAGCCGCTGCTTTGCCGGCATCCATGAACGGGTCGTAGCCGACCACCTGCATGCCGAGCACCTCGGCCGCTTGCACGACCAGCTTGCCGATGGCGCCGAGCCCGATGACGCCCAGGGTCTTGCCGCTTATCTCGCCGCCCGCGAATGCCTTCTTCGCCTTCTCGGCCGCCTTGCCCACGTTCGGGTCGTCAGCGTTGCTGCGCACCCACTCCGCGCCGCCGATGATGTCGCGGCTGGCCAGCAGCATGCCGGCGATGACCAGCTCCTTCACGGCATTGGCGTTCGCACCAGGCGTGTTGAACACCGGGATGCCCTTCTCAGCGAGCGCATCGAGCGGGATGTTGTTCACGCCGGCGCCGGCGCGCGCCACGGCTTTCAGGCTCGCGGGGAGGTCCATCTCGTGCATGTTCGCCGAACGCACCAGGAACACGTCGGCCTGGTCAGGGGAATCCACGATCTCGTACTCATCAGTCAGGAGGGCGAGGCCCTTCTCGGAGATGTTATTCAGGCAGTGCACCTTGTACATGGCAGTCCTTTCGCCGCGCTTCGCTTCTAGCTTCGCCTTCCGAGTTTACCAATTAATGCGAAAATGGCGCGGACGTGGGAATTTTCGCCCCTAATGTGAGCTTCAGCGGAGAGAATGGCGCCTTCGCTGAAGGGGATCGGCGCATGATCCCCGGTCAGGGGATCGGCCGGTGCCGCTGTTCAACAGAAAAGGTGCTTTTTGTTTCGCATGAGGGGCGAAGATTCCCATTTTTGACGGGAAATGCGCACCCACCGGCTTCTCGAGCTGATGGACGGCACGGCGTGAGCGCTCGACGGCTTATCGCAACCGGCTCGCAGCTATCAAGGCTCGATGGGCTGGTCGGCGTCGGCTGGCGGGATGTGCAGCAGGGTCTGGAAGAAGTCCTTCACGCGCGCGATGTTCTCACGGGCGCTGTAGGCGGTCTGGTTGTCGTAGTCGCCCTTGTCGGCAGCCACGCCGAGCGCCTGCATGCCCAGCCCATCCGCGATGGAGAGGGCTCGGTAGAGGTGGTATGCCTGGGTGACCACCGCGATGCTCTGCGCGCCATAGACGTTGCGCGCGCGCCAGATGGAAGCGTAGGTGTCGTAGCCGGCGTGGTCGACGAACACGGCCATGGCGGGCACGCCGAGCTCGATGCAGTACGCCTTCATGGCATCGGATTCGTTGTAGTGTGCGTCGGTGTTGTCGCCGGACACGATGATAGCGGGCGCCACACCTGCGAAGTACAGGTCGGCCGCCACCTCGAGCCGGTCGGCGAGGATGTCGGATGGGGTGCCGTCGGCATAGACGCTGGCGCCGAGCACTACGATGGCGTCGACCTCCTGGCCCGACTCGGTGATCTGCGCGATGGTGTGCACGTCGTCGCGCGTGGAGCTGACCACGTACTGGCTGATGCCGAAGAACGCAGCGAAACCCGCAACGCAGATGACGAGCGTGGCGATGACGATATTGCGGAGCAGCTTTCCCATATGCACAGCATATCAGCACCACGTCGCGAAGATGTGAAGGGCTCGCGCATAAAGGCAGGTTCTCGCACTCGCCCTCGCGCCGCAGGTTCTCCCTTATGCCGCCGCTCCTCCCACTCGGCCGCGCCCCTCTACTATCGAGGTTGCCGCACGGTTGCCAGCGCATGGAGCGGTTCGCCGAGCGAAGATGCAGAGCAGGGTCGGCATGATCAGGCCCTCGGCGCGTGAGGGGAGGAGACGCGCCGAGGGCTGTAAGGAGGGGTCGTAGTTGTGGTTGTGGTTGCTACGGCTGCTGCGACCGGGGTGGTCGCAGCAGCCGCTGCGGTCGCGGTCACCGCGCTTTCAGCATGCCGTTCACGGCGCTGCGGCTGGTCAGGTAGGTGACGAGCAGGTAGCCGCCGTACACCACGAGCACCAGTGCGGCCGCTAGAGCGACAGGACCATCGACCGGCACGCCCATCGCGGTGAATAGCTTGTCGGTGAGCACGCCCACCGCGCAAGTCACATGGCAGAGCGCGAGGCCCAACGGCAGCAGGAAATACACCAGCACTTGCACGAGCAGCGCGCGGCTGAGCATGCGTTGGCTGCAACCGATGCGCGAGAGCATGCGATAGCGCGGCAGCGAGTCGGCTGTCTGAGAGAGCTGCTGCACCGCGAGCACGGCCGCCGTGGCTATGAGGAAGATGAACCCGATATAGATGGCCAGATACGTGATGAGCATCTTCAGGCCGCCTGATTGGGCGATCATCTCGTGAGCCGTGTAAATGGAGGTGACGGGCCACAGCAGGCTCGCATAGGGGTTGTCACGACCGGCGTACCCGGTCTCGAATCCCTGCATATCCAGCGGCTGGGCTGCGGCGACGATCTGGGCGAGCGCCTCATCGTTGGCAATATCGGTGGCACCGTTGTCGGCATACATCACATTCAGCCAGCATTGCAGCGGGATAGCCCCTGCTACAACGATCTCGTCGATGACATCATCGGGCACGATGGTAATGAGAGCGGTGCTGGCGAGCGCGTTGTCTTGGAACTGCACGCTGACCACCTCATCGCGATAGGTCAGCTGCGCGCCCATCAGCTCGATCGTGGGCTGCTCGGCCGCCACTACGTCGGCCACTTCCCGCGTCATCTCCATGTTGTTCGCCATGATGCATTCGCCCGCGTCCAACTGCAGCGCTGGCTCGCCGGTGAGCGCGCGCACGGCATTGGCCTGCGAGAGGCTCACGACACCGATATTGCTCTCGGCCACATGGTCAGACAGATCATCGATGCGAGCAGCGACCGCCTCATCGACCCGATCGAACAGCATGCCATAGGTGATGCCAGGCGCTGAGTACGTGTCGATCTGCGCGCTGCGAGCCACGGTCTGCGCCCACAGCTCTGGCGCATTCTCGCGCAGCACAGAAGCCATATCCCAATCGTGGGACATGCCTTGCGCGTAGCGCTCGGGGGCTGCGGCCTGCATCGCCTTCGCGCGCTCGTCGACGGCTGCGGACTGGTCGCGCACCGAGCTCACCGCGCTCTCGTTGTACACCTGCGCGACGAGCGTGGCGCTATACGGGTTCGCCTCTTCGATGTTGCCGGTGAGCACCTGCACCAAGCCCATGCCCACCGAGAATGCTGTGATGGAGAAGAACAGCATGACGCACACCACCCACAGCGACAAGAACGCCGTGTTCACGCGGCTGGCGATCTGCCGCACCGTGAAGGGCACGAGCCCGCGCAGATACACGCCGCGCGCCCGCGTGAGCACGGCGATGATGAAGCCGGCGAGCGACCAGAAGAACAGCAGCGTGCCCACCAGCATGCCGATGGTGGCGCGGATGAACTGCGGGTCGTCCAGCATGACCATGCCGCTGGCGATGAGCTGCTGGTACGCGTAGGCGAGGATGCCGATGGACGCGATGAACCCCACGAGGCACACCCACGGGTTGCGCACCGCCACCTTCTGATTCTTCGCGTCGGCGCGCAGCAGGTCGATCAACTGCTGGCGATTCACCGTGAAGGTGTTGAACAGCGCTACCACCACGTAGATGCCGACGAAGCACAGCACGGTGACACGCAGCGCATCGGGAGAGAAGACGAACTGGTAGTTGCTGATGGTCGCGCCGAACAGCGCCGCGGTGACGAACGACATGCCCTGCGAGAGCAGGAACCCCAGTACCAGGCCGATCACGAGCGACAGCAGCCCCACCAGCACCGTCTCGGCCAGCATGATGCGCGACACCTGGCCCGCCGGCATGCCCAACAGCATGTAGGTGCCGAACTCGCGCTTACGGCGCCGGATGAGGAAGCCGTTCGAGTATAGGATGAGGAAGCCCAGCACCACCGCGATGAGCACCGAGAACATGCCGAGGAACTGCTGCGTCATCTCGAACATGTCGGCGTCGGACTGCGATTCGATGTCGAACAGGATCTGTTGGCTGCCCACCGAGTTGAACGCGTAGAACACCGCTACGCCGAACAGCAGCGTGAGGAAATAGATGGTGTAGTCGCGCACCGAGTGGCGGATGTTGCGCCACGCCAGTTTAAGCAGCATGGCCGACCTCGCCCCCCAAGAACGACACGACCTCCATGATGCGCGCGAAGAACTCCTCGCGGGGCATGCTGCCGCGGCGTATCTCGTTGAACAGGCGTCCGTCCTTGATGAACAGCACGCGGTTGGTGAATGAAGCGGCATAGGAGTCGTGGGTGACCATCATGATGGTGGCGCCCATGCTCGCGTTCATCATCTCCAGCGTTTCCAGCAGCACCGCGGCGGAGCGCGAATCGAGCGCGCCGGTGGGCTCGTCGGCCAAGATCAGCTTCGGGTCGCCCACGATGGCGCGCGCTGCCGCCACGCGCTGCTTCTGGCCGCCCGACATCTGGCTGGGGTACTTGCCCAGCACTTCTGCCACGCCGAGGGTCTGCGCTATCTCCTGCACGCGGCGCGCCACCTCAGCCGGCGGCACGTGCTTGATGGTGAGCGCCAGCGCGATGTTCTCCATGCCGTTGAGCGTGTCGAGCAGGTTGAAATCTTGGAAGATGAAGCCGAGCTCGTCGCGGCGGAACTTCGCCAGCGCGCGCTTCGACAGGGAGGTTATGTCGTGGCCGTCCACCATGATCTGGCCGCTCGTCACCTTGTCGATGGTGGAGACGCAGTTCAGAAGCGTCGTCTTGCCGCTGCCCGAGGGGCCCATGACGCCCACGAACTCGCCCGGGGCCACGTCGAAGCTGACGCCGTCGAGCGCCTGCGTGATGGAGTCGCGGCTGCCGTAGAGCTTCTTCACCTGATGGACCGAGAGGGCCATCGGCTGCCCGGGTGCCGCCGCGTTCGCCACGTGCACGGGGGTTGCATAGATCTCTGCCATGTTGCACCTCAAGCTTTCACAAGACGGGGCGCCTCATGCACGATGAGCGCCCCGATAGCCGCCAACACCGCCAATGATATAACCGCTTTGCCGATAGTCGCCATAGCATCCTCCTGTCGTCTGCCGCATCCGAGTAGTGCGGCGTGTATGACGACAACTATGGACGTGAAACGCCCCGAGTGCCATCGAAGCGGCTTACAGGTGGCTTACATGCTTGTAAGGTTGAAGGGAAGCTGATTCGACCTGCGGGGTTCTGGCAACTTAGTTCTGCGACCCTTGGGTGTCAAAAATGTTTCACGTGAAACATTTTTGCCGGTTGGGACGTTCTCGGCGCCCGGTGATGCATGCGCTCCGTTGCTGAGCGCAGGAGGGCTTTCGGTAGTTGGGGCGTTCCAGCGCACGGGTGGGGTGGGCGCTCTGCTGCTGGCTGCGGGAACGCTTTCGGCCGTTAGGGCATTCCCAGTGTCCGGTGATGCGGGCGTGCTATTGCTGGGTGTGGGGTTATTTCGGGGTTGGGAGAGTGGCTCGGTTGTGGGGGAAGGCGAATATCGCTCGGGTGCCGGTTCCTTCTTCGCTGGCTAGGGTTATGCCGAGGCCGAGGCGGGCGCACATGAGGGATATCAGGTAGAGGCCCATGCCGGTGGCGGTGCCGCTGTGACGGCCGTTCGTGCCGGTGAAACCGCGGTCGAAGATGCGGGGCATGTCGGCGGCGCTTATGCCGCATCCATCGTCGCGCACTTCGAGCACGGTGCGGCCGTGCGGCGTGCCGGACGCCTCCTCGCGGGCGGTGAATACGATGCTGCTGGCGCCGTACTGGGCTGCGTTCGCCACCACTTGGCCGAGCATGAACACGAGCCACGGCTCGTCCGAGAGCACCGTCATGTCGTCGGGCACCTCCACGCGCGGGATGGCCTGCTTCTCTATGAGGAAGCGCGCTTGGCGCTTGCAAGCCTCGCGCGCGGCGGCTGCCAGCGGCACCTCGCGGATGGCGTAGTCTTTTTGCAGCGCCGTGGAGCGCGCATAGTACAGCGCTTGGTCGATCTGGACGTCGACACGCTCCAGCTCGCGGACGAGCGCATCGGCCTCGGGGCCGCTCATGCGCGCCAACACCAGCTTCGCCGCGGCTACCGGCGTCTTCGCCTCGTGTATCCACAGCTCCACGTATTCGCCGTACTCGCCGGAAGCGCGCTGGGCGGCGGTCAGCTCGATGTTCGCGAGGTCGGCTGTGCGCTCCAGCGCCTCGTATGCCAGCTGGCCTTCGAGGAAGGCGGGCTCTCCGAGCAGCGGCAAGACCTCGCATGTGCTGGCCGCCTCGTCGCGCAAGGCTGTCACGCTGCGCCAGAAGCGCGCACGCCGCGCATAGCCATACACGAGCGCTACGATCAGGCACATCAGCGCGAACGCGCCGAGCGCGATGCCGCCCTGCATGCCGACGCCCATCGTCATGCCCATGCCGTACAGCCCGGCTGCGCACACAACGCCGAGCACCAGCGCGAGCCAGCAGTCGCGCAGATAGCCCCCGACGGTGAAGCGCGGTGCGGCGCTGCTGTGGTCGTCGCACATCAGACCACGTACCCTAAGCCGCGGCGCGTGGTTATGAAGTCGTCATCGACGCCGATGTCGGACAGCGCGCGGCGCAGCCGATTCACGTTCACCGTGAGGGTGTTGTCGTCGATGAACGAATCGGACTCCCAGAGGTGCACCATCAATTGCTGGCGGCTGACCACCTGTCCGGCATTGCGCATGAGCATCTGGAGGATGCGCAGCTCGTTGCGGGTCAGCTCGGCGCGGCGCCCCTCGAACTCCACCACGCCGGCGGCCTCGTCGAGCTGCACGCCGCGGTGGCTCACCACCGGCTGCGCGGGCACGGCGCTACGGCGCAGCACGCCTTGGATGCGCGCCAGCAACGTGGCCGGCCGGTACGGCTTGGTGACGTAGTCGTCGGCGCCCAGACCGAGCGCCATCACCTCGTCGAACTCGCTCTCTGACGAGGTGAGCATGATGATGGGCACCTCCGACGCGCCGCGGATATCGCGGCATATCTGCAACCCGTCGGCCCCGGGCAGCTTCAGATCGAGCACCACGCAATCGGCGCCGGAGCGCACAGCCGCCTGCGCCGCGGTGGAGAAGTCATCACAATGCGCCGCCTCGAACCCTTGGAGCTGCAACAGCCGCTCCAGCTCGTCGCGCAGGGCGGCGTCGTCTTCCACCACATAGATGAGCGCCATGGCCCCCTCCCTCCTTCTCCGCGCCAGCGCTACCCGAACACCGCCACCAGCGCGCGATCGTCGGCCACGCGCATGCGGTAGGCGCGCGAGGTGCAATCGGGCTTGGCCACCTTCGGGTTGCGCCCCTCGGCGTACCAGCCCTTGAACGTGGCGCCCAGGCCCTCGTACGCATACGCCACCGCCCAGTCGCCCGCGCTCAGGCACTCGGCGCCCACGGCGTCGCAGCGCTTAGCGCCTTCCGTGCGCACCGAGACGCGCAGGTTGCGCCCGCGATTCGTATGGCGCATCTCTGCCGTCGGCGCCAGCTCCGACCACGGCAGCGTGGCGCCCGCACCGATCTTCACCGGGCCGTACTCGTCCTGCGAACGCGTGTAGCCCAGCGCATCTTGCTCGGCCACCGTCACGCCGAACGAACGCCCGTCGCGGTCGCGCAGCTCAATCGTATAGCCATCGAGGCTGTCCGGGGGCATCCAGACGCTCGTGGCTTTCAGATCGTCGTTGTAGAACACGGGCAGCTTCCCGGCAACGTCGCCCAGGCGCTCCACGGCGCCCTTCCACACGCTCGCCACCTTCGCACCCGATGCGTCCTTCACGGTCAGGTCTATCTCGCCGTGCACCGTGAAGCACGTGGTGCGCGCATCGAGGCTCGCCGGCAGATCGGCGCCCAGCTCAGCTGCGGCCAGCATGCGGGCCAGGTAGCCCTCCTGCGCGTGGGCGCCCGAGCGAGCATGCTTCATCGCGCCGTCCTTCGCGAACCGCTTCAGCAGCGGCCAGAACGGCCCCACCGCGAACCGGCCCACGCGCGCAGCATCGACTGCCTTCTTGCCGCCGCTCTCGCCATTCATGGCCATGAGGTCGCGGAACAGCGTGGCGAACGTGGTGCGCCCGAGCTTCGTCAGGCGCTCCTTCTCGTAAGCGGCGCTGAGCGTGGGACAGAGCGCGGCGATGAGCCCTTCGAGATGAAGCACCGGCCCGAGGCTGCCGAACGTCGGGCGCTCGGTGCCCGTGAACTGGCGGTAGAGCTGGGCGGCGCGCTCGAAATAGCCGCTCGGCGCGGTGTGGGCCGTGCAAGGCGACGGCAGGTAGAACGTGCTGCCGAACCGACGGAAGCCCCAGCTCGCAAGCGGCATGCGCACGATCAGGTCTTCCGGGTCGACCACGTTGAAGATGCCGGCGAACGCCTCATCCGCGGTGTCTTTGCGGCGCGTGGCGGGTGGCGTGGCGAAAGCATACGTGAACACATGCTCCGGGTCGACCTCGCCCGATTCGCACAGGAACGCGCCGATGAGGTTCGCCACCGCAGCGCCCCGGCTGTGACCGGTTATCCATATGCGGGCGGCGCGCAGGTCTATCCCATGGTGCGCCATGTAGCGGGCCAGCTGCCCATATGCCTCGTCGGCCGCGGCGTCGAAGCCCTCGTGGTACTCCACGTTGTAGTTGCCATCGCGCACGTCCGAGGCCACATTCGCATCCGATGCCCATTCGAGCGTATGCGACGTGCCTCGCACCACCATGGCTACCAATGGCACCATAGCACCGCTCTCGTCGCGCACGAACCGATGGCCCATGGCATAAGCCACCAGGTCGGCATCGCGCTCGAAGTCGCTCGCGTCGAGGTCGTTGCGGTGCGCGAACGCGCTGGCGTCGGCGTCTTGGAAGCCGAAGCCCGCGAGCGCCCCCTCCACGTACTTGCACTCGTTGCGCTGCGTATTGCGCCAGGCCGACATGGCGAGCGCCATGGAAGCGGCGGCCAGGCCCATGTTGAACCGGCTGCTGGGCTGCGTGAACCACGCCGGGTCCCACGCCACCTCGCAGACGGCTTCCGCGTGCTGGGCATCTTCTGATACCCCTGAGAACGACGGCGCGAATAGCACCTCGACAGTCTGTTCGCCTGACATGCAGCCTCCTCGTTTTCGACACGCATAAAGCGTACCACGAGGCACCGCGAGCCGCAGGCGCGCCCGCGCAGGCGACAACGGCACGTCAACCCCGCCACGCGGCCGGCAATGCGCAGCCTGCGCCCATGCACCCCGCGCAGCCAGGCGAACGGGCAGGAGCCTCGCTGCCGACCGCGCTCCTGCTGGGCACGGTCGGCGACCCGCGACCGCCAGCTCGCCCGCATCCTGCTGGACACCGCGCCGAGCCCGCGAGCGCACCGCCTTGCCGGAAAGCGACTCCTTCCCTCTCCGACCACGAAAAAGGGGCCGCGTAGCGGCCCCTCGGTGTGCGATATGCGCCAGAGCTCTAGCGCCCGCTGTGGTCGAACGCCTTCGTGGAGATGTTCGTATCCTGCTGGCCGATGACGGTAGCATTGTCGAGGTTCTTGATCTCGGCTTCCATGTCCTTCAGGAACTTGTCGGCCATCGTCATGGACAGGTCGGCACGGGTGACGATACGCTGGCAGGTGACATCCTGCATGTTCGCCGGCAGCGGGTAGGCCGGTATCTGCCAGCCGTGCATGCGCAGACGATCGTCCAGGTCGTACAGCGTCCACTTCTTGCCGGCCTTCGGGTCGAGGCTCCAGCACAGGATGGGGATCTCGGAGGCCTCTTCGTACATGATGAAGATGCCGAGCTTCTTGATGCCCTCTACCAGGTGATGCGCCACATCCATCGTGCGCTGCTGTATCTCCTTGTAGCCCTCGAAGCCATTGCGCATGAACACGTAGTACTGGCCCACGATCTGCGATGCGGAGCGGCTGAAGTTGATGGCCATCGTGGCTTCCTGGCCGCCCAGATAGCTCACCCAGAAGATCAGGTCCTCGGGCAGGGCGTCCTTGCGACCCCAGATGATCCAGCCGATGCCCGGGTAGACCAGGCCGTACTTATGGCCGGACGTGGAGATGGACCACACGTTCTCAAGCCTGAAGTCCCACTCGAGGTCGGGCTCGATGAACGGCGCCACCATGCCGCCGGATGCTGCGTCGACATGGATGCGCACCGGCATGTTGGTGGTCTTGTTGTATTCGGTCAGCGCGGCGTCGACGCCCTTGATGTCGTCGTAGCAGCCCGTATAGGTGATGCCGAGCAGGCAGACCACGCAGATGGTGTGGTCGTCAACGTACTTCATGCACTCGTCCGGGGTCATGTACAGATGCTCGGCGTCCATCGGCACCTCGCGCATCTCGATATCCCAGTAGCGGCAGAACTTCTCCCAGCACACCTGGTACCCAGAGGTGATGACCAGGTTCGGGCGGTGAGACGAGTAGATGTCGATGCCGGCAGCCTTCGCCAGCGCCTTCCAGCGGAACAGCGCGGACAGGCCGCCCAGCATGCAGGCCTCAGACGACCCGACGGTGGAGGTGCCCATCGGCTCCATGTTCTGATCGGCATGCCAGAGGTCCTGGATGATCTTCACGCACCGGTTCTCCAGGTCGGCGGTCATGGGGTACTCATCCTTGTCGATGGCGTTCTTCTCCAGCGTGTCCTTCATCAGCTCGGTAGCCTCGGGCTCCATGTAGGTCTGCACGAAGGTGCAGAGGTTCTGATGCGCGTTGCCCTCAGTGCCGAGGTACTCGCGGATGATCTCGCTGGCGATGCGCGGTTCGATCGGGTCGTGGTTCAGCTTGTCCTCGGGCATCTCCACATCGGATGCGTAGGAGCCGAAGATGGGGCTGAGATACCCGGTCTGAGAATTCATCTCAGCCAATTGCTCAGTCGATACTAGATTGACGTCTTTGATGGTCATTTCGAGCTTCCTTTCGTCGTGCAGCCTCTGTGAATGGGGTTGCGATGGGGTCTTTCGCTTCCTTGTCTTTCATTTATATCGACGGGAGCGGCCGCCTGCGTGACGGCCCTCCCGCAGATACCGCAGCGCTCAAGCCGCATGGTGCGCGGCGCGGCCACCATGGCGCGCGGTACCCGATGCCGCGTCGGACTTCTTCACCGTGCCATCCCAGTGATGACGCAGCCCGTAGATGATGAACGGGATAGCCACCGAGATGACCCAGCATACGAGCAGCGTTATCACGTAGACGACGTTGGCCTGCGAGGACAGCTCGCTGGACGGGAAGAACGATATGACGAGCGCGAACAGCGTCACCAGCAAGCCGACGCCCGCCATGATGCACTTGCCCACCGTGCTCTTGCCGAACACGTTGAACACGCGGGGCAGATCCTTCTTCTTCAGGGCCAGGTTGAAGTAGCCCAGGAAGAAGAGCACGTAACCCACCAGGTAGATGACCACGGTGAGGCCCACTGCGGTGAGATAGGCCACCGACGAGCTGGAGCCGCCGGAGAGCGCCATCGAACCGCAGAGCACCGCATCCCAGATGGTGACGATGATGCCTTGGATGACGACAGTCTTGACGCTGACGCCGTGCTTGTTGGTCTTAGCGAACGTCTTGGGCAGGATGCCCTCATCGGCGGTTGCCAGCAGAGCACGTGACGGGCCGACGATCCAGGAGGATATCTCGGCGAGCACGCCTGCAGCGAGCAGGAATGCCACCACGTACACGAGCCAACCAGCATGGAAATGCGTCTCGAAGATGGCAGCGAACGCCGCAATGACGCCGTGGCTCATATTGCCCTCGAGCTCAGAGAGCGGGATGGTCATAGCTACTGCCATGCCACCGAGCGTGTCGAGCACGATGGTGAGGATGCACAGCACGATCATCACCAATGGATAGATCTTGCCAGGGTTCTTCAGCTCGTTCACGTGCGATGCCGACGCCTCAACGCCTGCGAACGCCAAGATGAACGATGCGAAGATGACGAGCGTGCCGGTCTTCGTGAAGTCGGGCACGTAGCTCGCGGTTGCCAGATCGATCTGAGAGATGCCGCCCGTTGCCAGGTAAGCGATCAGGCCGACCAGCAGCACCACGGCGGGGATCAGAACGCCTCCGAAGAAGCCGATCTTAGCGATGCGCGCGGTGAGCTTCGTGCCACCGAGCTGGGTCAGCGTGAGCGCCCAGACGATGACAGCGACGCCTATGAACATGACGAGCGGGTTGTTGTACAAGGCGTCCCACCCCACGATGAAGGATATCGCCGCCAGCACGAAGAACGCCATGGTGACGAACCCGACGGTGATCTGGAACCACTGATAGAACAGGGCCGCGAAACCCCAGCGCTTGCCGAGGGTCTTCCCGACCCACGCGAAGATGCCGCCGGTCTCCCAGCCTTTCACGGTTGCCATCTCAGCCGCGCAGAGCGCGACCGGGAGGAACCAGAACACACCGCCCAATACGAGGAAGAAGATCAGATGCATGCCCGAAGATGCGAAATTCGGGTATGCGTAGACCGTCATCACCATCGATGCGGTGATAGCGAAGAAGCCGAAGAAGCCGAGCGTCTTCGCAGGTCCTGCCGTCTTGGCAGTGATCGGGGTCTGCGCTGCGCCAGACTGCACTGTTGCAGGCTGCGCGCTGGATGCAGACATGGTTTGAGTTGTGCTCATGACCGCTCCTCTCTTTCCTGGTGCTAGAATGCGTGCCCGCTACACAGCGTCCTGACACGGTTTGCCACGAATCGAAGATACCCCGTGCGTGCGCGTGCAGAGCTCAGCGGGGCGAGGTGTTACCGTTGTAGGGGGTTTGTGTTGACCATATGTAATCCAGGAGCGGATAGGTGCGCGATGTCAATGCGTGCATACGAAGAAAGCGGCCCGAAGGCCGCTTTCCGCAGAGAGAGTGCGCGTCGGTCGCGCTCTAGCGCATCAGCTCGCTGATGGCTTGGGCGAACGCCAGCGGGTCGTCGATGGGCAGGCCCTCCACCAACATGGCCTGGTCGTAGAGGATGCTCGTGTAGGTGCGCACCTTGTCGGCGTCCCCCGCCTCCTGCGCCGCCTTCAGCACGTCGAACACGGCGTGCTTCGCGTTCACCTCCATGACCACCTGCGCCTCGGGCGCGCCTTCCTGGTTGCCGGGCTGGCTCTTCAGCATCTGAGCCATCTGGAGGCTGACCGCACCTTCGGTGGTGAGCACCACCGGCGCGTCAGTCAGGCGGGTGGATACGACCACCTTCTGCACCTTACCATCAAGCGCCTCGCGCATAGCGTCGAACAGCGGGGCGTTCTGCTCGGTGGCCTCCTCGGCCTCTTTCTTCTCCTCTTCAGTGGTGAGGCCCAGGTCCTCGCCACCGACGTTCTTGAGCGGCCATGCTTTCGGCTGCTCGTCAGCGTCGAGGCCGCTCGCCGGCTCCTCGTAGGCGCCGAGGGCCATCATGCAGAACTCGTCGACGTTCTCGTCGCACAGCAGCACGTCGTAGCCCTTCGCCAGCACCGTGGTGACGATGGGCATCTGCGCCAAGCGCTCGCGCGAGTCGCCCGCGGCGAAGAAGATGGCGTCCTGTCCCTCGGGCGCGGCGGCGGCGTACTCGGCCAGCGTCACCATGCGCTGCTCCTTCGCCGACCAGAAGATGAGCAGGTCGGCCAGCACGTCGCGCGCCTGGCCATAGCTGCTGTACAGACCGTACTTCATGGTACGGCCGAACTCGCCGAAGAACTTCGCATATGCGTCGCGGTCGTCGGCGAGCATGCTGGTTAGCTCGGATTTCACCTTCTTCTCCAGGCGCCGCGCGATGGCGCGCAGCTGGCCGTTGTGCTGGAGCGTCTCGCGGCTGATGTTCAGCGTCAGATCGGCGGAATCGACCACGCCGCGCACGAAGCTGAAATAGTCAGGTACCAGCTCTTCGCACTTGTCCATGATGAGCACGCCCGAGCTGTAGAGCGCGAGGCCCTTCTTGTAGTCCTTCGACCACATGTCCCACGGCGCATGCGCGGGGACGAACATGAGCGCGTCGTAGGTCAGCGCGCCTTCCGCATGCAGGCTCATGGTGCGCAGCGGGTCCTCGAAGTCGTGGAAGTCGGTCTTGTAGAACTCGTGGTACTCCTCGTCGGATACCTCGCTCTTCTTGCGCTTCCAGATCGGGATCATGGAGTTGATGGTCTCCAGCTCGGTGTAGTTCTCGAACTGCGGCTTGTAGTCGTCGCCCGCATCGTCGGGGCGCGGCAGCTCGCGGCTCTTCGTCACCTCCATCTGAATGGGATAGCGCACGTAGTTGCTGTAGCGCTTGATGAGCTCGCGCAGGCCGTGCTCGGTGGCGAAGGTGCCGTAGCGCTCGTCGTCGGCGTCGTCTTTCAGCGAGACGATGACGTCGGTGCCGTGGCTCGCGCGCTCGGCGGGCTCGATGGTGTAGCCGTCGACGCCGTTGCTCTCCCAAGCCCATGCCTCGTCGCTGCCGAATGCGCGGCTGACGACGCGCACATGCTTGCCCACCATGAACGCGCTGTAGAAGCCCACGCCGAATTGCCCGATGATGTCCACATCGGTCATGTCGGCCAGGCCCTTGCCCGCCGCCGGCTCGCCATCGGCCGCATCGGCGCGCTCGGCCTTGAACTCGAACGAATCGCTGTGAGCGATGGTGCCCAGGTTGCGGTCGAGCTCGTCTTTATCCATGCCGATGCCGTTGTCGGACACCGTGACGGTGCGCGCATCGGCGTCGTAGCCCACGGTTATGGCCAGATCGGCGCGGTTGATCTTGCAGGTATCATCCACGAGGCTGCGGAAGTAGAGCTTGTCCACAGCGTCGGACGCGTTCGATATGAGCTCGCGCAGGAATATCTCTCGGTTGGTGTAGATGCTGTTGATCATCAGATCGAGCAGCTTCTTGCTCTCTGTCTTGAATTTCCTCATCGGTCGCCTTTCCTTTCAAAATGCTTCACGGGGAGCATCGCCGCAGCAACGGGCCAGGCACGCGCCCGACCTGCGCTCGCCGGAAGATGCCCGGTCAGGTGCTGTCAGAGCATGTTCCGCGTGGAGCATTCCTGTTCCGTTCATGGATTAGCACTCTCACGTTGAGAGTGCTAATCGCATTATACGCCGCAAGGGTGCCGTGTCAATACGCCGAGCCCTGCATGCGCTCCAATTCCGCACGGTTCGCCGCGCGCTCTTTCGCCAGCTCGCTCTGCAAGCGCGCGCTCAGATCGGGCTTGCGCGCCGCCAGCGAGGCGAAGCGGTTCTGGCCCATCAGGAACTCGCGCAGAGCAGAAGCGCCCTCGGGCGTGGCGCTGTCGATGGTGAGCGGCTCCTCACCCTGCGCGGCCAGCTCGGGGTTGAAGCGCCAGAGCGTCCAGTAGCCCGACTTCACCGCGTCTTTGCAGGCGCCCGTCGCCGTGCCCATGCCGGCTTTCAGCCCCCACGAGATGCACGGGCACAGCGCCACGATGATGCTCGGGCCGTCGTAGGCGTCGGCCTCGCGCATGGCGCGTATGAGCTGGCGCATGTCGGCCGCGAAGCACACCTGCGCCACATATATGTAGTCGTATTGCATCATCATGCGGCCGAGGCGCTTCTTCGGCGTGTCCTTGCCGTCGAGCGCGAACGAGTTCACACTGCCCAGCTGCGTAGCCTTGCTCATCTCGCCGCCGGTGTTCGAGTAGCCCTCGGTGTCGAGCACCAGCACGTTGATGTTCTCGCCCGAGGCCAGCACCTCGTCGAGCCCGCCGTAGTCGATGTCGAAGGCCCAGCCGTCGCCGCCCACCGCCCAGATGGACTTCTTCTGGAACATGTCGGCATTCGCGACGATGCGGCTGAGCAGCGGGTCGTCGCCGGCGATGGGTCGCAGCTCATCGAGCACCGCCTGCCCCGCTGCCCACGAGGCGTCGCCATCGTCGCGCGCATCGAGCCACGCTTGCATCAGATGCGGCAGGTTCCCTGGCAGCCCGCCTTGCTCCAGGGCGCGCTGCACGTCGGCCACCAGCGCCGCGCGGCGCAGCTTCACGCCCTTCATGATGCCGTAGCCGTACTCGGCGTTGTCCTCGAACAGGGAATTGCCCCAGGCCGGGCCGTGGCCGCGCTCGTTCACCGTGTAGGGGAGCGCCGGCGCGTACCCGCCCCAGATGGACGAGCAGCCGGTGGCGTTCGCCATGATGAGGCGGTCGCCGAACAGCTGGGTCAGCAGCTTCACATGCGGCGTCTCGCCGCAACCGGCGCAGCACGCGCTGAACTCGAGCAGCGGCTGCTGGAGCTGCGTGCCGGGCACGTCGGTCTTGGGCAGCAGGTCGTCTTTCACGGAGATGTTCTCTTGCGCGAAGCTCAGGTTCTCCTTCTGCGTGCTCAGCTGCGTCGCCAGCGGCTCCATGACGAGCGCTTTGCCGGGCGCGGGGCAGTTGAACGCGCAGCTGCCGCAGCCCACGCAGTCTTCCGGGTAGACCTGTATGCGGAAGCGCAGCCCCTCGAGCCCCTTATGGCGCGCGGGGATGGTCTGATACGCCTCTGGCGCGGCGCGCAGCTCCTCGTCGGCGGCCACATAGGGGCGGATGGCCGCGTGCGGGCACACGAACGAGCACTGGTAGCACTGGATGCACTTGTCGGGCCGCCATTCGGGAACCTCGTAGGCCACGCAGCGCTTCTCGTGCACGCTGCCGCCCGAGGGTGTGAAGCCCGCCGGATCCATCAGCGAGGTGGGCAGCGCATCGCCGCGCAGGCGCTCCATCGGGCGCAGCACCTGCTCGACATAGCCTGCCGGCTGCACCGCAGGGCCTTCCTCGGCGTCTTCGCTCTCGGCCCAAGCGGCAGGATACGCCACCTCTTCGAGCGATGCCAGCGCCTCGTCGACGGCGCGCAGGTTCTTCTGCACCACGTCGGCTCCCTTGCTGGCATACATCACCTGGATGTCATCTTTCAGCATCTGCACGGCTTTATCGAGGTCGACGCCGTCGGCCAGCTTCAGGAACACCGTCTCCATTATCATGTTGATACGGCTGCCCAGCCCCACCTCCTGCGCTAGCTTCGCCGCATCGATGTTGTAGAGCCGCGCGTGCTTGCGAGCCAAGCCGCGCTTGAACGCTGGCGGGAACACGCGCTCCATATCGGCCAGCGACCAGCCGGAGTTCAGCACGAACACGCCGCCGTCGGCCAGCGGGTCGGTCATGGGGTAGCCGCGCGTCACGTAGATATCCTTATGGCAGGCCACGTATCCGGCGTCGCGTATCAGGTACGGCGAGCGGATGGGCGCGCTGCCCAAGCGCAGGTAACTTATGGTCAGGCCGCCCGACTTCTTGCTGTCGAACCAGCTGTACTCCTGCACCCACACGCCGTCGCTCGCGCCCAAGATGCGCGCAGCCTGCTTGTTGGCGCCCACCGTGCCGTCGCTGCCGAAGCCGTAGAACACGCTCTGGCTGATGCCGGCGGGAAGCGTCGCGGGCTCGGGCCCCACGGGAAGCGACAAGTGCGTCAGATCGTCGGTGATGCCGACGATGAAGCGCGCCTTCGGCTCGGCGGCGGCCATGTTCTCGAACACGGCGCACACCATCGCAGGCGTGAAATCCTTCGAGGAGAGCCCGTAGCGCCCGCCGATGACGCGCATCCCCGCGCGCCCGGAGTCGAGCACGGCAAGCGCCAAGTCCTGCAACAGCGGCTCGCCGAGGCTGCCCGGCTCCTTCGTGCGGTCGAGCGCGCAGAGCACCTTCGCCGTAGGTGGGATGGCCGCCATGAGGGCGCTCGCGTCGAAGGGCCGGTACAGGCGCACCTTCACCGCGCCCACCTTCTCGCCCTTGGCCACCAGCCAGTCGACCGTCTCCTCCACCACATCGCAGCTCGAGCCCATGCTGACGATGATGCGCTCGGCGTCGGGAGCGCCCACGTAGTCGAACAGGTGGTAGGCGCGCCCAGTCAGCTGCGCCACCTTGTCCATGTTCGCCTGCACGATGCCGGGCAGGGCATCGTAGAAGCGGTTCGGCGCCTCGCGGTTCTGGAAGTAGATGTCGGAATCTTGCGCGGTACCGCGGATGTTCGGATGCAGCGGGTCCATCGCGCGAGCGCGGAAGCGCCGCACGGCGTCCCAGTCGACCAAGCGGCCCATGTCCGCCTGGTCGATCACCTCGATGGTGGATATCTCATCGGAAGTGCGGAAGCCGTCGAAGAAGTGCACGAAGGGCAGGCTGCCGTCGATGGCCGACAGGTGCGCCACCAGCGACAAGTCCATGCACTCCTGCACGCTGGACGAGCCCAGCATGGCGCAGCCAGTGGCGCGCACCGCCATGAGGTCTTGGTGGTCGCCGAAGATGGACAGCGCATGCGCCGCGAGCGCACGGCACGTCACATGGAACACCCCCGGCAGCAGCTCGCCGGATATCTTGTACATGTTGGGGATCATGAGCAGCAGGCCCTGGCTCGCCGTGAAGGTGGACGCCAGCGCGCCGCCCGACAGGCAGCCATGCAGAGCGCCCGCGGCCCCTTTCTCAGATTGCATCTCCTTCACCTGCACCGGCGCGCCCATCAGGTTCTCGCGGCCTTCGACCGACCACGCTTCGATCTGCTCGGACATGTGCGATGCCGGCGTTATGGGGAAGATAGTGGCTGCATCCGACAGCGCATATGCGGCATACGAGGCCGCCTGCATGCCGGAGAGCGTCTCACGCTCGCCCGTCTTGGGCGACGCGTCTACGCCGGCTTGCGAGATGTGGGCGTTGGCATACGCCGCTTCGGTGGCGTCAGCTTTGGTGGTTGCGTGCGGCTTCGTTCCGGTCGTGCTCGCCATGAGGTGCCTCTCTTCCATCGGGCTCCGATGCCCTCATGGTACGGAATGCACCCGGCGGCGAGCCGCACGCCGCGCCGGCCGTATCGAAAGCGTTTCAAACCGACGGGCGCGACGGCGCACTAGGAGGAGCAGCGCCTAGCGGGCCTGCCCCTCGCGCTCGCGGCGGCGAGCAGCTATCAGGACGGCGACGCCCGCCGCAGCGCAGGCGGTGGCGGCAAGCCCGGTGAAGGTCACCAACGCGGTATCGCCGGTCTGGGCGAGCGTCTTGCCGGCCGCAGCGAGCGAGCGTAGCGTGTGGACGGGGCGGCCTATCGGCGGCACCGCATCGGCCTGCGTCTTCTGCGTGAACATGACGCGCAGCTCGGTGTCGGCTTGGATGTCGCGCAGCTCGATGCTGGAGATGGCCGCCTCGGCCAGCACCACGCCGTTCACCTCCACCCGCGACACGCGCCAGCCAGCATCAGGGCGCAGCGAGAACACCAGCGAATCGCCCTTGGTCACCTGCACCGGCGTACCCGGCGATATGCTGCCATGCTTGCGGTTGTCGGCGCCGGGCACCACCACCGGCGTCACCGTCACCTTCACCGCAGGGTCGGTGCCACCGGGACCGGGGCCATCGGGGCCGCCCGGGTCGGGTTTGCCGGGGTCGTCAGGACCGCCCGGGCCCGGCTCATCCGGCCCGCCGCCGTGCGGGTCCTCGGCGAACACAGCGGTCAGGCGCACCTGGTCGACGCTGCTCGGCACCTGCGCCAGGTCGAGGTCGTAGTAGCCCAGCTGCACCGCCACCGCGGGCACCTCGATCGGCCCGGCCATCGTCTCGGCCGTCACCGCAGCGATCCGGCACCCCTCCACCGGCGTGAAGACGTAGCGCACGCTGTCCTGCCGCGGCCACGCATACCGGCCCTCGTAGTTGATGAACCCGTTGCCCACCGCCCGCGCTATCACCGTCACCTGATCGGCGGAATGGTACTTCGCCACACCGAATGCGCCCAGCTCGGTCACCTCGAAGGCGACGTAGAGCTGCCCCGTGCGGTCGGCGCGCACCGTGCACAGCAAAGGCTCGCGCGCCTGCCCGTCTGCCCCGTAGCTGAACACCCACGCCAACCATCTCTTCGCTATCCTCTTCATCGGCTTCCCTCTGTCGCACCTCGCGGCCTGCTATGGCCGCACCGTGGTTATCGTGAATCTCAAGCGGAAGGCCGCTGCGGGGTCTATCCCCAGCGCGGCATCGCCTTGGCTCATCCGCAGCGCTTGCGGCGCATCGCGCACGATGGAAGACGCGCACGCATCCGCCTGGAAGTTCAGCGGGAACATGACGCCCTCGACCGCCGCGCCCGCAGCCGCCGGCTGCGCCTTCCCGATGCGCCACGCGCTGTCCGCCGCGGGCATCGTCGGGTGCTCGGCGTCGAGCGTGAAGGCATCGGCGCCGCCCTCGGCATGCGGCGCTTCCATCACCACCATCAGGTTCGCCAGCTCGGCGCCGTCCGTCTCGCGGTACGGGCCCACCAGGCTCGCATCGTCCACGAGGCGCCAGCGCGCGCCGTGCGCGTTAGCCCGCTCGTTATAGACCGCTTCCACTTTGTTGATGAACACCGCAGTGTTCGTGGAATAGTTCCACACTCCATACACCCCGTCGGACGGGCACGCCAGCGCGCCGCCCGCCGCGGGAGCCACCAGGCGCAGGTCCATTGGCACGGCCACCCGCAGCACCGCACGCTCCACGTCGAGATAGACCGGCGTGTCGGCCGTGCTGCTGCCCGTGCCCGTATCGGCCAGCGCCGCTGCGGGCGCCGCTGCTGCCAGCGCCGCGCTGAGCGCGCATCCTATCGCTTTGCTCCTCATTCCCATATGCTCCTCCGCACCGCGCGCACTCGGTCGCGCTACTGGTTCACCACCAGGGCTATCTGGGCCGCCGTCTCCCCCACCTCGTCGAGCGTCTCAGCATCGAGCGCCGTGAACGTGGCGGTGGCCTGATGCGTGCCTGGTGCCAACGGCTTCGCCAGCGTTATGTCCTCTATGCATTGATTGGGCCGCAGCACGCCGCTCTCGTAGAGCACCTCGCCTGATGCATCGTCAGTTATCGTCACCTGCATGCAGTACTTGTTCGCGGGCACGTTCTCTATGTATGCCTTGCCGGGCGCATCGGCGCTGGCGAACTCGATGGAGCTGACGATGCTGATGTTGAACATGCCGTCGCGCACCACCCGGTCGAGCTCTTCCTGCACCTCTTCGGGCGTCTTGTAGGGCGCCTGGCCGTCGACGGCGGCGCTATCGTACACATCGTCAGCGCCGAAGGTATGCAGCAGCGCAGCTACGAGCGCCGCTGCCGCCACCAGCACCGCCACGATGCCCACGATGAGCGCCACCCGCTTGCGCCGGCCGCCCCGGGCCGCCGCCTCTGCACGACCCGGCTGCCCCTTCGCAGCCGAGTGCCGCTCTGGTCCTTCCCCGCGCGCGAACGGGTCTTGCCGTGGAGCCGCGCCCTGCGCGCTCTTGGCCGCCGATGCGCGCCCGGCATCCGCCGAAGGCTGCTCAGGCGTTGCATCCACCCGTCGTGCGGGCGCTTCCCGCAGCGGTTCCGCCTCTCTGCGCTCCTCGGACGCGGAAGGCGCGCCCTCCGAGGCCCGGCGGGGAGCCCGATACTTCGCTCGCTTGTATCCGTTAGGCTGCATCGTCTGCATCCTCCTGTTCATCGACCAGCGCCACCGCGAAGCGCACGCCTGCGACCTCCAGGCTCGCCGTGTCGCTGAGGCGCACATCCTCGGGTGTCAGCGCGCCCATGTTCAACTGGTAATACAGCTTCAGATCGGCACCTTCTGCCCCCGCAGGTTCCATCATCCAACCGTAGGAATAGGGCAGCCCGTGGCTGTCGGGCAGCAACGCCCCGCCCGCACTGCTGGCGATGCCGAACTTGGGAATGGTCATCAGCAGCAGCGCGCCTTCGACCGGGCGCACGGTGAACGATGCCTGGCCCATGCTCACACGGTCGCGGAACACCCGCAGCGCGTTATCGGTCAGCCGGCCGTAATCGACCGAGGCGCTGGGCATGGCCGATATCACCTTGATGCGCGCATCGGTGCGATTGGTGAGGGTCGCCGTGCCCCAGTTCTCCTGCTCGTTGGTGCTGAACGGGTTCGTACCGTCCCCCGCCGCCAGTTTCAAGCCCATATGCATGCCTTCGCCAGCCACGCCCACATCGAAGGATATGCGCGGTGTCCACACCGCCGTGAGCGTCACGGTTCCGACGTTCGTCGCCGTACCATCGTCATCGGCAGCAGTGCCCACCTTCGCTATCAGGTTCGCCCGCACGAGCACCTCGTTCGGATGCAGGCGCGCCGCAGCGCCCGTGGCGCCCTCTACCTCCCAGTGCTTGAACGCATACGATGCGCGGCCCGGCGCCCGGGCGATGGGCACATCCTTGTCGTAGACGAAGGTCTGGCGCAGCGCCGGTTGCGGGTCGCCCCATGCGCCGCCGGCCAAGTCGTAGATCACGTCGTACTCATGCGGCCTCCAATGCGCCCGGAAGATGCGGTCGCCCGCATGGCCCGCGTCGATGAACACCGCCATCTGCGGGGTGTTGCCGCGGATGACCAGTTGATCGGTCGGCAGCTCCGATTCCTCGGTCCACCCCGCGAAGTCGTAGCCCACCCGCTGCGGTATGGGCAGTGACACCTCGTCATCTTCCCCGTAGTTGTAGACGGCGTCCTCGTCGGCTATCCAGCCCGCATCCGGGCCCTGCGTGTCGCTGAGCAGGTAGGTTATCTGATAGGCGCGCTCGCTCTGCGGCACCCATGCCGCCACCAGCACCGCATCGCCATAGTTCGCGGGCCCCGGGATGAACGTAGCGCCCGCACGCGCCCCGTCGCGTTCCCAATGGTCGAAGGTGAAGCCGGCACGCTGGGGCACCGGCAGCTGGAACGCGCCGGTCTGCACGTTGAACGCACGGCTGGCGCGCTCGCCCGCGACCGCATACCCGCTCTCGGCGCCGAGCGCCGCCCAGGAGCCACCCGCCGCGTCGAGCACGAGGGTGTAGTCGACCGGGCGCGCATGGATGGTATACGCCTTGTCGCCCAGATGGGCGCTGTCCAAGGTTATGGTCGTGTTGGCATCACCTGCCAGGTCGGTGCCGCTGTACCCGGCGAACGCGTAGTACGGCAGCATCTCAGGCGCGCCCACCGTAACAGGGCCGTCCTCCACATCGCTGAGCTGGAAGCCGCCGGGCAGCGCGGCCAAGCTGTTCACGTGGCTGCACGCCGGCGTCTCGGCGCGGTCGAGCTCGCCGCATGCCGCGCACCGGTAGGTTATGGTGTAACCGCCTTGCTCGAAGCGCGCTGTGTAGGTGGTGCTCGCCGGCCAGCCGCCGCTCGGGCGCCCAGCCACCCAGCCGGTCTGCGTGGCCGACACCTGCTCGCCCTCTTCATCGAACCACCCCGCGAACCGATAGCCCATATCGGGCACCGCAGAAACCGCGACGGCCATGCCCGTATCGGGCATGATGTCGCTTTGCGTATACGTTGCCGCTTCCTGACCGTCCACCTCCACCGCGCCGCCGAACTCAGCCTTGAACGTTATGCTCGAAAGCGGTTTCAGCGTCCAATGCGCATGGTAGGTGATGCCGCCTGCCGGGTACTTCTCGGGTAGCTTGGTCAGCTCTTCGCCGCCTTCCGCCTCTGTCCACCAACCGGCGAACAGGTAGTTCGGCTTCACCGGCTGCTTAGCGGGCAGCGTGCGATCGGCGATGGTGCGATCGGTGGCGCCCACGATGTTCGCCGGGCCGTCCTTGCCGCCATGCAGGTCGAACGCGATGATCGATTCATCCGGGCTCCATTGCGCATAGACGGTAGCGGGAACCGTCACGTCGCGGCTGATAGCCGTCGCAGCTCCCGTCTCGTCGAAGTACTTGCTGCCGGGAGCCTCCGCGTCGCTCTTCTCGTAATAGCCGCGCAGGCTGTAGCCCGTGCGCTCTAGGGTGCCCTCCACGTGCAGCTCAGCTACCTGCCCCTTGGTCACCGATACGCTAGCGCTGCCGGTGCCGCCGTTCGCGTCCACCGCCACCGTGCGCTGCCAGCGCGCGTAGACCTTGCTCGGCGTGGTGCTGCGGATGATGATATCGTGCTTCCGGTCGCCCGTGCCGTCGTAGTACTGCGTCGCCTCCGCATCTACCTTGCTGCTATACAGGCCCGCCAGCGTCCACGTGACGCCCTTCGGGCTCGTCGTGGGCGACGAGGGGAGCTGCGCCTGCGCCGTCGCCGGCAACTGCTCGCCGTACGTAGCCCGGATGGTCGGCACCGCAGCGCTCGTCCCACCGTTAGCGTCGATGGGGATATCCCGCACCCAGCGTGCCGTGAGCGTGCAATCGCCCAACAGCGGATGCTCAGGGTTATCGATGCCTTCCAAGCTATCGGACCAACTGATATCTTCCGTCTCTTTATAGTATCGAACGCCGTTCAGATAATATCCGTCGAATATCCACCCCTCATACGTCGGAGCAGGATAGATGTACAGCTCCTGAACCCCGGGCAGCTTCGTATCGCCATAATGGAACGAGATGGCGCGCGGCTCCTCCTGCGTCCCAGGGCCCGCATCGAGCGTCGCGGTATACGAGCGCGGTGCCTACCACGCATACCAGGTCGCATTCCCGACGATGGTCGTGCTGGACAGCAGGCCGTCGCTGCGGACATAGCGGGTCGTCTTGCCATCTGCGGTACCATAACCATCGTAGAGCCAGCCCGCATCGTCGCAGGTCGGCTTTGTGAACGCGTCGCCCTCGGCGAGCATGGCCGACCCGGCAGCATAGAAGTTATCGGCATCCCCGAACCCGCTCGAGCCCGACGCGTAACGCGTGAAGCTGAACCCATAGCCGTCGTAATAGTAGAGCGATGATGTGCTCTGCGTCACCTTCGACGGCTTCGGCCACGTTGGCGCATTGCCGTCGAGCGTGATCTTGGCGCGCCAGACCGCCCGGAAGGAGATATCGCCGTAATCGTCCGTCGACAGATACATGTTCGCGTATGGGACGCCGCTCGTCGGGCGCGCGCTCGTCACCGTCGAAGGCACGCTCGTCGCACGCCACCCGACGAAGTCCCAGTTCGGACGATGTGGTATATACCCGAGTTCCTCAGTGCCCTGCTGCGAGCCGATGAGCTCGCCCTCGATGCCCCTTCTGTACTCGATCCGCTTGGCATCGAGCGCACCGCCGCCCGCATCGAGCGTTATGGTGTATGCGATAGCCTCCCATTGGGTGTACCATGTGGTCTCCCCATCGACGACATCCCACGCGGCGAGCTTCCCCTCGCTCGTCAATCTCGGGCTGCCGCCGGAGCCCCCCTTAGTGTGATACCCCTTGAAGGTATAGCCGCCAGCTTGCCGAGGCTCCGTGAGCGTAACAGAGGCGAAGTTGGCTGCGTTGGCGAACCGTGTTCCTCCTGCCTGAACCTGCGCCTCATGGATATCCCAGCCGCTCAGCCACTCAGAGAGGTACCCATATCCGGGATAGTAGTAAACCCAGTCCACAATGTGATGATCCCCGCTCGGCGGATCATCGGCTACAAGCGTCACCCTGCTCATCCAGAGCGCGTTGAATACGCCGTTGCCGTATATGGTGTGCCATTTATTATCTATCGCGCCCCACAAGACAGGTGCGTTCTCTACATATTCGACCCGTGTGCCGCCATCGTCCCATCCGAGCTTGTTCAGGGTTATGATCTCGCCGCTCACCATCCAACCCACGAACTCATAGCCTTCCTTCGTGGGGCGCAACGATGCGACTTCTCCGGTGCTATCCGTGTAGCCCAGCTCGATCGACGTGGTCTCGATGTTGTAGATGACGCTCTTGTTCGCCGTGGTCCCATCGGAGAACTCGCCCCCATCAGCATCGAAGGTCAGCGTGTAGTTGATAGGCTCCCATTGGGCGACCGCAGTCACGTCGCCGTGGTAGCCCGTGCCCGTGAATTGGTAGTACGGAGCGTATGTCTGACCATTCCATGCGGTGCTCGGGTCAGCTATGTTGCCAGCCCCCCACGAGCTTCCCTCCGAGCCATAGTAGCGGAATCCCTTGAAGGCATATCCGGCCCTGGTCGGAGTGGAGCCAGGGTTCCAGAAAGGTAGAGCCGCTCCGTCAGTCTCCACGTTAAAAGATGTCTGGACGCTCGAAAGGCCATTCGCGAATGTGCCTCCATTCGCATTGAATGTGAGCGTATAGGGAACAGGGCTCCAATGCGCATAGATCGTCTCCCCATCGAGCTTCCCGGAGGGCTCCTTTTCATAAACCGCCCCGTTCTTGCCGATCGTCCACTTGACGAAGCTGTAGTACGCCCGAGTGACATGAAGATTCACATAGTAGAGCTGCACTTTCTCGGAGCCATCCAGGTAGGTGCCTTCGCCCTTTATCCCGGCCTGCTGATAGGTATCGCTCTTCTTCCGGGTATGGAAATAGCCATGAGTGCCGCTACCGCCCCCGCCTACGTTCCCTCCTCCTCGATGCTTGAAATCATCGAGCACCCCACCGGGAGTCCTGTGGCTATCCTTGATCGCGTTCTCCGACCCCCAATTGATCGTCCCGTCAGCATTCTGCGGATTCCCGTTGATGAAGAAATAGGAGATGGTGCCCCCGTTCGCGTTGATCGTCGTCGTCTTCATCGACGGGATATCTGGCACCGCAGCACGGAGAGAGGTCGACAGCTCCTCCGACTGAGCGACGGCTCCGGCGAAGTCGAGCACCGCTCCGGTCGCCTTCGCCGCTTTCGGCTGCGCGGAGATGAGGGTTTTGCCAGACGCTCCGACGGCTTCCGCGTCTTCTACATCGGCGTTCTCTTCGGGCTCGCCCTGTCCGTCCGCTGCGGCTTTCGGTGCGTCGCCATTGGGGACGCTGTCCTCTCCGCCTTCGAGCTCTTCGCCTTCGTCGGCGTTCTCGGGTTCGGCCTGCTCTGCTCCTGCGCTCTCGATCTCGGCCGGCTCGGCTGCGGCGCCGCCATCGGGGGTGGCGGAGGGCGCCGTTGCATCGTCTGCCTGCCCGACGATGGGCACCTCGTACGACATGACATCCTCCGAGGTTATCACGCGGTCGGGTTCTGGGGCGTTATCGATGCTGGTGCCCAGGATGTCGTACTCACCGGTTATGACCTGCGGGCGCGGTGCGGGCTGAGGCGCGTGCTCCAGGGGCTTCTCGGTGTCGAGCACCTCCACCGGCACAGCAGGCGCCGCGCCGTCGTCAGGTGCGGCGCCACCGGTGCTGCCCGCATCGTCGACGGCAGTATCGGCAGCGGCCTCGTGGTCGGCGGAGCCGTCCGCATCGTCTGGTTCATCAACCCCATCGGCAGCGGCATCAGTAGCGGCATCCTCGTCGGCTTCCGGGTCGGCCTCGGACGGCGCCTCGGGCACCTGCACGTTATGGAAGCCAGCAGTGCGCCATGCGAAAGCCGCCTCGATGGCATCGTCGGGATCGACGTCAAGCTGCACTATCGCGTCTCGCACCGTCTGCGGCGCGAACGCGCTCAGCTCCGCCTCGTCCACGTCAGGCCCGATATAGCCGGCGGCCTCTTCGCTGGTGTCAGTTGCGCTGGTGAAGATGCTCTGCACCACGCTGCTCGCCTGGATGCGCTCGATGCCGCTGACACCGCGGAACGCACCCGCGGCTATCTGCTCGCATCCGGGCGCCAGCACCACCTCAGGCCCGATGCCGAGCGGCGCCGCGACGAGCGTCTTGAAGTCAGCGGTGTACAAGATGCCCTTATGCGCAGCGAATGCCGTATTCCCCTCATCCACCACGATGGAGACCGCATTAGGGAACTGCCAGAGATATAGAGGGCTCACCTGCTCCACCGTGGCGGGGATGCTCACGCTGCGAACCTTCTCATCGACGAGCAGATCGTCGGGTGCGGCGAGCTCATCGACCAGGCCGTCCTCCGATGGGCTGTCGGGAAGCGCGCCATCCGGCAGCGGTGCTCCAGCATCGCCCTCTTCGACGTTGTCGGCTGCATCAGCAGCAGAGCCCCCATCGCCGGGCACAGCGCCCTCGGGCATCGCGCCTTCCGCAGGCAGTGCAGAGCTTTCCGCCGCTGCGCTGCCGGCCGCCTGCTCGGTGCCGCCGGAGGATGCCGCCACCTCTTCTGCGAACGATATCGCCCCGACCGGCACCAGCGTAACCGCCAGCCCCGCCGCCAGAGCCACTGAGAGCGTTCGTCTGAGCAACCCGTTCTTTCCCATATCACATATCCCTTGTCCCCAACGATCTGCCGCACACGGCCTCCCGGCCGGGTGCATACCCTGAGCAGATCGGCTTGCTACCCGTTATCAAGCAATGCGCAGGACACGCCCTCAGGTACGCCGAAAGGAGAATAGCGACGCTACGCTCCAGCGAGTTCTTCGATTAGCGTTTTCATTGAGCCGTCCCTTGCTGCGTGAAAACTTTTTTCTTCTTGCGTACATCCGCTCCGAGGAGCGCTCCCATTGCATCAGCCTTTTCAGGCACTCTCTATATACCAAATATCAGCGTTGAAGTGCCCGCAGAACGGCCGCTTTTCATAAACTATGCAGACCGCTTTCGGAAGGGAGGCTCTCGCACTAAGCGCGACCCCCAACCGCTCTCCCAGAGCGACCTTGACGAGTCGCGTTCGGTTCAGGAGAGGAGAAGCCTCGCCCCAGCTGGGGAGGATGCTCCATCTCCCACTGCTGCCATCCCTGCTGGAAAGGAGCCGCCGAGAACGCGAAGGGCGCCCCTTTCGGACGCCCTTCTGAACCATCTTTCGTATTCCGCCGGCTCTTCCAGCTACGCGAGCGCCTGACTGCGCCGCCTCCTATGTGCGGCTGTAGCGGCGGCGCGCCACCAGAGCCATCACCAGCGCGAATAGCCCGACGACCCCGAGCGCGGCGAAGACGCTAGGAGCGTCGTCCCCAGTCATCGCTAGCTGGGTGCCTTCAACAGGAGACGCAGGCGTCGGTGCCGGCGTCGGTGCCGGCTCCGGGGTGGGCGTCGGCGTTGGTGCAGGCTCTGGGTTAGGAGTCGGCGTCGGTGTCGGTGTCGGTGACGGCGTGGGCTCCTGTCCTTCAGCCACCGGCACGATCTCGAGCACATAGCCCTTCTCCGCAGACGGATCGGCGATGCTCCTCAGCGTGATATCCCAGATCGCCGACGCGCTGGCTTCCTCTCGGAACGGCTCCGCGAAGGCCGCCATCCAGCGAAGCGGGCGCTCCGTGCGCTTCACGATCTCATACGCAATGCCCTCGGGCACCTCGATGGCGAAATCCTCGGCCTTAGCGGGCACCTTCGACGCGGGCACCTCGATCTTGGCATAGCCGTTCGCATCCCACGCGATGGCCTGATCGCCCAGGTCGCCGATAGCGAGCGAGATGATCTCGAGTCGCGGAGCATCAGGCCCCGGTTCCGGGTTGGGGTCATGATCAGGCTCCGGGTCGGGGTCAGGAGCCGGCTCCGGCTCCCGCCAGCCAGCATAGAACGTCAGGTCGCCTGTGGTTCCCTGAGCTATCTCCGTCACCGGCCCACCCTCAAGGGCAGCATCGGCGAACCAGCCGTCGAACACGAAGCCATCGCGCACCACGGTAGCCGCATCGGGCAGGCTCACAGCGCCCGCAACGGCCGTATAGCTGCTGGGCGCCGTGTAGCCCGCAGCCCACGCGCCGCCGTTCAGCTCGTAGGCGATGCCATACTCCACCGCAGCCCACTTCGCGAACAGGTCGATGTTCCCCCGCACCAGCTCCACGCTGTCGAGCGGCTGGCCGTTGAAGTCGGCATTGTCGTACCAGCCTTCGAAGATGCAGCCGTTGCGCGCTATGTCCGCCGCACCCGGCAGGGCGACCGTGCTGCCCTCAGCGAAACCATCGGCGCCGAATTCGTAGACCGTCTGCGGCGTCATAGCGAACACCCCGCCGTTCTCGTGGAAGGACAGCACGCAGGCATCGCTCGCCCAGCGGGCATGTAGGGTGACATCGCCGTAGTCGCTCATGGATATCTCAGCGATCGGGCTGCCCTCGAACGTAGCGCTGTCATACCATCCCGCGAAGTCGTGGCCGTCCCACACCATGACGTCGACCGCAGGCAACGTAAGGCCGGTGCCCACGGTATAGCTTTCGTAAGGGCTCAGGTCGATGCTCTCGGGCGGCGTGTCTCCCTTATGGTCGGAGCCCAGGTTGTAGATGATCTCGTAGGTGTTCGGCGTCCACTTCGCCCAGAACGTGCGCTCGCCTGTCTCGTCGGGCCCGATGGCCTTCACCGGGGTTCCCGAGAAGTCTTCGCTGGCATACCAGCCGCCGAACTCGTACCCGCCGCGCTCCAGCTCGGGCAGCGCCACCCCGAAGCCGAACTGATAGCTGAACACATCGTGCTCGCCCACCTTCAGCGCACCCTGGTTCTTCTCGAGCGACACCCCGTAGAGGATGGTCGTCCACTTGGCCCAGAGCTGCTTGTCGCCGAAATCGGTCTCCGTGATGGCCGTTATAGGAGAGCCAGCATAGGCCGCATTGTCGAACCAGCCAGCGAACGCGTAGCCCAAGCGCGTCACATCGTCGGCAGTGGGCAGGACGATGCCCGTGCCCGACTGATAAGCGAGCGAATCCGACATGCCCTCAGTGAGCGCGCCGCCCATGAGGTCGAGGGCCACGCTATACGTGAGCGGGTCCCACTTCGCCCACAGCTCCTTGTCGCCGAAGTCGAACACGCCTATAGCGCTGACGGCGTCTCCCTCGCACTGCTCGTTCTCGAACCAGCCAGCGAATGCATACCCTGCGCGAACGGGGGCGGCAAGCGCAGCGCCCATACCCGCCACGTACGATGTGACCCTGTCAGCCAGACTGGTGAATGCCCCGCCGTGGAGGTTGAGCCTGACCGTATAGGTGTTGGGGCTCCAGCACGCATACAGCGTGATGGGCTCTTCCTCGCCTGGATCGATCTGCTCAACGGGCGAGCCGCTGAAATCGTCGCTCTCGTACCAGCCACCGAACGTATAACCGTTGCGGATGATGTCGGAACCCGTCGGCAACACCAGCGTCTCCTCGCTGTTGTATTCCACGGGAACCTTGCCAGCCTGCACCCAAGTGCCGCCGTTCGCGTCGAGCACCAAGGGGTGCATGAGCGAATCGGGGTCGCGCTCGTCCACCACGATCTGCTTGGAATAGGACGCGAACGAGTGGTCGGTGGCGGCGATGCGCACCTCGTAGGTGCCCGGCGCCACGGGCGTGATGGCGGATGTCATGGGAATCCAGATGGTATCGCTCGCCGCAGCTTCGGCACCGTTGCCCGCACCCTCCGCAGCAACCGGACGGTACTCGAGGTCGGATGGCTTATACACGCCGATGGACGCGAAGTGGATGGCGCCCATGCCATCGGTGCCCGCACGCACGCCGCGCACGCGGTCGGCGCAGTCCATCTCGAGCCGCGGTGGTATCTCGACCGTCTTCTCGAAGCTGTAAGGCTTGCCCGAAAAGCGCGTATTGTAGAATAGGCTCACTGAGCGCGTGCCCTTGAACGCGGTCTCGTCGTTCGGAAAATTCTCATATTCGATTATCTCAGAAAGATCGACGCTATCAGGGTTTTCGGTGATGGAAGAGAACATGTCAGGCGGTATAGATGAGTATTTCTCATCATGCCATACGCCGTCTCTCCAGTGCCGATACGGCAGGTTGTGAATACCCACCTTCGTTCGATCGAAGTCCGAACCCCAGCACAGAAGCTTCTCGTTCTTGAAGTCCAGCTTGCAGTCCATGTCGTAGTCGTAGAACGCCTGCTTGTCCCCCTCGAACCGCAGGACCGGATAGCCCGCGTTGATGGTGGGATCGAACTCCCATGTATCCTCGCTGAATCCCCACGCCTTATACGTAGCCTCGTTGCGCAAGTTAGGGAAGGCGTAGCCGTTCGAAAGACGAAGGCCGCCCTCGAAAGCGCCAATGTAAAGAGTGCTCCTCGCATAAGACACGTCTGCGGCTTCGTCCTTCGTCAAGGTTCGCCCGTGCAGGTAAGCTGTATCCTCGTAGCAGTTCCGGAAGGCGCTAGCCGCCCCCTCAGCCGTGTAGCCTGCTAGGCGCCAAGCAGCATTAGCAGGGAATTCCTGGGGGCTTGTTTGCAGCGGCCCAGGCTTCCCTAGCCCGATGCAATTGGACACCCGCGTGCTCTCGGCATCGTAGTTGCCTTTGTTGTCCGCCTCGATATCACCCAGCAGCACGCCTACGTTCGGCGCCGCGCTCTGGGCGACAGAGGTCAGGTCGACCTTCGATATGCAGCGGTTCAGCTGGCCCGAACCCGCAAGGGCGCCGAGCATGCCACCGCATTTGGGCCCTGAGGCGGCAAGGGTGCCCTGCACGTAGATGTCCTCCATGGAGCCGTTGAGCATCCATCCGGTGACGAAGCCGCCATAGCCGCTCTGCCCGCACGTCAAGGCGCCGTTGGTCACCTGGATG
>CAJTXX010000020.1 GCA_910584145.1 uncultured Eggerthellaceae bacterium | reverse complement strand
CCTGAAAGAGGAGCCCACACCCCCAGGGGTTGCGTTTACTTTGGAAAGTAACCACTTTCTAAAAGCCAAGGGGAATCGCATGGGAGCCAACCCGTTCACACCGAATTTCGGTGGCCGGGTTGCCTGCGGAAGTCTCTTCACTGCTCGACGACAAATCGGTTTCGTTCCTGCGTCGCGCAAGCCAGTACCACCTGGGACCGCCTGGGCCGGATTCCTGATTTGGACATCAGCCTAGCCATGCGGCAGCCCGCCGCCTTGGCGGAGAAGAGCTTCACCGATGAAGCGCTGCGCTCAGCCGTTGCCATAAGCGATAGGTTTCCGTTCATGATGCAGCTGGCCGGCGGTCGTTCATGGCAAGCTGCTGGGGATCGGCCAGAGATAACGATCGCTCACGTCGAAGCCGGCATCGAACGCGCTAAGGTTGACATGCGTACTCGCGTGCTCGATTCTACCCTGAATGAGCTCTCCGAGGGCGATATTCGATTTCTCACCGCGATGCTCCCGGATGTTCCCGAATCATTCACGAGCGAGATTGCAAAGCGCATGGGTCAAACCGACAGCTATGCCTCCCAATACCGCAGGCGCCTCATAGAGCGCGGCATAATAGAGCTCTCATCTCGAGGCAAAGTCCGCTTCGCTCTGCCCCTCCTGCAGGAATACCTTCCCGAATACCTCGGAATAGCTGAATGATCGGACCGGCGAAGAGGCCGATCTTGAAGGCGCGGATGTTGTAGTTCGTAAGCCAATTAGCTGCGCATGTTGCACCATAAGGAACACGGGCGTACTCAGCAGGTGATGGCAAGATGTCGATCGTGGCGTAATCATGGTCGCCCACAGCTGGCGACCGCCTTGTGTGATGGCGGATATATCTGAGGCCCCCGTATAGAGGGGACAAGCATAGATTTTTGCTGAGAGCTGTTGTTCGTGGGAAAAAATGACGAAAATGTATGATTCTTACCCGCGCAGGGTTGGTTTTGAGTATCCTGCGTGCTCTGTAAGATTGCTCGCACGTTCCTGAACTGGCATTTGTTTCGGAGAGCATTTTGAATACCGATCAAACGATGTAAGGGGATCATACATTTTCGTCAAAATTCCCACGAAGGGCGGATTTTCAAGAAAAATCGAGTGCACAATACCGAGCTCGCGCGTTTTTGGTTTCCTGTGGCAGAAAAACACACCTAGTAGACGACTCTTCATGAAATCGTCGTTTGAGGCCCAAGAATGAATAAAGGTTTCCCCCGCTAGAGCGATTCTTGGTTCTAATGGCGCTGCATATGACGAGCTCAACTCGTCTACTAGGTGACTTTTTCTGCCACAGGAAGACGAAATCAGGTAAAGTCGCGATGGGTCGCAAGCAGCCATTACGAGTACCTGCTGCAAAGAGGCACTATAATCCACCATGCAATTAAACCCCGGCAGGACTGGTGACGGTAACGGCTTCGGCATCGGGCCATGGGCAGATCAGCCCAGCGGGTGAGCGCCGCTATCAGCCCGGAGCGACGGCCGTGTTCACCTTGAAGCCCGAGGTGGGTTATCAGCCGGTATCGGTGACCATCACCGATGCTGAGGGGACGCGCACGGTGCCGGCATCCACCACCTATACTATGAAAGTAGAGCGCTCTTGCGAGGTGGTGGCGAACTTCCGGACCGCATCTACCGCAGGCTCGAACTCAGCCATCGCGCGCGGCGTTCGCACGCTGCAGAGCCTGGCCCAGACCGGCGATAATGCCTCGGCCATGCTGCTGGCGCTGGCCGCAGTGGCGTGCGGTGCGCTCGGGTGCGCTATCGTCTTCCGCCGCAAGCGCGAGGATGCGACCCCTGAAGACTGACATCGATGCTCGCTGGTGGTGGGTCAGGCTCCTGCCGAGCCCGCCACCAGCCCCGTCGACTGATGATCCCCTGAACCCTTCCTCCATTTCAACTCATCGGCAGAAAGAATGCAAAGTGGCTGCCGTAGTCGTGAGTGCACGAGCAAACGTGCATAATAAGATGGAAGATTCATCGTATTGAGCTGAGGTTCGCTGTGCGCGTGGCGCGATTGCGCAGTCGCAGCGGGCGCGAGAGCCGGTCGGTCAGGGGGTGGCGCGTGGCGTTCGTGGAGTTTCGAGATGTGAGCAAGGTCTACCACATGGGTGAGGTGGAAGTCGCCGCCGTGCGCGATATGTCGTTCTCCATCGAGCGCGGGGAGTTCGTGGTGATCGTGGGGCCGTCGGGCGCAGGCAAGACCACTGTGCTGAACATGCTGGGCGGCATGGATAGCTGCACCTCGGGTACCATCTTGCTGGATGGTGAAGAGGTGAGCAGCTACAACGCGCGGCAGCTGACCGATTACCGCCGTTACGATATCGGCTTCGTATTCCAGTTCTACAACCTGGTGCAGAACCTGACCGCGCGCGAGAATGTGGAGCTCGCGAGCCAGATATGCCGCGACCCGCTGCCGGCCGATGCAGTGCTGTCCGATGTGGGGCTGGCGGCGCGCGCGGGCAACTTCCCGGGGCAGCTCTCAGGCGGCGAGCAGCAGCGCGTGTCCATCGCGCGGGCGCTGGCGAAGAATCCGAAGCTGCTGCTGTGCGACGAGCCCACTGGCGCGCTCGATTTCGAGACGGGCAAGGCCATCTTGAAGCTGCTGCAGGACACGTGCCGCCAGACCGGGCGCACCGTGGTGGTGGTGACGCATAACTCGGTGTTCTGCGACATCGCCGACCGCGTCATCCATGTGCGCGAGGGCAGCGTGGCGGCGGTGGAGTTGAACGAGCATCCCGCATCGGCTGACACGCTGGTGTGGTGACGGACGCCGGCGGCAGCGATGGGGGCAGGCGCATTCGATAAGAATATCGTCCGGTCGATCAGCGGGTCGCTCGGGCGCTTCTTGGCCATAGCGGGCATCGTGGCGCTGGGGTGCGGCTTCTACGCGGGGCTGCGCATGACGGCGCCCGACATGGACCTGTCGGCCGATGCCTATTACGACGAGACGCAGCTGATGGATGTGCGCGTAGTGTCCACGATGGGCCTTGTGCGGGCCGATCTGGATGCGCTTCGCGCGGTGGAGGGCGTCGAGGAGGTGGAAGGCGCTTTCGAATGCGACGTGCTGGCTGACATCGGCGATGAGCAGTACGCGGTGCGCATGCACTCGCTGCCCTATGTGACGGCTACGCTCCCCGTGGATGAGGCGGGCAGCGTGCAGGAGGCCTTCCCGGTGGTGCAGACCGAGCAGCAGGCCGTCGAGGTGCTGGCGCGGCCGAACTCGCTGAACCGGTTGCAGCTGCACGAGGGGCGCTGGCCCACGGCATCGGGGGAGTGCATCATCTCGTCTGATCGGGTCATGAGCTCGCCCACTGAGCTGGGCGATACCGTGCGCGTGGTCGAGGGCGCGCAGGATGTGGATGATACGCTGCGCGTGCGCGAATACACCATCGTGGGGTACGCTAGCTCGCCTTTGTATGCGGGGTCGACGGCTATGGGCGCCACGTCGCTCGGGTCGGGCAGCATCGAGCAGTTCATGTATGTGCCAGCGAACGATTTCGCGGCTGACCTGCCCTTCTCGGAGGCGTATCTGCTGGTGGCGGGCGCGCAGGCTGAGCGTGCGGGAAGCGATGCGTATCAGCAGGCGGTGGATGCGGTGGTCGAGCGCGTGAACGGCATCGCTGCGGCGTGCGAGCAGCGGCGGTTGGCCGACATCAAAGCCGAGGCGCAGGCTGAGCTGGATGAGGCGCGCGCCACATACGAGGCCGAGCGAGCCGATGCGGAAGGCGAACTGGCCGATGCACGCGCCAAGTTGGATGACGCGCAGGCGCAGATAGCGTCGAGCGAGCAGCAGCTTGCGAGCGGTCAGCGCGATTACGACCAGGGCGCGGCGAAGCTGACGCGCGAGCGTGCGAGCGCCGCGCAGAAACTGGCTGATGCCCAGAAGCAGATAGATTCTCAGGCGACGCAGCTCGCTTCCAACAAGCAGCAGTTGACCGCCCAGGCACAACAACTCCAAGCACAGCGCCAGCAGCTGGTAGAGCAGCAACGGCAGCTCAAGACGCAGCAGCAGGCGGCGCAAACGCAGGCTACGCAGCTGCAACAGCAGGTGGCGCAGCTCGAGCAGGCGGCTGCGGCTGATCCCGGCAACGCGGTGCTGCAGCAGCAGCTGGTGGCTGCCCGCGCTGGCCTTGCGCAGGCCCAGGCGGGGCTCAAGCAGTTGAGTGACGGCTTGAGCCAAGTGGAAGAGGGCATCGCTCAGGTGGATGCTGGGAGCGCAAAGGTAGACGCCGGTCTCGCTCGGGTGGCGCAAGGTGAGCAGCAGCTCGCCGTCGGTCGCACCGAGCTGGCACAGCAGCGCACTCAGGCGGATGCGCAACTCTCTGCCGCCAGCGCCGAGCTTTCGAACGCCGCAGCCCAGCTTGCGAGCGGGCGCGATCAGCTCGCAAGCGGTCGCGCCGAGTACGAGACGGGCCTAGCCGACTACGAGGCTGGCCGTGCTGAGGCCGACAGCTCCTTCGCTGATGCCGAGGCTGAGCTCGCCCGCGCGCAAGCCGACATCGACGCTATCGAAATGCCCGAGTGGCTCGTCATGGATCGCACGAAGAATCCCGGCGCCGTTAGCTTCTCCTCCGATGCCGACCGCGTCGACAATATCGCCGCGTTCTTCCCGTTCATCTTCTTCCTCGTGGCGGCGCTCGTGGCGCTCACCACCATGACGCGCATGGTGGAGGAGGAGCGCACGCTCATCGGCACGTTCAAAGCGCTCGGCTATTCACGGGCGCGCATCACCTCGAAGTACCTCACCTACGCAGCCGCTGCCTCGGCCACCGGCGCAGCGTTCGGCATCATCGTGCTCTCGTTGGTGCTGCCTCCGGTCATCATGGAGGCGTACGCTATCATCTACAGCGTGCCGCACGGCGCCATCATGCCCATCGATGTGCCCATCGCGCTCACGTCTGGCGCCATGGGCGTGGGCATCACGCTGCTGGCCACGTGGGCTGCCGCGGCCAGCACCCTGCGCGAGGCGCCCGCGAACCTGATGCGCCCGCGTGCCCCGAAGGAGGGCAAGCGCATCCTGATGGAGCGCATCGGCCCGCTGTGGCGGCGCCTGTCGTTCTCGTGGAAGGTGACGTTCCGCAACATCTTCCGTTACAAGAAGCGCCTGGTGATGACCGTGATCGGTATCGCCGGCTGCACAGGGCTGCTGCTGACGGGGCTGGCGCTGCAAGATTCCATTAACGACATCATTGACAAGCAGTTCGGCGTCACGAAGCTCTACAACGTGGAAGTGACAGCCGATGATGCGCTCTCGCCCGAGGCGCGCGAGCAGCTGAGCGACCTGGCGAGCGCGAGCGCCTTCGAGCAGTCTGAGGCGCTGCTGGCGAGCGGCCCGGACAAGGCCGACGTGCAGGTGTCGCTGGTGGTGCCGGAAGACCCGGCCAGCTACGACAGCATGTGGGTGTTCCGTACGCGCGAGGGGCATGTGCCCGTGGCGCTGGAAGGCGACGGAGCGGTGATAACTGAGAAGCTGGGGCGCGTGCTCGGCGTGGGCGTGGGCGACATGCTGACGCTGGCCGAGCAAGACCTGATGGGCAACGCCACCAGCGATGTGCGTACCGTTACGGTGTCGGGCATCATCGAGAATTACATCGCCAACTACGTGTTCCTGACGCCGCAGGGCTACGAGCGTGCCTTCGGCAGCGCGCCGGTGTACAGCACCATGGTGGGCATCGTTGATGGCGGCTCCGAGGCTCACGCCGCCTTCCGCGAGGCCGCTGCTGCGGTGCCCAGCGTGAAGACCGTGGCGTTCAACGACGAGACGATCGATAGCTATCGCACGATGCTGCGCAGCGTGAACATGATCGTGGTGGTGCTGGTGGTGGCTGCTGCGGTGCTGGCGTTCATCGTGCTGTACAACCTGACGAACATCAACATAACCGAGCGTCAGCGCGAGATAGCCACCTTGAAAGTGCTGGGATTCACCTCGCGCGAGGTCGATCTGTACATCTACCGCGAGACCATCCTGCTGACGCTGCTGGGTGCGCTCGTGGGGCTCGGGTTCGGCGTGGTGCTGGCGGGGTCCGTCATCAGCACCGCCGAGGTCGATTACGTGATGTTCGGCCGCGACATCCACGTTACGAGCTACGTGATGGCTGTGGTGGTGACCATCGTGTTCGCCGTGATCGTCATGCTGGCCATGCGGCCCAAGCTGGCGAAGGTGAATATGGTGGAGAGCCTGAAATCGAACGAGTAGCGCGCCGTTCAGATGCGTTTTGCCCCTGGTGGCGGTTTCGCGCGCACAACGGCGCTTTTCCCGGTATCATCGAGTCGGGCGCTGGGGCTTGAGCTGAGTCAACAGGCAGTCAGCAGATCATTGGTGGGTTTGCGCGGCGTACGGCATGGAATGCGCGGACGCGACGCAAGGCCGTTTCAGCGCGAAGGCAGCGCATCGGCAATGATCCGTAGATTGGTTGTTCGACAAGCCCCCGAAGCCCATATGGCAGAGCGCCTGCGCTGGGCAGGCGCATAGGCGCGTCCATCCGCCTGCTGGCGGCGCGCGCGGAGGGAGGCTCCATCATGGCAGATACTGCCGCAGACGCTACCGCAACCAGGCCCGAGTTGAACGACGGCGCTACCATCAAGCGCGTCGCCGTCTCGTCGTTTCTAGGGAACTTCATCGAATGGTTCGACTACGCGTCGTATTCGTATTTCGCCACGGTCATCGCTGCGGTGTTCTTCTCGTCGGAAGACCCCACGGCGGCGCTCATAAGCACGTTCGCCGTGTTCGCGGTGTCGTTCGTCATGCGCCCGCTGGGCGCTCTGTTCTGGGGGAGCTTGGGCGACAAGAAGGGGCGCAAGTGGGCGCTGTCGGTGAGCATCTTCCTCATGTCGGGCGCCACGTTCCTGATCGGCTGTTTGCCTACGTATGCGGCGATCGGTCTAGGTGCGCCGCTGCTGCTGTTGCTGCTGCGCATGGTGCAGGGCTTCTCCGCTGCGGGCGAGTACGCCGGTGCGGCTACGTTCCTGGCCGAGTACGCGCCGCAGAGCAAGCGCGGCCTGTACTGCTCGCTCGTGCCCGCCTCGACCGCGGTGGGCCTGCTCGTGGGCTCCACGCTCGCAACGCTGATGACCATCTTCATGCCCCAGGAAGCGGTGAACGCGTGGGGCTGGCGCATCCCGTTCCTGCTGGCGGGGCCGCTCGGGCTGATAGCCCACTATATCCGCACGCGCCTGGAGGATTCGCCGACGTATCAGGCTATGCAAGACGGCCTCTCCGCCAAGGAGAAAGAGGTGCAGCACCCCGTGCGCGACCTGTGCCGGAACCACCTGCGCGAGCTCCTGGTGTCATTCGGCGCCTGCATGCTGAACGCGGTGGGCTTCTACGCCGTGCTGACCTATCTGCCCACGTATCTGGAGACAGCGGTGGGCATGCCGGCTGACGAGTCGCAGCTGGCCACCACCATATCGCTCGTGGCCTATATCGCGTTCATCTTCATCTCCGGCAAGGTGTCCGACCGCTTCGGCCGCAAGAAGATGCTCATCATCGCCTGCATCCTGTTCGTTGTGCTCACAGTGCCGGCGTTCATGCTGCTGAACACGGCGCAGTTCTTCGTGGTGCTGGGCGTCGAGCTGGTGATGTGCTTCGTGCTCACCATCAACGACGGCACCCTCTCTAGCTACCTGACCGAGACGTTCCCCACCGATGTGCGCTACACCGGATTCGCGCTGAGCTTCAATATGGCGAACGCTATCTTCGGCGGCACGGCGGCTATGATCGGCACCGCGCTGATAGCGGCCACGGGCAGCACGCTGGCGCCGGCGTGGTACATGGTGGCGGTGGCTGCCGTGGCACTGGTGGCGATGATCCTCTCGCACGAGAACAGCCACAAAAAGCTCGACGAGATAGGTAAATAAGGGTTGTCCGCAAGGCGCGCTTTGGAATAACGCTCCGACGAATTGTTCTCGCTGCTCAAAAGAGGCTAAAACAAACGTGATACATTGCACTCTTTTCGCCGGCTTTCGCTATTTTGGTGTGTTTGTGGCAGAAAAAGCGGGCTAGTAGACGAGTTAGGCGAGGTCTTGGAAAGATGCGACGTTCTCGCAACCTGCTGAACGGGCAAAACCATGCAGCATGTTTTTCGTAAAGAGGCACATTCTGCGGCTACTCGTCTACTGGCCCGTTTTTTCTGCCACAAACACACCAAAATAGCGAAAGCCGGCGGAGACTGCTTAGGTATTGCACCTTTTTGTTACGGCCTCTTTTTCGTGCGCTTCATTCGCCTCATGTTTTAAATATACGCACTTTGCGCGTGGCAAGTTAGTGTTCGGAAGTCGCCCGAACGTTGTTTCGAAGCGTACCTTGCTACCAGTTCTGCTCGTTAGCGGATGAAGTTCGTGCGTGCGGGCGGTTCGGGTGCGGGCGGCAGGATACCAGCGGCCTCGCCGGCCTGCTTGCATTTCAGGTGGTAGGCCATGTTGTGCCCCAGCGTGCGCATGGTGCGCATGCCCTCGGCGTCTTGCTCGGCTTCTTCGGCGTTCGTGCCGTAGACCATGTTCCAATACACCGACGAGATGATGGGCATCTGGAGCACGGTGAAGTACTTGTTCAGCTGGTCGAAGGTGGACGAGCAGCCGCCGCGGCGCGCGGCCACCACCGCAGCACCCGGCTTGAACGGGTAGATATCGAGGCCGCCTTTCGCTTGCGAGTAGAACGAGCGGTCCATGAACGAGGTGGCCGCGCCGGTGCCCGCTGCGTAGTGCACCGAGGTGCCGAACACGAAGCCGTCGTAGTCCGCGGCTTCGTGGTTGAACTCGTTCACCACGTCGTGGAAGGTGCATTCGCCCTCGTGCTTCGCGCAGTACCCGCAGCCGATGCAGCCGGCGATGGGCTTCGCGCCCACCCAGAAGCGCCCGACCCCGATGCCATCGTCGGTAAGCGCGCGCGCTACCTCGTCCAGCGCGCGGTTCGTGGTGCCCCGCTCGTGCGGGCTGCAATTCACCAGCATGACCTTCAGCTCTGACATGTCGTCTCCTTCGCTTCGCAGTTGATGCCTTGGAATTATACTCTTGCTGCTCTGTGGTCGTTTTATGCGGCCATGCGGGGTACAATGGCTCATTGTGGGATTTCCGTCGCCCCTGCGGGCGGCGCAGGTCTGGAAATGAAGCAGAAACGAAGGATCGACCAGCATGATCAACCAGAAGATGTTCGATCTGGGCGATGAACCCAACAAGATTCGCGAGCTGTTCGCGTACGGCATGCAGCGCAAAGCCGAGATAGGCGCTCAGAACGTATTCGACTACAGCATAGGCAACCCCAGCGTGCCGGCTCCGCAGTGCGTGCAGCGGGCCTTCGAGGAGCAGCTAGCGGGCGACCCGGTGGTGGCGCATGAGTACACGCCGAGTCCGGGCGACCCTGCGGTGCGCCGCGCCATAGCCAGCTATATCGAGCGCGCATTCGGCTTTCCCGCTACGCCGGGCAATGTGTATGTCACCTCGGGCGCATCCTCTGCTATCGCCATCACGCTGTCGGCTGTCTGCGAGCCGGGCGATGAGGTCATAGCCATCGCTCCGTACTTCCCCGAGTACCGCACGTGGGCGCATACCGCCGGGTGCGATCTGGTGGAGGTGCCGGCCAGCGTGCCCAGCTTCCAGCCCGATGTGGCGGCCATAGAGGCGGCCATCGGCGAGCGCACGAGCGCCATCATCATCAACAGCCCGAACAACCCGGTGGGCGCCGTGTACACGCGCGGGAGCCTGACCGAGCTCAGCGCCATGCTGGCGCGCAAGGAAGAGGAGCTGGGGCGGCGCATCTTCCTGGTGGCTGACGAGCCGTACCGCGAGATAACCTACGGCGCTGAGGTGCCGTATGTGCCGAGCCTCTACGCCGACACCATCGTGTGCTATTCGTTCAGCAAGTCGCTCTCGCTGCCGGGCGAGCGCATCGGCTACATCTATGTGAGCGACCGCATGCCCGACGCGCAGGCCATCAGCACGGCCGTAGCGGGCGCGGGGCGCGCGCTCGGCTACATCTGCGCGCCGGTGATGCTGCAACGCGTCATCGCGGAGTGCCTGGGCACGCCGAGCGATGTGAAGACATACGCCCAGAACCGCGAGCTGCTGACGCAGGGCCTCGCGCAGCTGGGCTATGAATACGTGGAACCCGAAGGCGCGTTCTACCTGTGGGTGCGCGCGCTGGAGCCGGACGCGGTCGCGTTCAGCGAGCGGGCGAAGGGCTTCGAGCTGCTGCTGGTGCCCTCCGACAGCTTCGGGGTGCAGGGTTGGGTGCGGCTTTCGTACTGCATCGCGCGCGATACCATCGAGCGCAGCATGCCGGCGTTCCGCTCCCTCATGGAGAGCTATCGCTGAGAGGGCTCGACGGTATGGCAGCGCCCGCGCAGGACGGCACGCTCCGTTCCGAAGAGATCAGCGAACAGGCTAGCACAGTGACGCATTCGAGATACATCCCGGCTTTAGATGGCCTGCGCGCCATCGCGGTGCTCGCGGTGGTGCTCTACCACATGGTGCCCGGCGTGCTGCCGAGCGGCCTTCTGGGCGTGACGCTGTTCTTCGTGCTGTCGGGCTACCTGATAACCGGCCTGCTCATCCGGGAATGGCGCGAGACGAGCACCATCGACCTGCCTCGGTTCTGGATGCACCGCATCCGCCGTTTGCTGCCCGCTATCGTGTTCTGCCTGCTGACCGTCGCGGTGCTCACGGGGCTTCTGGCGCCCGATCTGCTGACGAAGCTGCGGCGCGACCTGCTGGCTGCGCTGTTCTGGTTCACGAATTGGTGGTACATATTCCTCGACCAGAGCTATTTCGAAGCGGCGGGCGCGCCGTCGCCGGTGACGCATTTCTGGTCGCTGGCCATCGAGGAGCAGTTCTACCTGGTATGGCCGCCCATCTTGCTCCTGCTGTTCCGCAACAAGGTGCGCAAGCGCATGATACAGCGCTGCGTGCTCGGCCTGGCGGCGGCATCGGTGCTGCTCATGGTGATCCTCTACGACCCCGCAGCCGACCCCACGCGCGTCTATTACGGTACCGACACGCGCGCGTTCTCGCTGCTGATAGGCGTGTGGCTGGCATTCGCGTTCCCTGAGAAGCGGCTGCGCGGCTTAGGCCGCAAGGGGCTCACGCCGCAGGCGCGGCGGCTGGTGGGCCGGGCAGGGCTCGTAGCGCTCGCGGGCATCATCGTGTGCATGGTGCTCGTGAACACGTATTCGCCGTTCCTGTATTACGGCGGGCTGCTGCTGGTGTCGGTGCTGACCGCGCTGGTCATCATGGCGCTGGTGAACCCGAAGAACCTCATCTCGCGGTGGCTGTCGGTGTGGCCGATGGTGTGGCTCGGGAAGATATCGTATGGCATCTACATCTGGCATTTCCCGCTCTTGCTGCTGATGAACGATTACAACAGCGCGAGCGAGACGTTCCCTTTGCTGTATCTGGTGCAGATGCTGGTGATCGTGGCGGTGGCATCGGTGTCGTATGCGCTGGTGGAGCAGCCCATACGCCGCGGGTGCCTGGGGCGTATGTGGCATAGCGTGCATGACGGCCTGACCACGTGGGGCGCGGTGCTGCGCAAGCACGTGGTGCAGCTGGTGCTGGCGGCAGCGCTGCTGGGCGGGGGTGCGTACTTCCTGATAACGGTGCCCGACACCGCGACGCAGCAGCATCAGGCGCAAGAGACCGACGTGGAAGCCATCGTGCCCGAGGGCGCGATGGATGGCAGCAGCGCCGAGGGCGAGGGCGCCGAGAGCGAGCAGCCCCAGCAGCCCGAGGAGATCGTGGTGCGCATGACGCGCGAGGAGATGCTGGCGCAGCTCGGCGCGAACCCGGCGCTGGCCGCGCTGTCGGACGAGACGCTGCAACAGCTGGTGGACACGCCGGGCGACAGCCCCCAGGAGAAGGCGCGCAACACGCAGTTCATCATGGTGGGCGACTCGGTGAGCGCCGCATTCAGCGAGCAGGTCTATGGCGGGTTCTCTGAGATGTTCCCGAAGGCCATCCTCGATGCCGATTACAACCGGCGCATCGCGGCGGGCATCGACATCTTCAAAGGCTACCTCGACCAGGGCTGGAACGGCCCGGTGGTGGTGTTCGAGCTGTCCACGAACGGGACGAACACCATAGATGAGCTGAACGAGATGCTCTCTGCGGTGCCGGAGGGCAAGATGGTGTTCGTGGCGAACACCCGCAGCGGCTCGGCGGCGACGCTGCAAGACGAGAACAACAAGCATATCTACACCCTGGCGGCGAACAACCCCAACGTGGAAGTGCTCGATTGGTATGCGAACAGCATGGGTCACGACGAGTACTTCGACGGCGACGGCACGCACCTGACGCCGCAGACCGGCCGCAACGCCTACTTGAACATGCTGCTCGCCAACTTGGAGACGCTGTACCGCTAGCGCTGCGTATAACGGCATGACAACGTCGCTCTTACAGATGGTCGCATGATGCGGCAGCGCCGCGAGGCGCGCTAGGCTGCCGCCTATAATCGGAATCACCTAAGAGAGCCGATCGAGCGAAGGAGGCCCATCATGGTGACCACGATGGATGCATTCAAGAAGGAAGAAGCAGGCAAGGCAGCAGCAGCCCAGGCGGATCTGGACCGCATCGAGCAAGAGGCGATGGCCGAGGCTGAGGCCTCAGTGGAGGACTTTGACGCGATGGGCGACGAGCAGGCGGCAGCCGAAGCGGCCGAGACGGCCTTCGACTTCGAGCAGGCGCAGCGATAGCCTTTCCCGCTAGGCGCCTTTTCAGGGGGCTCCGTCACGGAGCCCCCTTTTCTATGCGCTCGTGCTGACGGCGCTGGCAGCCCGGCGCGGCGTGCGTGGGAAACCGGTGGTTTCTTCCATTGCAAACCGAAGTTGCTAGAGCGGCGGCGGTTTTCCTGTATCCTCTATAGCGAGAGGCGAGATGATCGTACGCGAAGAGGATACGCATGCTACAGCTCAAAGATATCCGTAAGTCATACACTACGGGCGATTTCACGCAGGTCGCGTTGGACGATGTGTCCATCAGCTTCCGCGATAACGAATTCGCCGCCATCCTGGGGCCGAGCGGCTCGGGTAAGACCACGTTGCTGAACATCGTGGGCGGCCTCGATCACTACGACTCGGGCGACCTCGTCATCGACGGCATCTCCACCAAAGACTACAAAGACCGCGATTGGGACACCTTCCGCAATAATCGCATCGGGTTCGTGTTCCAGAGCTATAACCTCATCCCGCATCAGACGGTGTTGGCGAACGTGGAACTGGCGCTGACGCTGTCGGGCGTGGGGCGCGAGGAGCGTCGCCGCCGCGCGGTGGACGCGCTCGAGCGCGTGGGGCTGGGCGATCATGTGAACAAGAAGCCGAGCCAGCTCTCGGGCGGCCAGATGCAGCGCGTGGCCATCGCCCGCGCGCTCATCAACGACCCGGAGATCCTGCTCGCCGACGAGCCGACCGGCGCGCTCGACAGCAAGACCAGCATCCAGATCATGGAGCTTTTGTGCGAGATAGCTTCCGACCGGCTGGTCGTCATGGTGACGCATAACCCGGAGCTGGCCGATGCGTATGCGACGCGCATCGTGAACCTGGCCGACGGGCATATCCTGGCCGACACCGACCCGTATGCGCCGACGCCCGAGGAGCTCGCGCGCGTGTCGGCGAAGCAGCCGCGCCGTACATCCATGAGCTTCCTGACGGCGCTGTCGCTGTCGTTCAATAACCTGATGACGAAGAAGGGCCGTACCATCATGACGGCCTTCGCCGGCTCCATCGGCATCATCGGCATCGCGGCCATCCTGTCGTTGGCGAACGGCGTGAACAACTACATCGCCAGCGTGGAGGAGGAGACGCTGGCGGTCTACCCGTTGCAGGTCATGGACACGGGCTTCGATATAACCAGCTACATGGCCAGCAACATGTCGCTCAGCGATAGCGGTAGCGGCGACGGGGATGGCGACCAGCCCAGCGCGACGGCCGAAGGCGATGGCGCGGGCATCCTGCACGAGACGAAGATGGTCACCAGCATGTTCGACGGCGTCCAGTCGAACGACTTGCGCTCCCTCAAGGAATACCTCGAGTCGCCCGAGAGCGGCATCGATGAATACGCGAAGAGCATCCACTGCTCCTACAATGTGACGCCGCATATCTTCGACGCCGACACGTCAGAGGGCGTGCGTCAGATCAACCCCAACCTCTCCTTCCAAGCCATGGGGATGGGGGGAGAGTCGACCGGTAACTCGTTCTCGTCCATGATGATGATGAACGTGGACGTGTTCGGGGAGATGCCAGGCGACATGGACACCATCAGCGAGAATTACGACATCCTGGCCGGCCATATGCCCGAGAACTACAACGAGTGCATACTGGCGCTGGGCTCGACCGGCAAGATACCCGACGTGTTCCTGTACTCGCTCGGCCTGCGCGACGATCAGGAGCTCGACGACATGGTGCGCGCCTTCGTGAGCAACGAAGAGATAGACGCTCCCATGGACGAGATGGACATCAGCTACGACGACATATTGGACGTGCGCATGAAGCTGGTGACGGCCGCCGACTTCTACCAGTACGACGAGGGCTACGGCGTGTGGGTGGACAAGCGCGAGGACGAAGCCTACATGAAGAGCCTCGTCGACGGTGCGGAAGAGGTGCGCATCGTGGGCATCTTGGCGGCGAAGCCCGATGCGAACGTCATGGTGCTCGGCAACGGGGTGCTGTACCCGTCCGATATGGTGGAGCACATCATAGAGGAGTCGGGGCGCACGCAGATCGTGAAGGACCAGATGGCGGAGCCCGCGGTCGATGTGTTCAACGGGAAGACCTTCGCTGAGGAAGCCGAAGACGGCTCGTCGAGCGACTTCGATATGGGGGATCTCTTCACCGTGGATGAGGGAGCGCTGTCGGCGGCGTTCAAGTTCGATGCGAGCAAGCTGAGATTGGACCTGTCGGGGCTCGATATCGACTTCGATTCGTCCACGCTGCCGAAGCCGCAGCTCGATCTCTCGCAGATGGACGGCCAGGCGCCCGGCGAGAGCGAGGGCAGCCCTGATATGTCCGGCGTGAAGATAGACCAGCACGTAGCCGATCGGATGGTCAACCAGCTGATGGCCGACTTCCAGCAGGCTCTGAAAGCGGGCGAGGTGACGCCGAGCACCGATACGTCCGCCATGATCCGCCAATACATGGCGCTGCCGCGCGCTCAGGCCATCGTGCAGAAGGCCATGGCCGACGGGCTGGTGGATATGAGCGCTATGCAGGGGCAGCAGCAGGCTCAGCAGGCGGCGATGGAGAAGTACCTCAACGACTATCTGACCCAGTACATGGGGCAGCTGATGGAGGCGCTGTCCAAGCAGATGCGCGCGGCGGTGACCACAGCCATGACCCGCTCTATGAACCAGCTGGCCGCCAACATGTCGAGCGCCATGAGCATCGACACCGAGGCGTTCAAAGAGGCATTCCGGTTCGACATGACCGAAGATGAGCTGACCGAGCTCATCATGTCCATGATGTCCAGCACCGCTGCCACGTTCGATAGCAACTTGGCGAAGCTCGATTACGCCGAGCTCGACAAGCCTGCCGAGATAGACATCTACGCGCGCGATTTCGACTCCAAGCAGGGCGTGATTGACGTGCTCGACCGGTACAACGACCGCATGGAGGCCGAAGGCGAGGACGCGAAGGTGATAACCTACACCGACATCGTGGGCACCATGATGAGCTCGGTGACCACCATCATCGATATGATCAGCTATGTGCTGATCGCCTTCGTATCCATCAGCTTGATCGTCAGCTCCATCATGATCGGCGTGATAACCTACATCAGCGTGCTCGAGCGCAAGAAGGAGATAGGCATCCTGCGCGCCATCGGCGCCAGCAAGGGCAACGTGTCGCAGATCTTCAATGCGGAGACGGTCATCGAGGGCCTGATATCGGGCGTGCTGGGCGTGGGCATCACCGCGCTCGCTTGCATCCCGGCGAGCGCTATCGTGTATGCGCTGTTCGAGGTGCCCGATGTGGCGAGCCTGCCGTGGATGGCAGGGCTGATCTTGGTGCTGATAAGCGTGGCGCTCTCGTTCATCGCGGGCTTGATACCCGCCAGCAGCGCCAGCCGGAAAGACCCCGTGGAGGCCCTGCGCTCCGAGTAGCTGCCCCGAGTAGCTGCCGAAGGGGCGCATATGGCGCATATATGAGAAAAGGGGCCGCAACATCTGTTGCGGCCCCTTCGACGTGCGGGCCGGGCCTTGCGGTGTGCGCAGGCGCTCGGCGATGCTACTCGGCAGCCAGGGGGCTGGGCACGCTGTAGGTGCGGCCGGCGTACTCCTGGTTCAGCTCGAACAGGGAGCGCTTGTCCTCGCCGAACAGCTCCATCTTGGTGATCATATCGCGCGCGGTGTCCTCTTCTTCCATCTGCTCGTCGATGAACCACTTCAGGAACTGCATGGCGCGGTAGTCCTTCACCTCGTCGGCGGCAGCGTAGATGTCGTTGATGAGGCTGGTCACGTACTGCTCATGCTCGAGCGCGGCCTGCAGCGGCCCCATGTAGTCGGTGAAGGTCTTGTCGGGCTGGGCGATGGCGCCGAGCTTCGGCACACGGTCGTTCTCCAGCAGGTACTTGCGGAAGATGAGGGCGTGGTCGCGCTCTTCCTGAGCCTGGATCATGTAGAAGTTGGCGTAGCCATCAAGGCCGGCGTCGGCGTAGTAGTCGGCGAACGACAGATACAGGTATGCGGAGTAGAGCTCTTTGTTTATCTGGTCGTTGATGAGATCGTAGACCTTTGCGTCCATCGGGGTTCCTTTCGATCAGCATGTGCATTCTTGCAAACCATATTAGAATACCATCAAGGAGGCGATATGGAAGATATCCTTGTTGACGATATCGTGCACGCCGCCGGGGAGCACGGGCTGTTCGGGCCGGAGGCGGCGGTGCTGCTGATGGTATCGGGCGGCAGCGATTCTACGGCGCTGGCGTACCTGATGGCCGAGGTGTGCGAGATGGGCGCGGTAGGGCCGATGGCCATGCTGCATGTGAACCATCAGCTGCGCGGCGCCGATGCCGACGCGGACGCGCGCTTCGTGGAAGAACTGGCGGCCAAGCTGGGCATACCGCTGTTCATGTGCGAGGTGGACGTGGCGGGTGAGGCAGCGCGCAGCGGCCAGAACGTAGAGGCTGTGGCGCGCCGCGAGCGCTATGCCGCAGCGAACGAGGCGCTGCGGTCGATGTGCCTGCACGAATGCGTGCCGCTGTCTGAGGGGCGCATCGTGGTGGCGCACACGGCCGACGACCGCATCGAGAACTTCTATATGCGCTCTATCGTGGGCACGGGGCCGGGGGGCTTCCGCAGCATGAAGCGCCGCAACGGGCCCGTGGTGCGCCCGTTGCTCGACTGCACGCGCGAGCAGCTGCGCGCGAGCATCCGCGCCCGGCGTGCGCGCGGCGCGGTGGTGGCAGAGGATGCGGCGGGCGCGCTCTGGCGTGAGGATGCCACGAATGCGCATACCGACCGGTTCCGCGCGTATGTGCGCCATCGGATAGTACCGCAGGCGCTGGAATGGAACGAGCGGATGCCGGCCACGCTGACGCGCACGATGGACCTGATAGCCGACGAGGACGACATGCTGGAGGCGATGGCTGGCGAGGCGATAGCTGAGCACGCTGAGGTGGATGCCGAGGGCGGCTGCTTCAAGCTGCTGCCGACGTTCGGCCAGGTGCGCATGCCGTTGCAGCGCCGCGCGGTCATGCGGCTGTTGAAGGGGCTGCTGGGCGCCGATGAGCGCATCGACGCCGCGGCGGTGGCGGCGGTGCTCGACGCCTTCGACGGCGCGCTGCCCAAGAGCGGCTACACGGCGAACATACAGGGCGACCTGGCGGTGAGCTCGAACAAGCGCGGCGTGCTGGTGGAGCCGATGCCAGCGTACCGCGCGCGCCGCAAGGGCGGTCGCCGGCAGTAGCGCTATACTGCAACAAGATCGCAGAGGGCGCCGCGGCGCCCCGGCATGAAGGAGAGATGTCCCGGTATGGCATGGTGCAAGCTCGCTGATGTGGTGCGCACGCTGTCCGAGGCCGGCCAATCGGCCGCGCCCGAGGCCGAGGTGCTGGCGCGCGTGGGCGACGTGGAGATAGACGGCATGGCGTTCGATTCGCGCGACGCGGCGCCGGGGTGCCTGTTCGCCTGCAAGGGCGCCGCGTTCAAGCCTGCTTTCCTGGAACGTGCTTGCGAGGCGGGCGCGACCGCTTTCCTGTGCGATGCTGGCGCGGCATCCGAGCTGGCGGGCGCAGCGCCCAGCATGCTGCCGATAGCCGTGCGCGACGTGCGCCGCGCTATGGCGCTGGCGGCCCCGGTGGTCTACGGCTGGCCGAACGAGCAGCTATGCTGCGTGGGGATAACCGGCACGAAGGGGAAGTCGTCGACCGCCTACATGCTGCGCGCCATGGCGGAGCGGGCTGGGAGCACCTGCGGCATAATCGGCTCGATCGAGACGGACGACGGCATCGAGCGCTTCGAGAGCAAGAACACCACGCCCGAGGCGCCCGAGCTCTGGCGTCATCTGGCGAACGCTGCGGCGAGCGGGCGCGACCATATGGTGATGGAGGTATCCAGCCAGGGCCTGAAGTACGATCGCGTGCTGGGGCTGCCGCTCGACATCGGATGCTTCCTGAACATCGGCTGCGACCATATATCAGCCGTAGAGCACCCCGACTTCGAGGATTACTTCGCCTCGAAGCTGCGCATCTTCGAGCAGAGCGCCATAGCGGTGGTGAACGTGGGCACCGACGAGGCCGAGCGCGTGCTGGCTGCAGCGCAGGCTGCCGAGCGCGTGGTGACGTTCGGCGTCGAGCGCCCCGATGCCGACGTGTGGGCGAGCGATGTGGAGCCGTGCGAAGGCCGCTTGCGCTTCACCGTGCACGGAGCGGGTGCGCTCGCGCCGGCCGATGGCAGCCCTGCGCGCGAAGGCGCATCCGGTGCCGCTCAGGGCGACGCGGTAGCCATCGACCTGGGCATAGCGGGCGTCTTCAATGTGGAGAACGCGCTGGCGGCCATCTGCATGGCGCGCTTGATGGGCATCCCGCTCGATGCTGTGGTCGCGGGTCTCGCCGATGTGCGCGTGCCCGGCCGCATGGAGACGCTGCGCTCAGGCGATGGGCATGTCGTGGCCATCGTCGATTTCGCGCACAACGAGCTGTCGTTCAAGGCGGTGTTCCGCGCCGCGCGTGAGGAGTACCCGGGCCGTGCGGTCATAGCGGTGTTCGGCGCACCCGGCGACAAGGCGCAAGAGCGCCGCGTCCAGCTGCCGCAGGCCGCTGCTGGCGCCGACCTCATCATCTACACGGAAGACGACCCCGCGCACGAGCGGGTGGAGGACATCTGCGCTCAGCTGGTAGAGAACACGCCCGCCGGCACCCCTTGCGAGGTGGAATACGACCGCGGCCGCGCTATCGAGCGCGCCTTCGACGCGGCGTTCCAGAGCCCGCGCCCGGCGGTGGTGCTGCTGCTAGCGAAGGGCGACCTCGGCTTCCAGCATCGCGGCGATGAATTCTGCGATATGGAGAGCGACCTGCACCGCGCCGAGCGGCTCATTCGTCGATGAAGAACCTCTTGTACCAGATCAGGAACGTGAGCGGCGTATAGATCTTGCGCTGGTTCTCGGCCTGGCCGGCGTAGTGCTCGTCGAGCAGCCGCATCAGCAGCTCCGTGTCGAAGAACTCGGCCGCCCACGGCGCCTGGAAGTACGCGCGCACATAGTCATACCACCGCTCTTCGCGCAGCCAGTACACGAGCGGCACGGGGAAGCCCACCTTCGGGCGCGTGGCCCACTCGTCGGGCAGCACCTTGTTCGCCGCGTGGCGCAGCACTTGCTTGTTGCCTTGCGCATTCACGCGGTAGCGGTCGGGGATATGCTCGGCGAATTCCATGACGCGTCGGTCGAGGAACGGCACGCGCAGCTCGAGGCTGTGGGCCATGCACATCTTGTCGGCTTTCAGCAGGATATCGCCGGGCAGCCACATGTTCATGTCGAGGTACTGCTTCTTCGTGAGCTCGCTCGCTCCGCGCATGCGCTCATACACCGGCGCGGCCAGCTCGAACGCCCCATCGCAGCCGCGGAACGCGGGCGCTAGCACGCTGTCGACCTCGCGCTCGGGCCATACCAGCGCTTGGCCCACGAACGTGCGCTCGGGCATCTCAGCCATGCGCAACAGGAAGTTCTGCCCCTTGAAGTACGGCAGCGCGCCGGCCACCTTGCCCGCTGCGCGCCGCAGCCACCGCGGGAGCCGCTTCGCCTTCGCCACGGCCGGAGTGTCCTCGTACCAGGCGTACCCGCCGAATATCTCGTCGGCGCCCTCGCCGGAGAGCACCACGGTCACCTGCTCGGCGGCCATCTGCGCGAGGAAGTACAGCGGCACGCTCGACAGGTTCGATTGCGGCTCGTCCATGTGGTACTGGATGGTAGGCAGCGCTTCGAAGAACTCCTCGGGCTGTATCATCTTGCGGAAGTTCTTCACGCCCAGCTTCTCCGAGAGCTCGGCGGCGTAGTTCGTCTCGTTGAACTTGTTGTACTCGAAGCCCACCGAGAAGGTGTTGTCGGGCATGAGGCAGGCGGTTATGTAGCTGGAATCGACGCCGCCCGACAAGAACGAGCCCACCTTCACATCGGCGATGCGATGCGCCTGCACGCTCTCGTGCACCACCTCGTCGAGCTCGTCTGCGTAGACATCGAAAGGCTTCTCCACCGCGGAGAAATCGCAATCCCAGTAGCGGCGCACCTCCATCTGGCCGGTAGCGCTATCGTAGGTGAAGCAATGCGCGGCCGGCAGCTTGTAGACGCCCTTGAAGAACGTCTCCTCGGTGGCTGAGTATTGCAGCGTCAGGTACGGCCGCAGCGCGCGCTCGTTCACCGCCTTCTCGAAGCGCGGGTGCTCCAGGAACGACTTGATCTCGCTGCCGAACAGCAGCCCGCCATCGGCGAGCCGGCTATAGTAGAACGGCTTGATGCCGAAGATGTCGCGCGCGCCGAACAGCCGCTGGCGCTTTGCGTCCCACACCACGAACGCGTACATGCCGCGCAGGCGGTCGACGATGCCCTCGCCCCATTCCTCGTAGCCGTGCAAGAGCGATTCGGTGTCGGCGTTGCAGTGGAACTCATAGCCTTTGGCCTCGAGCTCGGCGCGCAGCTCGCGGAAGTTGTAGATCTCGCCGTTGAACGCCACCACCACGGTGCCGTCGGCGTTGCTCATGGGCTGGCCGCCCGCGTCGGACAGGTCGAGGATGGACAGCCGCCGGAAGCCCAGCGCCACGCCATCGGCCAGGAACATGCCGCCCATATCGGGGCCGCGGTGCACGATGCGCTCCATCATGGCCGTGAGCACGGCCTCCCTGTTCTCCACCTCGCCGGTGAATCCGACGAATCCGCACATAGGCGTCTCCTTTTCCGCGGCGGCGCGGGCCTACCGGAACTTCTCGCTGTTCGCGAACTTCTTATAGTAGCGGTGCATATGCACCTTCACATACAGCCAGCGCAGGGGGTTGCCCGCCAGGTCGGGCGCGTAGCGGAACGTGACCGACTCGTCGCCTGCGCGCACCAGCTCGCGTGCGCGCGCGATGAACGCGTCGTCTTTCACGTAGCGGTAAACCACCCCGAGCGGCACCGAGTGCCAGAAATGCTCGTTCTGGTTCATGTGGCAGGGCCCCAGGTCGCGCTCGTAGATGCGGTCTTCCACCACGTAGCGGGCGATGTTGTTGCCCGACCCGGTGACGTAGTAGTTCGAGCGCCCTTGCCGCAGGTTCACCTCGAACACCTTGTACGAGCCGTCGCGCGGGTCGTATTTGATGTCGAAGTTCGAGAAGCCGGTGAAGCCGATCTCTTCCAGCCATGCCTTGATGGAGGCCTGGAGCGGCTCGTTGCTCTCGGTGATGATGGCGCACGGGTTGCCGAGCGCGGTGGGCGTGTGCTCTTCGAGGCCGACGTGGCCGAAGCACATCATCTTCACCTCGTTGTTGCGGTCGGAGTAGGCGGTCAGCACGCGCATGTTGCTGTCGTCGCCGGGCACCATGTCTTGCAGCAGCACCTGATCGGGGTAGCCGGCGCCGAATATCTGGTCGAGTATGCGGGCCGCATCTGCGGGGGCATCGGCGGTGTAGACCTTCTTCATGCCCTCGAAGGGGTGCTCCCAGTAGGTGTCGCTGCGCGACGGCTTCACGATGATGGGGTAGGGGAAGCCGAGCGCCTCTTCGGTCAGCTCCTCGGGCGGCAGGGGCCCGTCGGCGTAGAAGGTGGCGGGGTAGGGTATGCCGTAGCGCTCGCACATCTGGTAGAAGCTGGCTTTGCTCAGCAGCTGGTCGCGCAGCTCTGGGCGGATGTAGAGCGTCACGCAGTTCTCGCGCAGGCGGTCTTGCAGCTCCATCAGGGTGGCGGCGTAACCGTCGGTGCAGCCCCATACCAGGCACGGCGTGTCGGCATGCTCGGCGGCGAAGGCGTTGATCGTCTCCAGCATGACGGCGGGGTCGGCTAGGTCGGGGTCGTATGAGCACTTCACGATATTGCTGTACTTCGTGTCGCCTGCGGCGAAGCGGCCGAACGCGTGGCTCACCACGCCGTACTGCTCGTGCAGGGCGCGCGCTACGGAATAGCAGTTCATATCGGCGCCGATCAGCACCGGTATGAAATCGGCCTTCTCGCTGGTATCTCCTCCGGCCTTCAGGGCCTCGTCGCTCGCCATTCCGTGCTCCTCGATGATCGCTATGCGGACGAAGGTATTGTATCAGCTTTGCCGGCGGCTCTTCAGGCTCTGCTACCTGCATCCCTGCTCGTCTGATTGCGTGATATCGGTGGGTATCTGTCTATTATTAGATATAATCCACTAAGCTCGATCGCATAGCGCCCGAAAGGACCAGGATATGTCCTCTTGCCAACCGCATAACGTGAAGCGCCGGCTCTTCAAGGATGCCGGGCGCGCCTGCCCGGTCGATTACCGCATCCCTGCCGATGCGTTCGCGGGAGCGCCGGAGGCCGCATGCGATGTGCTGTACGTGGTGGGCGGCCTGTATGGCAACCCGTTCGCGCTCGATGCGGTGGAGCGCATGGCAGCTGCCGAGGACCCCGCTGACGACGTGCTCGTGGTGTTCAACGGCGATGCCCACTGGTTCGATAAGACGGCGGAGAACTTCGCGGCTATCGAAGAGCGCATCCAGCGCTATCTGCCGCTGGTGGGCAACGTGGAGGCCGAGCTGCGCCGGCAGACCGACGTAGGGGTGGGGTGCGGCTGCGCCTACCCGGAATGCACCTCCGACGAGGCGGTCAGCAGGTCGAACCGCATCCACAAGATGCTCTCGCAGGCGGTGGATGAGCACCCCGAGCTGAAAGCCGCCCTCAAGGGGCGCCCGGCCACGCTGGCCGTCGGGGTGGGCAGCGCGAAGGTGGGCATCACGCACGGCGACGAGAAGCTGATCGGCGGGTGGGATTGCTCGCGCGAGGCGTTGCAGGACATACTGCGCCAAGACGAGCTCGACCGCTTCATGGATGCCAACGGCCTCGATGCGTTCGTCACCACGCACACATGCGCTCCGGTGGCGCTCGCGCTCGCGCGCGGGGCCATGATCAACAACGGCGCTGCCGGGCTGCCGAACTTCGAGGGTGACCGCTTCGGGCTGTGCGTGCGCATAGCGCGCCGCAGCAGCGACGACTGGCTGTTCGGCACGCAGGTGGGAGAGCTGTTCGTGCAGGCGGTGCCCGTCCGCTACGACCACGATGCCTGCGTGCAGTGGTTCGACGCGCTGTGGAGCGAGACGAGCCCGGCTGCCGTCTCCTACCGCGAGCGGCTGCTCGATGGGGCCGACGACAGGCTGGGTGACGCCCTCTTGGGCGGCTTCCGGCGGGGGCCTGCCGCGAAGGGTGCCCGCGCGCCGCAGCAGCGCGCCAGCGTGCGCGATGTCGATCTGGCGCTCGCCAAGCTGCTCTACTTCGAGGATATGCTCGACGAGCGCTCCCTGTGCACCGAGGAGCACCCGCGCACGTTGCAGGTCAACCTGACGGCCACGTGCAACATGGCCTGCGCGCATTGCCACCACGGATGCAGCCCGCAGCGCACGGAGCGCATGAGCCGCGCTACCCTCGAAGCTGTGCTGGCCGTGGCGCGCGACCGTGGGATGCAGACCATCGACATAACCGGTGGCGCGCCGGAGATGCACCCGGAGCTCGCGTGGTTCCTGGAAGAGGCCGCGGCTGCTGTTCCGCAGGTGATGGTGCGCACGAACCTCACCGTGCTGGAGCTGCCGGCGTATGCGCATCTGATGGACGATTACGAGCGGCTCGGCGTGGAGCTGGTGGCATCGCTGCCGAACGTATTCGCGGCGCAGGCTGACGCTCAGCGCGGGGCGCGCACTTACGACGCATCCATCGCGGTGCTCCGCCAGCTGAACGAGCGCGGTTACGGGCGCGATGGCGTGCACGTGCTCGATGTGGTGTTCAACCCGCAAGAGCCCGTGCTGCCGCCCGTGCAGGCCGAGGTCGAGGAGATGTACCGGCGGCGCTTGCAGAGCCTCGGCATCTCATTCGACCACCTCTTCGCTGTGGCGAACAACCCTATCGGGCGCTACGGCGCGAGCCTCATCGACGCAGGCGCATTCGAGGGCTACCTCGACCTGCTCATCGACAGCTTCAACCCCGAGGCGTGCGAGGGCATGATGTGCCGCCATCAGCTGTCGGTGGGCTGGGACGGCACCATGTACGATTGCGACTTCAACCTAGCGCTGGGGCTCGCCGCGGAAGACGGCCGGGGCCGCGTCAACATAGCCGACTACGCCGCTGACCCGGCGCGCCCGTTGGGCCGTGCCATCAGGTTCGGCAACCACTGCTACGCGTGCACTGCCGGGTTCGGGTCGAGCTGCGGCGGCACGCTCGTGCAAGGCAGCGCCGCATAGCCTCGAGCCGCCCGAGCCCGCGCTCAGGCCCGGCGATGCTGTCCTCGCCGATACCCCTGTTGACATCTGTACGATATTAGTTATTGTCCACTAGTGGACATAGTCTAACTATAGACTGGAACCATGCCGCTCAGAGAGAGGGAGGCAAGGCATGACAATGGATATGACGACGGGCATCTTCTTCTGGGGCTTCATGATCGTCTATGGCATCATCATGTTCGCCATAGCGCCGAAGACGGTGACCGTGGGCGGGTTCTTCCGGGGCGAGGACCGCAAAGGGCGCGACGCCAACCCCTGGCTCGTCATGGCCTCCGTGTTCATCGCATGGATATTCGCGAAGTCGGTGACCAACGCCGCGAACATGGGCGCGAATTTCGGCATCGTGGGCGGTATCGGATATGCGGTGTACTGGTTGTGCATCCCGCTGACCGGCTGGGCTCTCTATCGGCTGCGCGTGCGGTTCCGCGCCACCTCGCTCGTCAGCTTCCTGACCGAGCACTACGGCATCGCGGCTGCGTTCTGCTTCTCGGCGGCCATCCTAGTGCGCCTGTTCAACGAGATATGGTCGAACACCTCGGTGGTGGGCGCGTACTACGGCATGTCGGGCTCGGCGCCGTTCATCATCGCGGCCATCTTGTTCACGCTGCTGACCTTGGCGTACTGCTGCCGCTCGGGCATGCGCGGCTCGCTGATAACCGATATGGTGCAGGCCATCCTGTTCGCTGCGCTGCTCATCGTGGTGCTGGTGTTCGTGGTGCCCTCGCACGGTGTCGGGGAGTTCATGTCCACCGGCGTCTGGTCGCTCGAAGGCGGCGTCGATTTCATCATCGGTGCGGGCTTGCAGTGCCTGAGCTACGGCTTCCACGACGCCGTGCTCACCGATCGCGGTTTTTTGTGCGAGGCGAAGAAGATGCTGAAGGCGTTCGTGGTGGCGGGCCTGCTCGGGTTCGTCGCCATCACCCTGTTCTCGTTCATCGGCGTGTACGCCTACCTCGAGAACATGAGCATCAGCGGCTCCGACGCGCCGGTGGTGGTGGCCGAGTCGTTCGGCATCCTGGCGTTCTTCTGCATGGCGGTCATCATGATAATGACAGCCGGTTCGACCCTCGACTCCACCTTCACCGCGCTCTCGAAGCTGACAGCGCGCGACCTGCCGGGCATCTTGGGCAAGAACCTGGAGCACGTGCGCCGCGCGGGCATCCTGTTCATGGTGGCGTTCGCCGTCGTGGGGAATCTGCCGATGATAATGGGCGCCGACATCATCTTGGCGACCACCATCTCGGGCACGATGATAATGGGCCTCGGCCCCATCTTCTTGCTGCATGGCGTGGTGAAGCCCACGAAGGTCGGCTTCTTCCTGGCGTTCTGGATAGGCATGGTGCTGGGCATCTGGGATGTCGTCGATGCGTCGTCGCTGTCGTTCCTGAACATCGGCGAGGGCAAGTACGCGAACTTCCTCGGCGTGAACCTGTGGGGCGCCATCGTCTGCTGGCTCGCTTACCTCATCCCCGGCATCGTCGGCATGATGCAGGATAAGGCCAGGGGCATCGAGCCTACGTGGAAGGGCCTCAGCAGAGAGGAAGCCCGCGAGCTGGAGACGAAGCGGCAGGCGGGCGAGGTGCTGGAAGACCCGCAGGCCGAAGAGGAGCGCCTGCGCGAGGAGCTCCCGGGGCCGGTGGGTGCGTAAGCTGCTGGCGGGCATATGCCGGGCGCGCCGCATGGGCGCGCCGATGAGAAAGGGCCGCGCATGCGCGGCCCTTTCTGCGGATATCGCCTGGTCCGGGAGGTGCCGGGCGCCCCGTTGAGCGCGACCCCGTGGTGCCCGGCACCGTCGCGCTCAGGCGCGGGTGGCGTACAGCACGCCGTCGCGGGAGCGCTCGTAGTCGGGCAGCTCGAAGGTGTGGTAGTGCTTCTCCTTGCAGAAGGCGAGCGCCTGGCTGTAGGAGCTTTCCGGATTGTCCTCGTCGCCATAGGCCAGCGCCTCGGTGGGGCATTCGTAGGCGCACATGGGACCGAGGCCCTCTGCCTGCCGCTCGGCGCACCACGTGCACGAGGGCTGGTAGATGGGCTGCCAGCTCATGCGCAGGTTCGGATAGACGCCTTGCGGGCGGTCTATGCCGGCCCCTGAGCCGTTCGTGCGCACGATCACGCGGTAGTCGTCATCGGGCAGGTCGTGGCACATCTTGCATGCCATCGCGCATGTCCAGCATCCGATGCAGCGCTCGAGGTTCACGAGCATCTTCTTCGCCATGGTTATGCCTCCTTCGCTGCGTCGTAGCGGCGTATGTTGCAGTACGAATCCCAGTAGCAGTCGGTGGAGCCCACGAGGGCCGCCATGAACTCGACGAACGGGTTCGGGTGGTGCCCATGCTCTATCCAGTCGGCCCACCACTTGTTCTGCACGGGCCCGGTCGATTGCATGTTCGGGCACTCGTGCACCATCTCGGCGTAGGTGCCCTCCTCGAATTGGCGGCGGCGCCAGCCGAACCACACGTGCACGGTGCCGGCGGGCACGCATTCATCTATATCGAGGCGCGTCACCACGTGGCCCTTGTCGTTGTAGACCTCCACCATGTCGCCGTCGTGCAGCCCGAGCTGCCGCGCGTCTATCGGGTTCAGGCGCGTGGCTGGCGTGCCGCCCGACATCTTCACGTTGATGGGGTCGTCGGTGAAGCTCGATTGCATGAAGAAGCGCTGGCGCCCGGTGAACAGCTGGAAGGGGTATTCCTCGTGCGTGCCGACGCAGCCGACCGGCAACGGATGCGTCACCGCCAGCCCGTGGTCGAGCAGCCGCTCAGCGTAGAGCTCGATGCGCCCGGTGGCGTTCTCCATCACCTCGGCTGGGTTCAGGTAACCGTCGTATTTGGGCTCGGGCGGCGCCACGGTGCGTATCATCTTCTCGGCTTTCAGGCGTTCATAGGTCACCGGCGGCTGGATGCCCGCCACTAGCGGGAAGGGCGTTTCCAGGCGCTTCTGTATCCATTCCGGTCCCGTCTTGTCGAAGAACTCGCCCAGTCCGCAGCGGCGCGCCAGCTCGGTGTAGAGGTAGACCGGGTCGTGGCAGCCGGCGGGCGGCTCGATGGCCGGCTCCTGCAAGATGATGTGGTTGTAGCAGGCGCCGGCGATGAGGTCCTCGCGCTCGAAGGACATGCAGTCGGGCAGCACGTAGTCGGCCAGCTCGCCCGTGTCGGTCATCCATACGTCGAAGTCGACCACGAGCTCCATGCCCTCGAACACATCGAGCCAGCGCTGGCGCGTGGGCTGCTGGTGCACCGGGTTGCCCTGCCCCACGATGAGAGCCTTGTAGGGGCTGTCGGGGCGCTGCGCGCGCTCGAACCACTCAGCCATGCGCACCGGCACCGACTTCACCGAAGAGAAGTCGCCTTCGGTCGGCAACAGCAGTGCAAGATCGTTGAATACCACTGGCCAGCTCTGTAGCTGGAGCGCCTCGATGACGCCCGAGCCCGGCACGCCCTGGCGCCCGGTCAGGATGCCCAGCAGATGGAGGATGCGGTACGTCTCGTTCGAGTTCTCGTAGCGCAGGCCGTAGCCGCTGACGATGAACGCATGCGCCGCGCGGCCGAACTCGTCGGCGAGGCGCTCGATCTGCGCAGGCGTGAGGCCCACCGTCGCGGCCACCTCCTCGGCCGACCAGCGGCGCGCCTCATCGCGGACGAGCGTGAGCACCGTGCGGCAGGCCACGCCGTCCACCTCGTAGCTGCCGTAGAGCGCGATGTCGCCCTCGGGCAGCTCGCCGCGTGCTGGCGCTACGGTGGCCGGTGCGCCTGCGATGGCATCCCAGACGGCGAAGTTGCCATCCGCATCGCGGTACATCATGCCGTTATCGTCGCGCACGAGGTAAGGCGCGGTGGTGCGCATGAGCAGGTAGGCGTCATCCTGCAAGCCGTGTTGCAGCACGTGGTCGATCATGGCCATGGCCAGGTGCCCGTCGCTGCCGGGCTTCACGGCCACGAACTCGTCGGCGAAACCGGCGGTGCCGTCGAAGATGAGGCCGATATCCACGATCTTCGCGCCCTGCTCGCGGGCCCTCACCAGGTTCTGCGCGCAGCGTATCTGGTTCTCGATGGGGTTGCAGCCCCAGACATAGACCACGTCCGTCGGCGCTTGGCTGATGATGCGCGGGTCGACCAGCACGTGGTTCGCGGTGGTGCCGCAGCTGTAGAACTCGGCGTACCAGGGGCCGTTGTCGAGCCCGATGGAGCCCATCATGTTGGTCATGCCGAAGCAGTTGGCGAACCGCGAGGGCATCATCTGGTTGAACCCGTAGGCGGGCGGGCAGCCGGCTGCCAGGTTCCACATGCATACCGACTCGGGGCCGTAAGCCTCGCGCAGCTCGCAGAGCTTGGCGGCTATCTCGTCGAGCGCTTGGTCCCAGCTGATCTCCTCCCACTTGCCTTCGCCGCGCTCGCCTGCGCGCTTCAACGGCGTGGTCAGGCGCTTCGGGTCGTAGGGCTGGCGCCCGGCGAGGCACCCCTTCTGGCAGATGTGCCCGTCCGGCTTCTCGGGGTCCGAGTACTCCACCTTCTCGGTGCGCACGATGCGGCCATCTTTGACGATGGTCTTGATGGCGCAGTAGTCGTGGTCGCCCCAGCCGGGGCATGCCGTGTAAACGAAGGATTCTTCGCTCATAGGCCGTTCACTCTCCTCTCAAGAGCATGCTGCGCGCCGCCTCCTCTGGAACGCGCTCGCATCAGGTATACGCCTTGCTGCCCCGGGCCGGAAGGTTGCTTCGGGAAGAATGGGCCGATCGAACGGTATGAACATCGAACTATCTCCGTGTTAAACTATCGAGCGAGCGAGAAGATGCCTGCGCGCGCTGCGCCGGGAGAAGGGAAGATCATGGAGGCTGTCGCCAGCATCGAGCCGGAAAGGCCGGGAGCCGCAGGCCATAGCGGATTGCCGCAGACTATGTACCGGCGCCATGTGGAGGACTGCGACCTGCCGAGCAACGCGTTCACCTTCGATTTCATGAGCGATTACCTGACCATGATGGATATCCTGGCGAAAGCCATAGCGCGCGAGCTGGATGCGGCGTGCGCCATCACGCCGTTGCAGTATCGCATCCTGATACGCCTCAGCGCGGCCGGCGCTGCGCAGGCGAAGGAGCTCTCCTGCGAGATGGGGGTGGGGGCGTCCACCATGTCGGCGGCGGTGGCGAAGCTCTCCGACAAGCATCTGATCCGGCGTCGCGAGAGCGCTGCTGATATGCGGGCGGTGGAGCTATCGCTCGCGCCGCGCGGCGTCGAGATGCTGGATATCGCCGATGCCGCCGTGCTCGCTATCATGGCGGAATATTGGGAGTCGCTGACCCGTGAGCAATTCGAGGCAGCCATCGCCAGCTCGGTGTCGGCAGTGGAGCGCCATTCGCATCTGCGGATGGAGGATGGCAGGCCCCGCATCGATACCGCGCTCGTCGACACGGTGATGATATCGCGCGCCCTGACGGCCCACGCCCTGCAGGCGCAGGGCCTCACCACGGGGGACTACCGCGTCATGCTGGCCCTGCGGCTGATGGGCGGCCGCTGCCCGAGCTCGGCTGTCGCGCGGTTCCTGTTCCTGAATTCGAGCGACATAACCTCGTGCTTGAAGAACCTGGAGGCGCTCGGGTATCTGACCCGCGAGCGCTCGCAGGAGAACCGCCGCGTGCGCGTGGTGGAGCTGACCGCGGCGGGAGCTGAGCGCTTGGCCGAGCTGCTGCCGGTGGTGTTCGACGCCTTGCACGAGACATGCCACTCAAGCGATGAGCTGATCTGCGTGCATATATCAGCCGCCCGCGACCTGGTGGCGCGCAAGCGCCAGCGCGGCGACTTCTGAGCCGTGCCACGACGAAGGGGATGAGACATGGAAGGCACCTCGCTGAACAAGCGGTTCGCCGGGCAGGCGCGGTTGGTGCGCTTGCTCTTGTGGCGCGTCGGCGACACCACCGACATAGATGCGTGCATGGCCGAAGCGCGGCGCGCGGGCATGCTGACCGAGGATGACGAGGCGTTCCTGCGGGGCTGCCTCGATGCGGAGGAGCGCCAGCGCGAGCGCGGCGAGCGCGCTTTCGAGCCCACCGAGGAGACGCTGCGGCGCCTTGCGCGATGCGCCGACAAGCTGAACCGCGCCGACGCTGCCTGAGGGGCAGCCGGCTGCGGCTCTCTCGTGCGGTGCTGCGCGGCGCTGTAGCGCGCCCGTGCCCGCTGGCGGCTGGCTTTCCCTATAATGGGCGAAAGAACATGCGAGAGGAGCGAAGATATGAAGATAGCGATACCGAGCGAGAGCGATGCGGGCCTGGAGAGCATGCGCAGCGGGCACTTCGGCCACGCGCCCTATTTCACGGTGGTCACCTTCGACGATGGCATGGAGGTCGTCTCGGTGGAGGCGGTGAAGAACGCCGACCACGATGCGGTGGGCTGCGGCGGCGTCATCGACTTCGCCATCGGCCTGGGCATCGACGGCATCCTGTGCGCCGGCATGGGCATGCCGCCGTTCACCCGCTTCACGAATGCGGGCATCAAGGTGTATCGGGATGGCACGCAGCCTTCGGTGGGCGATGTGGTGCGCCTGTTCGCCGCCGGCGAGGTCGATCTGATGGACCCGAGCGCTGCCTGCCGCCACTAGAGCACGCAGCACCTGCGAGGCGCGCAGCATCGCTCGGCGCGGTGCGCCTCGCTCAGAGCCTGCGGATGAGGTCCCATCCGCCCATGGTGATACAGCTGGGGAGCACCTTGCCCGCCACGCGCAGCGCGAAGGCTTGCGGGCTCCCGGTGGCCACGGCGGCGTGGAGGCGGCTCGCGCACAGCGCGCGCGACACCACGGTGGACGCCTTCTGCGCGCCCAGCAGGTGCCCGACCTCGTGCCCGCCGCCTGACTGGCGCGCCACCTGCTCGAATCCGGTGCTCACCCAGGTGGGGCACAGCGCCATCACGGTGATGCCCGATCCGCGCAGCTCCCAGCGCAGCGCCCGCGCATAGCGCAGCACGAATGCTTTCGTGGCGGCGTAGACGTTCATGTGGGGCAGCGGCACGAAGGCGGCAGCCGAGGCCACCTGGATGATGCGCCCGCCGTCGCCCATGTGCGGCAGGGCCGCGCGCGTCACGTCTACCAACCCGCGGCAGTTCAGATCGATCATAGCGTCGACCGCTTCATCCGAGATAGCCCTCCAATCGCCGAACTTCCCGAAACCTGCGGCGTTCACGAGGAAGCGCATCTCGGGGCGCTCGGCATCGAGCTTGCGCCGCACGGCGTCGATGTCCTCGTGCACGGTGAGGTCGGCGGCGATGGGCGCCGCTGCGGTGGTCAGCATGTCGGCGGTCCCTTGCAGCTCGTCTTCGCTGCGTGCTACCAGCCATATCTCGTCGACCTGCTGGAGCAGGTCTATCTGCCGGGCGAATTCGCGTCCGAGCCCTGATGATGCGCCGGTGACGAGCGCTATGCGCTTGCGCGGGGCGGAACCGGTGCCGATGGCTCCCATATCGAAGACCTCCTGATGATCGAGCGCCGAAGCGGCGCGGTATGTGCTGCTCATGAGGATAGTACGGGCTCTGCGCGAGCGCCGGGGCATCGCGCACCCGAAACCTGCCCGTTAGCGAGCTGGTGCGCGGTTGTGCCGATCAGAGCAAGCCCAGGTGCTCTATCAGTATCTTCACGCCGATCACGATGAGGATGACGCCGCCAGCGATGGTGGCCGCGCGCTCATAGCGCGCACCGAAGCGGCTGCCGACGGCCACGCCCGCGAGCGACAGCGCGAAGGTGACGAGGCCGATGACGATGGCTGCCAGCACGATGTCGGCGCCGAGGAAGGCGAGCGAGACGCCCACCGCCAGCGCGTCGATGCTGGTGGCCACGGCGAGCATCAGCAGCTCGCGCATGTCGAGCTTCGGCGCCACCGTGGAGCAGTCTATCTCCTCGGGCTGCTCGTGGAAGGCCTCCCAGAGCATCTTCCCGCCGATGAGCGCGAGCAGCGCGAAGGCTATCCAATGGTCGACGGGCTCTATGATGCTGGCGAACGACACGCCGAGCGCCCAGCCGATCACGGGCATGAGGGCCTGGAAGGCGCCGAATAGCGCAGCGATGACGAGCGCTTGAGCCCACTGCACGCGCCGCATGCACAGCCCCTTGCAGACCGAGGCTGCGAACGCATCCATAGAGAGGCCGGCGCCCAGCACGAAAAGCTCGATGAAACCCATTGTCCTCCAACCGCTGCGGGTCGGCAGATTCTAGCATAACCAGCTGGTGCGGGCGTGTGCGGCAGCGGCCTCGCGCGGCGCTATAATCGGCAGCGACAGGAACCGGTGCGCGGCAGCGTGCGCGGCGCGCAGAGCGCAGAAGAAGCGGAGGTGGGCATGGCGGAGCAGGAGCCGCAGGCGGTCATCGCGGCCATGAGCGGCGGGGTGGACAGCTCGGTGGCTGCGCTGCTGCTCACGCGCCAGGGCTTCGAGGTGATCGGCGCCACCATGCGCCTCGTCGATGCAGCGCCGAGCGCTGCTTGCGGCCTGCTCGACGATATCCGCGATGCCCGCGAGGCGTGCCAGCGGCTCGGTATCGAGCATATGACGCTCGACTTCCGCGAGCGGTTCTCCCGCGAGGTGATGGACCGGTTCTGCGCCGCGTACCTGTGCGGACAGACGCCCAACCCCTGCATCGACTGCAACCAGCATCTGAAAGCAGAGGCGCTCCACGAGCAGCGCCGCCGGCTGGGCGCGCGCTTCGTGGCCACCGGGCACTACGCGCGTCGCGCGCTCGATGAGCAGACAGGGCGCTGGAAGCTCCTGCGCGCTGCCGACCCGGCGAAAGACCAGAGCTACGTGCTCTACCGGCTCAGCCAGGACGAGCTGGCGCACACGCTCTTCCCGTTGGGCGACCTGACCAAAGACGAGGTGCGCGAGCTCGCGCGCAGCAACGGCTTCGAGAACGCGGAGAAGCAGGAGAGCCAGGATATCTGCTTCGTACCCGACGGCGATTACGCATCGTTCATCCGCCGCCACGCGGCCGGGGCGTGCCAAGCGCTGTTCGAGCCCGGCGATATCGTGGATGCGCAGGGCGAGCGGCTCGGGCAGCACGCGGGGCTCGTGCGCTACACGGTCGGCCAGCGCCGCGGCATCGGCATAGCCGCCCCGCGCCCGCTGTACGTGAAGGCGAAGGATGCGCAGCGCAACCGGCTGGTGGTGGCGCCGTTCGAAGAGCTCGCCGTGGGCGAGGTGCACCTGCGCGCGGTGAACGTCATATCGGGCGATGGGTCGTCGCGCACGCTGCCGGTGCGGGCGAAGTGCTCCTACCGGCAGCAGCCGGTGGCAGCCGAGCTCGCCTTGGCGGGCGACGGCACTGCGACCATCCGCTTCGCCGAGCCGCTGCGCGCCCCCGCGCCCGGGCAAGCGGCCGTCTGCTACTGCGGCGATGAGGTGGTGGCGGGCGGCGTCATCGTCTGAGCATCGGCGCTTCGCTGCTGGCGCTGCTTGCGCATGACGCGCGCGAACACGATGGACACGATGAAGGCCACAGCTAAGATGCCGATGTCGATGAACAGCGTATGCGAGAAGCCGGCGGCATACGCTTGCGCCTTCGACGCCCCTGCCGCCATCAGCCGGTCGGCATCAGCCGACATGATGCCCACGAACAGCGCCGAGCCGAGCGAGCCGGCTATCTGCACCAGCGTGGAATGGATGGACGAGCCGTGCGCCGCCACCGCCTGCGGCAGCGCCCCCAGGTCGACCGCTTTCAGGGTAGGGAACACGAGCCCCACGCCGACATATGAGAAGGCGACGCATACCATCATGGCGATGACCAGCTCGCGCGACGAGGTGATCTCCATGCCGATGAAGGCGACGAGCAGCAGCCCGAACCCGACTGGCACGAGCGGCCAGATGCCGTGGCTGTCCTCGATGCGCCCGCTCACGAAGCACGATGCCGCATAGCACAGGATGGGCACCGCCAAGAAGCAGCCGGCGGCGAACGCGGTCTGCCCGGCCGTGCCCTCGAGATAGAGCGGCACCAGCAGGCTCATGTAGATGGAGCCCATGTAGCCGAGCATCATCAGCACCTCGCCCACTACGAACCGCGGGTGCTGCATGGGCGTCAGGTTCAGCAGCGGGTCTTTGATGCGGAACTGCCGCCAGACGAACGCGCCTATCACCACGAGGCCCGCCGCCATGAAGCCAAGCGACGGCAGCGTGTCGCGCGTCAGCTCGTTCAAGCCGTAGATGAGCAGCCCCAGCCCGACGAAGCTCAGCCCTACGCTGGGCGCATCGATGGGCCTGTCCTGGCGCTCGTAGATATCGTGCAGGAAGAAGAACCCGAGGACCAGCAGCACGATGGACACGACGATGGGTATGAGGAAGAGCGACCGCAGCCCGGCGTAGGTCAGAAGAGAGCCCGCGACCAAGGGCGCGAATGCCAGCCCGATGCCGATGACCCCGCTGTTCACCGACAGCATGAATCCGCTCTTGCCCTGCGGCGCTAGCGTCAGGATGACGCTGGTGACCACCGGGAAGAACAGCCCGACGGTGAGCGCCTGTATCAACCGTCCGGCCATCATCGACCAGAGGTCCCACGCGAAGAAGCCCAAGAGCGACCCTGCGAGCGACGCCGCGTAGCCGAACATCATCACCTTCCTGATGCCGAAGCGCTTCAGCAGCGATGCCGCCATCGTGATCGTGGTGGCGGCTACGATGGTGAACCCGAGCACCATCCAGTTCGCCAGCGACAGCGTCACGTGGAAGTCGGCGGACACCTGGTCGAGCGCGATGTTCATCAGCGACTGGTTGAACGATGCCAGCAGGTTGCTGCCGAACATGAGGGCCACCATCACCCACATGGCCCGTCCGGTGGGCATCTCGGCTGGTGTGGTGCCGTTGCGCGCGCTCGCGCCCGTAACGCTCGCGCCCGCCGGCGCGGCTGCCTTGCTCTTCGCATCCTCATGTGCGCATGCCATGCCGCTACCGCCTCCCCGCTCGCTTCGTCCCCTCAATCTACTCTTCGCGCGCGCTCTTCGCTGAACGGCGACGATATCGTTGACCTGGCGACACCCTCCCGGTCCTTTTGCGTGTACACTCTCTTCATGCCGGTACCTCCGTCGAAGGGATGCGCCATGCTCAACCGTTTCTGCAAAAGACCGCTCTGGGAATGCACGAAGACCTTGGCTGCTGTGGCGCAGGGGCGCCAGAGCGCCGATGCCGTCATCAAGGACGCGAAGCTCGTGAACGTCTGCACCGCCGAGATCGAGGAGGGTATGGACGTCGCCATCGCCGAGGGGCGCATCGCCTACATCGGCGACGCCGACCACTGCATCGGCGAGGGCACCGTGGTGATAGACGCCGCGGGATGCTACATAGCCCCCGGGTTCCTCGACGGGCACATCCACGTGGAATCGTCGATGATGGGCGTCGGCGAATACGCGCGCGCCGTGGTGCCGCACGGAACGGCCGGCATCTACTGGGACCCGCACGAGATATGCAACGTGCTCGGGCTCGACGGCGTGAAGGTGATGATGGATGACGCCGAGCGCACGCCGTTGAAGGCGATGGTGACCACGCCCTCGTGCGTGCCGGCGGTGCCCGGCTTCGAGGACACCGGCTCGTCTGTCGGCCCAGCCGAGATAGCCGAGAGCATGACCTGGGAGGGCGTCGTGGGCCTCGGCGAGATGATGAACTTCGTGGGCGTGCTGGAAGGCACCGACCACGCCCACGGCGAGTTGGCCGAGACGCTGAAAGCCGACCGCGTGATAACCGGCCACTATCCCATCCCCGAGACCGACCGGGGCCTGAACGCGTATGTGGCCTCGGGCGTGCGCTGCTGCCACGAATCCACCCGCGCCGAGGATGCGCTGGCCAAGATGCGCCTCGGGCAGTACGCGCAGCTGCGCTACGGCTCGGCCTGGCACGATCTGCCCGAGCTCGCGCATGCTATAACCGACACCGATATAGACACGCGCTTCGCGAACCTCATATCCGACGATACGCACCCGCACACGCTGGTGGAGGACGGGCATCTCGACCATGTCCTGCGCGTGGCTGTCGGCTGCGGCATCCCGGTGGTGCAGGCCATACAGATGATGACCATCAACGTGGCCACGTGCTTCCGCATGGACAACGAGCTGGGCTCCATCACGCCCGGCAAATGCGCCGATATCGTGTTCCTCGACGGCCTCGACACGCTGAACGTGGTGCGCATGATGATAGACGGCGAAGTGGTGGCCGAGGATGGCGATCCGCTGTTCGACTATGAGCCGTACCGGTTCCCCGAGCAGGTCACGCACTCCATGCACCTCGGGCGCGAGATAACGCCTGCATCGTTCACGGTGGAGGCGCCGGCGGGCGTCGCCGATGGCGAGAGCGTCACCGTGCGCTCCATCGAGATCATCCCCGGGAAGGTGGGCGCGTTCGAGACGCATGTGATGCTGCCCGTGTGCGATGGGGCGTTGCAGAGCAGCATCGAGAAGGATGTGCTCAAGACGTTCGTGTTCGAGCGCCATCGCGAGACGGGCACCTATGGCGCAGGGTTCACGAAGGGCTTCGGCATCAAGCGCGGCGCGATGGCCTCCACCGTGGCGCATGACGCGCACAACCTGCTGGTGGTAGGCACGAACGATGAGGATATGGCGCTCGCAGCCAACACGCTCGCCGCGTGCGGTGGCGGGATGGCGGTGGTGGCAGATGGTGAGGTGCTAGGGCTGGTGGAGCTGCCCATCGCGGGCCTTATGAACGATCTG
>CAJTXX010000019.1 GCA_910584145.1 uncultured Eggerthellaceae bacterium | reverse complement strand
GCAGCCGCTGCCCTCACCGCTCGCTGCGAGGGGCTCGCTCGGCAGGCGGGGGCAGGAGATGAGGAGCGCTCTTCTCGGGCTCGGCGCGGATGAGCACTTGTGGAGTGTTTTTGAAATGGACATTTATCTCTTGAATTATCTGAAAGTGCTGTTCATTATGATGGCGTCTTAACAGACGAAGTTGTATCGGGAAGTACAACGTCCTCCCAGCCAACGGGACTGCTCCTCGGAGCATTGGCCGGCAGGATATGAAAAGGGACAGAATTATGCTGAGAACGACTATGCCCACAAGGGTGGTGTCTGTCGTGTTGGCGGCTACGCTTGCCATCACCATGATGCCCGCAGATTCTATCGCACTCGGGCTTGAGCAGGCATCGAGCGCTTCTGATAATGCAGAAGCAACCGATAGCACTGCATCGAGCGAGCAGACTGCCGCTGTGCGCCCGAGCGGAGTCATCTCATCTGATCATCCCATACGCAAAGCGACCGATGCCGCTCTTCAAGAGGATGTTGCTGACAGTGCGGATAGCGCTGATCGGTCCGCTGCGATCCAGGAAGGCGCTCCTTCTGCTCAGGATGGCATAGAGATCGTTTCCGCCAGCGTGCAACTTGGTGAGGATGCATCAGCTTTGATCAGCTACAACGGTCTGACATATCTGCAAGATGCTGATTCTGCTACTGTTGCGCTGGTCGGTTGGAGCGGCGTTGCTCCCGAAGGTGCTCTGCAGATTCCAGCTCAAATCGTATATAACGAGCAGACGTATACGGTTACAGCCATCGAAAACGCCGGGGGGGGGTTCACCGCTAGACCAGAATAGCGTTGACGACCCGGAGATAAAATCGACCGCTAACGCGGTATCAATACCGGACGACTCTGTAGTCGCAGCGTCCGCTGCTACGGATCAGGCATCTACTGAAGCCATCAGCGGAAGAGCTTCCGATCCCTATACGACCGATCGCTACGTCGAGGCGGATAAAGCGTTCGGCATCACCTCTGTAATCATACCTGCTACGGTCGAGGTCATCGACCCGGCCTTCTTCCAGCAGTTCCCTCATGCTACCGCGGTGACGGTGGCATCTGAGAATGCGTATTTCAAAAGCTATAACGGCATGCTCTTCAATAGAGAGCTCTCTAGCCTCCTCCTCGTTCCGGAGGGTATGGAGGGCGCGGCCGTGCTCCCCGACGAATTGGCCACCGTCCCTGCTTGCGTCTTTTCCCGTTGCACCAAGCTATCGGCCCTACAGATGGGGAGCATGGCATCTGCGCACTTCACCACCGAGAACGGTATCTTGTATAAGCGGAACCAGAATGACAGCGGCGAACCTGATGGCACGTTGACGCTGGTGGCCGCTCCTGCTGGCATCGGCGCCAGCGTGCACATCGCGCCTGCGTGCGCGACCATCGCAGAAGGCGCCTTTTGGGGCAATCGCGATCTGCTAACGATAGTGTCCACGGGCGAGATCATGCAAATCGATATGGACTCGGCAGAAGCTGAACCTGAGGACGGTGTTGATAGCAGCAAGGGCGACGACGCTGTGGTAGCTGCCTTCAACGACGATACGCTGACGAATGCTACGGTGGTCACCGCTAATCGCTCTACCTGGGAAGACGCTGGGTTCACGAGCTTCGCCGATCTGGCGCGCCCAGGAGACACAGTGGTCGCTCCTTCTGCTGATAGCGGGCTCGTCTTCTCGTTGTTGGATGATTACACGCTTTCGGTGGCATGGCGTGGTGACGATCCGGTCGCTGGCAAATGCGACATACCGTCAAGCGTAGACTTGCATGGCGTGAGCTATGCAGTGTCCACCATCGCGGAAGAAGCTTTCGCGGGCCAGACCGAGCTGACCGAAGTGGTCATCCCTGACACCGTCACATCCATCGGCCCACGTGCTTTCGCAGGCTGCACGGGTCTTGCGGATGCGAGCATTCCAGGCAATGTGACGAATATCGGCGAGGCCGCATTTGAAGGATGCGGGACGCTCAAGGGGCTCGATCTGCACGAAGGTACGCGCGCTATAGGTGCGCACGCTTTCGCTGAGACAGGTCTCGAGCAGATGATACTCCCTACCACAATGGCCAGTATCGGGGCGGGCGCCTTTGCCGACTGCGGCGATCTGACCTCCATCGTTGCGCTGGCTGCGGTATCCGATGTAGCTCCTACTGCGCTTAACGGCTGCACGGGTGTCTCGATCTATGTGCCTGCCGGCGACACTGCTTGGACCACTGGTGTGCCCGCAGCGGGTAACCGTCTATGCATCTATGGCGTGCAGCCTGCACGCGACGCTTTCTCGCTCGATGCGGGTCAGTCGGTGAATATCTTTGTTGACGGCGGCCAGTTGTTGGCGCCCGAGCCTATTGAGGTTCGTACCTCATATCGCGCTGCAGCTCTCAGCGTGGATACTACAGGCACTGTAACCGCCAAACAGCCTGGTTCGGTCCCTGTGAATATAACCCTGCACCTAGACGAGCGCATCCTAGCGAAGGCCACTACCAATATCGTGGTGAACCGTCCTGTGTCCGCTACGCCGCCAGTTGCAGCGGGCGATCATTCCGATGCTGAGGACGGCAGCGGCGATGAGGACGGCACCGAGAGCGCCGACGACGGCGAGTCTGACGCGACCGAAGAGGGCGCATCCGGTAGCGATGAAGTCAAGAACGTTATCGACGAGGGCGGCGATGGGTTCGCGGGTGAAGAAGGAACCGCTGATGATCAAGCTGATATAGCGGATGAAGATGTTGATCTTGAGGATGTCGGGGAAGCCATTGACGAGGCTTCCGGGCTAGAAGGGGCGGAAGCTCTCGAAGGTGAAGACTTCACTACCCCCGATGGTGTTCCTATGATATCCCGAGCTACGGCTCTGAGCGCATCCGTAGCACCCGCAGATGCTCGGGCAACGAGCGATCCCTATGTTTATTACTACGTGCCAAGCGGCAAGAAGATCGTCATGAGGATTTTCTCCCAGACGGGTAACGGCAGCGGTGTTGGCAATACGTATGAGCGCACAAATAACCCATATAAGCCTGATGTGTTCACAAATCAAGTTGGACAGTGGGGAAGCCGTATAGATCAAATCGGAGAGCATAATGGCAGTCGAGGCGACGTAGTTTATCGTATCGGACTCGTGAATTCGAACACAAACGTCACCACTAGCACTTCTATAGCTGGGGTCTCTTCGGCTTGGATGGTGCGATTCAACAATGCAACAGCTTCGGTTGCCGCGGTTCTGGCAACAACGGCTATGGTGAAAGGGAGCAGTTCAAACACTGCGTATCTATACGTTCAACCGTATCTCCATCAGCGGGTGAATATCTACCTCAATGGCGCCAACAACTCGACGGTCACCTGGAATGCGAACGGTGGTACCTGCGGCACGGGGTCCAGCACGGCACGACCTTACGAGATCATAACCGCGCCCACGCCGAATGCTCGAACTGGATATACATTCGCAGGTTGGTATACAGAGGCCACAGGTGGCACGAAGGTATGCGACGGCGGTGGCAGCACCCCGCGCATCACCAGCAGCAGAACCTACTATGCTCGCTGGACGCCCAATACGTACACGGTGTCCTTTAATGCTAATGGCGGTACCGGAGCACCCTCATCTCTGACGGCAACGTATGGGGCTACGCCTCCTGCACTCACCGGTGGCCTTCCTACGCGGGCGGGTTATAGATTCGTCGGATGGTTTGATGGTGCAAGCAATGGGAATTATTGGATTTCTAACTCTCATCAATGGCAGTCTGTCAGTGGTGGTATTGATGCTGGGAAGTGGGTCAGAACTGCCAACTTGACTTTATACGCTCATTGGGAGAGCGGGTATAGTCTGACACTAATTTCATCTGGTCATCCGAATAGCATTTCGCTGTATGGAAGCGGCACCGTTTCAGGATCGATAGATGTTCCTATTGGTGATTCTATAACTTTGAACAGTGCCTACATGTTCTCAATGGGTGAAACCGATATGCGGATACCGGGCGCTGTGCATCCACAGTATGGGCAGGCCCGACCGGAGTGGACGGTGGAACCTTCGAACAAAGATTTTCTTGGATGGGTTGAACCTGGTTCAAGTGACGTTCTGTCTAATATGATGATGATGCTAACGTCGAACACTACCCTATACGCTGTATGGCGAACAGCGGCGGTGACTTTGAATCCGAACTTCCCATCGGATGCCGGGAATCGTAGTACGAACCATACGACATCAGTATCGGCAACCTATGGACAGGCTATGCCTAGCATCACGGTGCCATCGGCAACGGGTTATACCTTCATAGGATATCAGCTGCCTAGTGGGCAGAATCAGATCCTCTACTACTACTCTAACGGCACCAGTGCTCGAGCTCGTGATTTTACTGGCGATGCGACCCTGATCGGTGCTTGGGTGCGCAATACGAACACGGTCTCGTTCAATGCTAATGGGGGCAGCGGAGGACAGGCAGCCAACGTGACCGCCAGCTGGGGGCTGGCGATGCCCTCTATCAGCAAGACCGCACCCACGCGCACCGGCTACACCTTCGGCGGCTGGTACGATACCAACGCAGCGAGCGGCGGCACGCAATATTACACCGCAGCAGGAGCCAGCGCTCGCAATTGGGATAAGACGAGCAACACAACGCTCTACGCCCGCTGGACACCCAACAGATACGATGTCTCATTCAATGCGAACGGCGGTAGCGGCGGTCAGACGGCAAAGGTTCAGGCGACGTATGGCTCAGCCATGCCGACCATCTCCACCACAGCACCCACGCGCACCGGCTACACCTTCGGCGGCTGGTACGACACCAGCGGCTCAAGTGGCGGCACGCAGTACTACACCGCAGCAGGAGCCAGCGCTCGCAATTGGGATAAGACGAGCAACACGACGCTCTACGCCCGCTGGACAGGCAATTCCTACACAGTCTCATTCAATGTGAATGGAGGCTCCGGGGGTCAGAGCGCTTCGGTTAAAGCTACCTACGGCTCAGCCATGCCGACCATCTCCACAGCGAAGCCGATCAGGGCTGGATACACCTTCGGCGGCTGGTACGACAGCAGCGCAGAAACGGGAGGCACGCAGTATTACACGGCTGCATGCGCGAGCGCACGCGCCTGGGATAAAGCGAATGACGCGACCCTCTATGCGCGCTGGATACCCAACCAGTACAACGTCTCATTCAACGCGAACGGCGGTTCCGGTGGTCAGACGGCCACGGTGAAGGCGACCTACAGCAAGGATATGCCGACCATCTCCACCACCGCGCCCGCGCGCACTGGCTACACCTTCGGCGGCTGGTACGACACCAACGCAGCGAGCGGCGGCACGCAGTACTACACCGCAGCAGGAGCCAGCGCTCGCACCTATAACAAGATAACCGATACCACGCTTTATGCGCGCTGGACGCCGAACAGATACCAGGTCAGCTTTAATGCGAATGGTGGTACGGGCGGACCTTCTCCGGTGCAGGCAACCTATGATGCTGACATGCCGACACCGCTTGTGAATGGCGTACCGGCGCGCGCGGGCTACACGTTCGCAGGTTGGTACGATACCAGCGCAGCGAGCGGCGGCACGCAGTATTACACAGCAGCTCTGGCCAGTGCCCACAAGTGGGACAAGGCGAACGCGGCTACGTTGTATGCACGCTGGAGCGTGAATACGTATACCATCTCATATAACCTTGCTGGCGGCAGCATGCCTTCGGGTAAGACGAACCCGACGAGCTACACCATAGAAACAGCTACCTTCACGCTGAATAATCCCGAGCGGGCGGGTTATACGTTCGCCGGCTGGACGGTTTCGGGCGCATCGAGCATAACCGGGGGTGGCGTGTCGGCCAATGGCACTACCACAACAGTGAACCGTGGTACCTACGGGAACCTTGCTTTCACGGCTCGCTGGACCGCTAACACGTACAATATCGCTTATAACTTAGGTGGCGGCAGCGTGCCTTCAGGCAAGGCGAACCCGGCGAGCTACACCATAGAAACAGCTACCTTCACGCTGAATAACCCCGAGCGCCGTGGGTACACGTTCGCCGGCTGGACTGTTTCGGGCGCGTCCAACATAGCTGGTGGCGGCGTGGTCATCTCGGGCACTACCGCTACCGTGAATCGTGGCACATATGGTCACCTCACCTTCGCAGCGAAGTGGACAGCGAACGTCTATAAGATCACCTTAACCAACAAGGACGCTACAGGAAAGCCCGGCACAGAGACCATCTATGTCCGTTACGACGATGCGTGGTACACCGACCAGGGTTGCACGAATAAGACAACGTCGCTTCCTGTGCTGCCCGAGCGCATCGGCTGGACATTCAAGGGATATCCCGATGTGGTGGATGAGCACGGGCGCATCATCGCGGCCACGAACAAGTTCGCCGAGGACGTTACGCGCGACCCGTCGTGGGAGGCTAACATCTACCGGGTGAATTACCATCAGAATGTGGGCGATACGGGCGACACGGTGTTCGAGTTCCCCGAGCCGCCATATTTCGATATCCGCTACGAGATCGAGACGAAGAGCATTTGGGCGAAGACGCCGGTGCGCACGGGCTACGAATTCCAGGGATGGTCGCTGTCGCCGGAAGGTGATGTGCTCTACCACGAGAATGATCGGCATACGCACTTGACCGCTGGTGATATCGACCTGTATGCGCAATGGAAGCAGAAGGGCACCGATGGGCTGACGGGCTATGCTCTGAAGTTCTATCAGCTGACCACCGAGGAAGGCGGCCCTCTGGAATTCAATAACGGTGCGTACAGCGGTCGTCTGCCTTACGAGCGCAAGTCAGCTATGCCTGCGGCCGATTGGCTCTTGGACGAGGATAAGATATCCGGCTGGGATCTGTATGGGTGGAGCTTCTCCAACAAGATGGGCGAGACCGACGGCGCCAAGGAGACGGTGATCCCGTCCACGTGCTCGGTGCGCGATATCGTAGAGGCTATGAAAGCGCACGGATTGTTGGCGCTCGATGCGGACCCCGATGAGATACACCTGTATGCGGTGTGGCAACCGCGATTGAGCATGGATATCCCCACGCATGAGGGCGCGACGCGCATCGTGGTGGACATGAGCGACCGCACCACGTGGCGCGCTGGTACCGCTTCGTTCTATTCTCAGATGCCAGCCGAGATCGACCTGAGCGTACGCTCTCAGCTGAACGAAGAGACGTTCAACAAGGTATTCCCAGGTACGGGTAAGCGGCTGCTTTATTTCGACTATCGATTCAAGAGCGGCGACAGCTCCTTGACGCTGGACGAGAGCGAGAGCGATGACACATGGTCGTCGCGGGATTTCGACTTGGATAACCAGAACTTCACCAAGGTGGGGCGCATCGGCAAGGCGACTGATGCGGGGCCGGCACGCCTCGCGGGCAGGCTCTATCTCGACTCCGATTATTGGGATGGAGTGAATTTCAGCAAAGAGCTGGATGTCGACCCAGAAACCGGCCTTGTGATGAACACCAAGTTCTGGGATGAGCCGTTGGCGCGTTTGACCTGGGGGTTGGAGCTCGACAAGGAATCGGGCTACACCTACACGATGTTCGATGCGGTGCCGTCGCGACGGAGCGATTAGGAGCCGTTCATAGCGCGAGGCAGAGGCAGCAAGGCTATGCGGAATGGTCGCATGGTCTAGGGCAACGTATCTCTGGATCAGGAAAACCCCGATCTGAAGGATGAAAAGGAATTCGAAGCATGGCGAAAGACAAGAAGATGAACATCGAGAGCGGGTCGATGCCGCGGCCCGCGGCTGGCGATCTTGGAAGCACTGGAGCGCTAGGCGGCCAGCGGCAAGGAGGGACCATGCCCGCGTCAGGCGCGAGCACGGCAGCAATTGCTCATGGGGCGCCGGTTGACGCGCCGGCACCTAAAAAGCGAGCTCTTCGCACGGCTGCTCTCGTTATCGGTCTTGTGCTGGCGGCGGTGGCTGTGTGGCTGTGCGTGTGGCTGTTCGCGTGCAACGGCTCGGCTTTGTTCGATGCGAACGCGCAGGATGGTCAGGCGCCGTATAAGACCCAGGAGGAAATACAGGCCGAACTCGATCGCGTGGTAGAGGAGGGCATGTTCAACATCTCCATCGCCAGCATCATCCAGTTCGATGACGGCACCTCGCCGGGCACGGCTTACATCGAGAACGTTCCCGGTAATCGGTATCTGATGAAAGTGACCATAACCTCTGATGACACGGGCGATGTGCTCTACGAATCGGGTGTGCTGAAACCGAACCAATTCATCGAGCAGATCGTGCTGACGCAGGACTTGGAGGCTGGTTCATACCCTGCCACCGCCACGTTCTCGGCGTTGGACGAGACGACCTACGACGAGGTGGGCCAAGCCGCCGCGAAGATAACCATCGACGTACTGGGATAGAGGTATTTAGCGGCGTGGGAGCCGCTGGATATAACAAGGACAGTGGCTTGTACGAACAAGGAGGAATGAGCCATGAAAAAGAGTGGGAAAGCGTTAGGTGCCCTGGCATTGAGCGCAACGCTCGCCATGGGGTGCGCCGTTCCGGCGTTCGCCGCAGACGAGTATGGTACCGATATCGGTATCTACAGCGATCATACCGAGAACCTGAAGCAAAACGATTCGGTGTATACCGACGTGAAGATCGCGACGATGATCACGAACATCAATGTAGCAGTGCCGTTGGATGTGACCATCGTCGCCGACTCGGCTGGCACTAGCGTGCTGCATCCGTCGGCGGGATTGAAGAACTATACCAACGGCGCATTCGATCCTGCAGCTACCACGGGATATCGCATTGAGAACTACTCGAGCTATCCTGTCGCCATCAAGAACATCCAAGTAACGGATAGCAGCTCAGGCGAGTGGGCGGTCGTTGCCAGCCTGAATGCTGACAACAATACGCACACAGGGACTATCGGCGATCTTGAGTTGACGCTGGAACCGTCTGAGGCGCAGAGCGGGATGAGCGGCAGCAACAAGACGCAGTGGAACGAGGGCAACAAGGGCACCGGCGGTGCGCTGAATCTGGCGACAGCGTTGGATGCTTCCATCGATCCGTCGTGGATCGTCGAGCGCAAGGTGAGCGACGATGAGCCGTCCATCATGGGCCTGCTCCTATCGGGCCGTAACTCCATTCTGCGGAATGTGAATGAAGGGAGCATCCTGCTCGGCGATGCATCCAACCCGCAGGATCCCGATCCGGTGCTGGCTGATAACGCCTTCCGCATCACTTATACCGTGGGTGCAGCTAAGACGGGCGTGTAGGTGCACGACCGATTCGAGAGGATCTTTGATGACCGCGAGCGACCGCCATGTGAACGTATATAACGTCGGAAGACAGGCGCATGATGCCGTCGGCGGTCGATTGCGCGGGTACGGGATGGGTTCAGCGGACCGCTCGGGTGCGGCGGTCCCCGACCCATCTTCGTATGTGCCATACACGCAGAGCGATCGGTCGGTCGTCTCGCCTAGCCAAGCGCCTTGCGTGTACGTGCAGCCGCAGACTGGGCAGCAGGTGTATTACGGTCAGCATGCTCCGCAGTATGTGCCGCCTGCCACCTCGGTGCCGTCCGAGCAGCCGCGCAAGAAGAAGCGCGGGCCGCTGTTCTGGTTCTTGCTGTTGCTAGCGCTGGCGGCTGTGGTGGCCGCGGCGGTGCTGGTGTTCCTCTTCTTCACGGCTGACGGCAAGAGCGCGCGGCAGGGAACGGCCGGGCAGTTGGAGGGCAAGACCGAAGCCGAGATACAAGCCGAGCTCGACCGCGTGGTGGACGACGGCATGTTCAACATATCCATCGCCTCCACCGTGCAGTTCCCCGATGGGCGCAGCCCCGGCGAGCTGCGCATAGAGAACGTGCCCGGCAACCGCTACCTCATGCGCGTGGTGATCGTGGAAGACGCCACCGGGCAGCAGATATACGAGACCGACCTGATAGAGCCGAACTACCACATACAAGCCGACACGCTGGATGTGCCGCTGGCAGCTGGCAACTACGAGTGCACCGCCATGTTCTACGCATACGACCCGGAGAGCGAGGACGTGATAGGCCAGGCGGCAGCCGAGATAGCGGTGATCGTGGAGAAGTAGCACCGAGCGGGTAGACCCATCCCGGTATGCACGTGCTGCATCCGGGGATGGGCCTCACCTTGGAGAAGATCGAAGGGCCAGGAAGCAAAGGGATGAACATGGGAAGCGTAATGGGGAAACACGCACGTACATTCATGGCTGTTCTGCTTGCCGTGTGCATGGTGGCGGGGCTGAACCCGGCCGCGGCGTTCGCGGCCACGACACCGCGCAACATGGACACCGGCCAAGCGCAGGAGCTGCGCGCCCGTGCTGGGGCATACGGCACGCATGTGTCGGAAGGGACAGACGGCACGGGCAGCTCCGGGCGCGAAGGAGCGGCCATCAGCACCGAGGTGGGCGTGGCGGTGAAGTCGGCCTTCGCTGTGGTGATGGACGACACCACGCCCGTCGATATAGACGATGCGCGGCAGCTGTACCAGGGCGCCTACGTGCTGGAAGCGACGCTTTCCGGCGGCAATGCCATCGCAGGCGATGCGCCCCACTACGATTACCGCTGGGTGCGCCAGGTGCTGGTGCGCGAGGGAGACGCAGCTGGCACCTTTGCAGACGACGAGGCCTATAACGAAGCCAGCCCGTGGCGCACGACGCCCATCGAGGCCGGCTCCGATAGCAACGAGGCGCACGTGCAGCTCGACCTGGCCGACGATGCCGCGCAGCTCGATTTCCGCAACCAGGCGCAGTACCGCTACACCGTGGTGGGCCGCGACGGTGCGAGCATATCGCGCACGGCCGACCCTGGCGTCATCGTGAACTGCAACGCGCACTACGCCGACCAGACCGTCGAGAGCGACGGCGTCAGCGTGCGCGGCCTGATACATGTGGGCGATCCTGCGCTCGATTTGACCGACTTGCTGGCGCAGCCGGGCGCGGCGCTGTCGCTCTTGCTGGAGGCCGCTGCGGGTAAGCGGCTCGACTGCGCCTTCGACATGACCATAACCGAGCAGTTGGCTGTGAACCATGGCGAGCCCGCCTACTTGGCGCCGCTCACGAGCATACGCATACCGGTGTCGGCCGATGCGCCCGCCGAGGTGGTGGTGCTGCGCGTGGCTCCGGCCGCGCCAGGCGCCGCGAGCGCGGTGGAGGCGCTCGGCCCCTTCACGGTGGTGGAGCAGGACGGCGAGCGCTTCGTGGAGCTGGTGGCGGGCACGGCTGGCTTGGACAGCTTGGCTACGGGCATCTATGCCATCGCCTACACCGCTGCCGACGCCGATGGCGACCCCTTCCCGCCGGTGAGCGTCACCTCTCGGGTGGACGCGGGCGGCGGTGGCACCGTGAGCATCTTGGGCGAGCGCCTGTACGCGCAGGGCACCACCGTGCGCTATACCTTCCTGCCCTTCACGGGCTATGCGCTCTCGAAGGTGGTGGTGGCCGAGGGTGATGCCGACCGCCCCGATTCCTACCGGGAATACCTGGTGGGCGCCACTTCCGACAGCGCTTTCGGCGCAAATTACCTCGACTACACCACGGTGAAGCTGGCCACGCCCGCAGAGCAGCCCCGGCCGATAACCATAACGGCCTACTACGTGCGTGTCGACGTGCCCGAAGGCACGCTGCCGGTCCAGGTGGACGCCAGCGTCGTCGAGGGCGAGGGCAGCGTGTCCATCGATGGTGGCACCGAGGGCGCTCAGGGGAGATGGGCCAAGACCATACCCGCTGGCAGCGCCGCCACGGTGCGCTTCAACCCCGAGCCCGGCTCGGTGCTCGACCACGCAGAGATGCAGACAGCCAGCGGCGACCGGGTGCGCGTCGAGGTGCTGAACGGCTCCCTGACGCTGCCGGCGGTAGCTGAGGACACCAGCGTGTTCGCCTACTTCCGCTTCGGCACGCCCATCGCCTACCCCGAGCTGACGGTATCGGTCGATTGCGGCGAGCACGGCAGCCTGAGCGCCACTTCGCCGGTGTTCTACGGGCAGCCGAGCGCCGTGCAGGCCCTTCCCGACAAGGGCTTCCGCCTAGCCGAGCTGTGGTACACCTTCGACGACGACGCGCACCAGGTGCACTACCCGCTGAGCAGCGCGGGCGCCGGCAGCCACGTGGTCGATCACGTGCTGGGCAACATAACCGTGCACGCGCGATACACCCCGGCCACCATGCCGGTGAAGGTGGAATCCGGCACGGGCGGCACGGCGTCGGCGTCCTACGACAAGGGCGACGGCACGCAGGAGTTCGGGAAGCGTATCGACTTCCCCGGCGAGACGCTCACCGATGTGGGGGCGTCGTCCGACCTGGTGCTGACCGTGGTGCCCGACGAGGGCAAGCAGCCCGTGGTGAACGTGGTAACGAAGGACGGCCAGACAGTGCCGGTGCTCCCCGATGCTGACGGCCGCTTCACCATACCGAACGACCTGCTGAAAGACGCCGAGAAGGTGACCATCGACTACGTGGACATGGTGCCCGACACGCTCAGCGTGAACGTCAGCTTCCCCGACAGCGGTGCGGTGGTGCAACGGGTCGGGCAGAGCGGCGCGCTGGCGCCGGGCGAGTACCTGATCGGCAACATACGACCCGATGCGGGCCTGACGCTCGACGTGCAGCTCTCCGAGACGCACGAGGGCTTGAAGGTCGAAGTGGTGGATATGGCCACGGGGAACCTCATCAAGGATATGAGCCCTGAGGGGCTGCCCGGCAGCACCATGTACCATTTCGGGAGCGATCTTCTGGGCGCCGACAAGCTGATACGGGTGACATGCCAGCCCAGGCCCGATCTGCCGCCCGCGCCCGACACCATAACCGTTACCGCGAGCTGCACGGGCGGCACTATAAGCCCGCGCGAAGCCACCGTATCGGGCGACCGCGACGTGGTGGAGGATGTGTCCTTCGCCATAGAGGCCGACGAGGGTAACGCGCTCGATTGCATCGTGCTGTCCACCGCCGACGGCGCCACGCTGACGCTGTTCGCGGCCAACCAGGATAGTGGCATCGAGCGCACGCCCGATGGCGGCTGGCGGTTCGTGCTGAGCAGTGGGCGCATCAAGTACGATGGGTATGTGAAGGTGCACGCGCTGATGAAGGATGCGCCCGCGCCCGGTGTGCTCTACACCGTCACCCCGGTGCTGGTTGATGCGCAGGGCAACGAGGTAGGGTCCGCTGAAGCGCACGGTCAGGTGTCGCCAAATGCGCCGTTCACGGTGCCGGCTGGCGGCAGCGCGCTGCTGTCGTTCATCCCCGATCGCGCGGGGAATGGGATGTATCGTGCTGAGTACAGCGTGAATGGTGGCCCCTTCACGCCGTCTGCGCGGGGCAGCTTGCTTCTGATGGGCATACAGGAAGACCAGACGGTGCGCGTGCGGTTCGTGCTCGATGGCACCGGAGAAGAGCGCGAGATGCACACCGTGGTGGTGGGCGTGCTGGGCAGCGGCGGCGCCGTGCAGCCTGCGGGCAGCTTGCAGGTGGCGCACCGCGCGAACCTGCCGGTGTCGTTCCTGCCGAGCGCAGGCTATGAGCTGTCGTATGTGGTAGTCGACCGCGGTACCGATGCTGAGGCGGTGTACGGAGCTGAGAGCCTGGCGGCCACGGCGGGCCAGTTCGTCTTGCATGATGTGACATCCGATCACACGGTGTTCGCGGTGTTCGTGCCGACCGGCGCGGTGGACGATCTGGTGAAGTGGACCGTCTCCGCAGGCGAGCACGGCATGGCCAACCCCTCGGGCACCGTGTACGCCAAGATATCCGAAGGCGGCAAGGACATAGCGATAACCCCCGATGCCGGGTATGTCATCTCCGAGATACGCGTGAACGGCCAGCCCGTCAACTTCGCCGACGACCCGCGCTTCGCGGGCACGGCGTTCGGCGGCACCTTCACGCTGCCTGCGGTGGAGGGTGGCGGCGGCACCTTCGAGGTGCTGTTCGCGCCGCGTGCCGTGCAGGTGAAGCTGCATGCGAAGGTGGTGGGCTCGGGCGGCGTGGTATCGCCTGCGGGCGACACGCTCGCGGTGGTGGGCCAGCAGCAGACGCTCACATTCGTGCCTGACGCTGGGTACGACCTCGACCGGGCGTACTTCACCGATTCGTTCGGCAACCCGCTCGAGGGTGGCAGCATCACCGCGGCCGCGCTCGCGGGTAACCGGTACAGCTACACGTTCACGGTGGCGAACGAGACGTGGGTGGAATGCTCGTTCAAGAAGCTCGCCGATGGCGAGGGCCCGTCGGGCGCCGAGGACAAGCGGCTGCTCGACGTGCATGCCAGTGCGAAGGGCGAGGGCGTGCTCTCGCCGTCGGGCAACCTGAAGCTCTACGATGACGGCTCGCTCACCTTCGTGGTGCAGCCGAAGCCGGGGTACCTGCTGCAAAGCCTGACGCTGGGCGGCAATGATGTCGCCGGGCAGGTGCAGGGCGGCGTGTTCGTGCTCTCCGGTCAGGCGGCCGCTGCGGCGGCGAAGGGCGATCTGGTGGAGCTGAAAGCCGTGTTCGCCAAGGCGCCCGAGAAGTATGTCGATGTGGAGGTGTCGGCTGGCAGCGGCGGCACGGTGTCGCCGTCGGGCACCGTGCAGGTGATAGAGGGCGATTCGCTGCCCATCAGCATGAAGCCCGACCCCGGCAAGCAGGTGGCGGCGATAGAGCTCACCTTCAAGAACCCCGACGGCACCACGTATACGCAGACCATCCCTTGGAACGGCGACACCTATACGCTGCCCGGCGTGCCCGGGAATCTGGTAGAGGTGCACGTGCGCTTCGAGGATGCGCCTACGCCGAAGCCGCCCGTGAGCACGCTGGCGGTGACGCCCGAAGTGGCCTACGGCAGCGCCGGCTTGGGCACGGTGTCGCCCGACCGCACGGTGGACATAACGGAAGGCGGCAGCGCCCTGTTCACGTTCGTGCCTGCGCTGGGCTGCGAGGTGGTGTCGGTCGAGCTTGATGGTACCGAGGTCGCTGGGCGCGGTGCGTTGCGCTGCTATATAAGCTACGAGCAGTTGCAGGCGCTGGGCGGCGCGAGCCATCGCCTCGTGGTGGCGTTCGGCCGCACCGAGGAGCTGCCGCCCACGCCGCCAGACACCGGCGATGAAGAGGTGACGGTGACGGCCGAGGCGAGCGGTCCGGGCAGCGTGAGCCCCGAAGGTCCGTTCCTGGCATTGAAGGGCGCATCACAGGCGTTCACCTTCACCTACGATAACCGCCATGCGTATGTGGAATCGCTCACCGTCACTACGGGCAGCGGGGCCGATGCGCTCACCGAGACGATCGATGTTTGGGAATTCGCCACGGCCTATACGATAGGCGCGCTCAGCGCCGACACCCATGTGCGCGTGCGGTTCGCTGAGAGCCCCGACAAGGAGAATCCCGGTTTCGACGCCACCGAGTACGTGACGATCACCGGCGTGGCGGTAACGGGTGCGTGCGAGCGCGGCGCCGTCGGCGGCGCCATCCACCCGGCGGGCCCGGTGCGGGTGGTGTCGGGCATGAATTCCCAGCGGTTCCTCTTCCGGGCGATGCCTGGGTATGCGGTCGATTCGGTGACAGTGCAGACGGGCACGGGCAGCGATGCTGCCGTGCGCACGCTCTCGGCTGACGAGCTGGCGTTGGGCAGCGTGATCGTGGCCGGCGTTACCGCAGACACCACGGTTGTGGCGCGGTTCGTGCCGGAATGCTTCCTGGTCGATGTGTCATCGGGCGCGGGCGGCTCGCTTTTGCCCGAGGGCAAGGCCATCAAGGTCGCTTACGGTGCGAAGCTGCAACTGCTGGTGCAGCCCGAAGCAGGCTACGAGCTGGATAAGATAACCACCACGGGCTCGGTCGAGCACGAGGGCAAGGCGGCTCAGGGTGTGCAGACGGCCGGCGCGCAGGCGCTCGATGGCCGGGCGGGCACGCTCGATAGGCACACCTTCGCGGTGGGCGGTTCGGGCACGGTGTACGCCTCGTTCAAGACGGACGGCACGGGCGGCACCGACGTGCCCGAGGGCCGCCACGCGATAACCGCATCGGCGGCCGGCCACGGCCAGATAGCGCCGGAGGGCCAGCAGGTGTACGCCCATGGTGCCACCGCCATCTTCACCTTGCGCCCCGAGATAGGCTACCAGCCCGTATCGGTGACGGTGAAGGACGCGGCCGGCGAGCGCACGGTGAAGAGCACGTCCACGTCGTTCGCCCTCGTGGTAGAGAGCGACGGCGAGGTGATAGCGCATTTCGCACCGGTGTCGCCGGCGGGTTCGAACACGCACACGGCGCGCTTGGTACGCACGTTGCAGAGCCTCGCGCAGACCGGCGATGGCGCTGCGGTCGGGTTCGTGGCTCTGGCGGGCGTGGCGTGCGCCGCCGCTGGGTCGGCCCTGCTGCTGGCAGGCCGCCGCAAGAAGAAAGAGGAAGCATAGGGCATAGGCTGGGCGCTCGCTTAGGGGGCGTTCGGCCTGTAGGGATGGATACGAGAGGGCGCACGGCGTGCGCCTGGCCTCTTACCAGTAAAGGATGTGCTGATGGAAACGACACGAAAGACGCTGCGGGGCATCGTCGCCTCGGTGGTCATGGCGTTGGTGCTCGCGGTGGGCGTCGTGCCTGCTACGGGAGCGCCGAGCGAAGACTACCGGGCCTTCGCCGACGAATCGGCAGCTGCGCTCTCTATCAACGCTGGCGCTGCCGTGAAGACCACCAACAATGCCGATGGCACCGCCACTTATACGTTCCCGTACCTGACGGTGCAAGCACCTGCCGATAAGCGCATCAAGGGCATAACGGTACAGTTCACTAGCGCTATCGAGAGCGGCGAGGATGTGCTGCTGAGCAATGCCAGCATAACGATCGATGGGCGGACGCATTCGTTCCAGGTGCTCAACGCGAACAAGAAAGGCAATAAATCGGCTAACGATACCGGTGCTGAGGGAGCCAGCGCGGAGTTCTGGCAGGAATACCTGCGCGCGAACTTGTCGCTGAAGCTGAAGGTCGACAGCCAGTCGGTGAAGTCGATGCGCATGATAGCCAGTTTGGAGAAGGTGACGCGCACGCTCGACTACAACGCGCAGAACGGGCATTACTACGAGTACGTGGCAACGCCCGTGAACTGGCCGACGGCACGCGACCGCGCTGCCCAGGCGACCTACATGGGCTTACAGGGCTATCTGGTGACGGTAACGAGCCAGGCCGAGCACGACCTGATCTATTCGCTGGTGAATGCGAACACCTGGATCGGTGCGACGTGCCACCCTACATTCTTGGCAGCAGCAGGGATCGATGCAACAGGAGCGTATTCCAGCACATATGCTAAGTATCATTGGGTTACAGGCCCCGAGAAAGGTACGCTGTTCTGGCGGGGGGGCTACGGTATCGCGAACGCGAATACGGCGGCCAATCAGGTGGATGGCGCCTATACGAATTGGGCCGCGAAAGAGCCGAACAACAGCAACGGCGAGCAGTGTGCGCATCTGTATACCAGCGTCGGCGGCAAATGGAATGATTTCAGCTATGCCACGAATTGCAATTACGTCATCGAGTACGGTGGCCTGGAAGACGACACGGAAGGCCCCGGTGCGGACGGTAACCCCGGCGGCTCCGGTTCCGACGGCGACGCCGACCAGGAAGAGTCGTTCGTGAAGGTGGATATCAGCATCGACACGCAGGGCAAGACCATGCATGTGGAAGCGGCCGATACGGTCGTCGGCAGCCAGCCGCAGGTGACGGCGACGGTGAACGGCGGCACGGTACCCTCGGTGCTGGGCGATGCCTCGGTCAGCTTGGGCACGGGAGCGGCTGAGCTGACGCATCGCTACCAGCGCTTCGACGAGGCTACCGGCACCTGGGCCGATGTAGCGGCCGAAGAGGTGTGCCAGCACGCAGGCCGCTATCGCGTGCAGGTGCAGGCTTCCTATAAAGAGCTCGCAGCCGATGGTGGCTGGGTAACCGACGAGACAGGCGCGGTATTCGTCGGCGCATACAAGATGGAGGCCGGCTTCGAGGATGGCGTGGAATTCACCGTAGCGCCGAAGCCGCTGGATATAACGCGCCCCGCGCCGGCCGAGCCCGGCGATCCGGAAGGGGACGACCCGGCTACCGAGGTCGCTGCGCGCACGTATTCCAAGGTTTATGACGGCACTACCGCCTTCGACGCCGCAGGGCTCTCGCTCTCTGACATGGCGGTGGAAGGCGCCGACGTGCACCTGACGTTCCAGAGCGCCGCGTTCGCCTCGCCTAGCGCGGGCGTTCAGCAGCTGACCTTCCAAGGGATAGGCTTAGCGGGCGCTGATGCGGCAGACTATTCGCTCGCCGATGTGGCGCCCGATGGCGCCATAACGGTGCACGGGACCATCTTGCCGCGGCCGCTCGATCTGCGTGCCAGCTTCTCGCGCGAGGCCGGATGGCCTGAGCACGGCATGTGGACGGCCGGCGTCGATATGTCCGACCCCGCCGCTGGCGATGCCAGCCCGTACCGCTACTACACCGATGCGCGCGCATTCGAGCACGGTTTCCAGGGCGCGGCCGGCAACATCGTGCTCGATGCCGATTGCCCGGATGCATCGTCGTGGCCTGCGAACATGCTCTGCCCGGGCGATGCGATAACTGAGGCCCTGGGAACAGTGCGGTTCACCTGCAAGACGCAGGATGACCTTGCGCTCAACAGGGCCAACCCCCAGATAGGTACGTATGCCTTGGAACCGCATTTCTCGAAGGTGAACCCGGTGGGTGCGGCCAGCGCGCCTGTTCGCCCCGATGGACGCTATGCAGTGGGCAACTATGCTGTGAGCATAGAGCCCACCTATCTTGAAGTAGTGGCGCGCCCCGAGGCGCACGTGGTGGAGAAGGAGCTGGTGCTCGATCGGCAGAGCGGGCGCGTGCTGACCGCATACGAGGTGGCTCAGCAGGTGATAGCCGCAGGTGTCGAGGGCGTGCCGGCGCTGCCCGCCGAAGACCAGATGGATGTGCTGTTGAAGAAGGGCAGCGCTGTGGTCGGCTCCATCGACTGCGGCACAGCCGGGCAGTACCACGCGAGCATCTTCGTGCGCGGGTCAGATGGCCGCGATGTCCTGATATCGGTCGATATCCGCGTGGTGGGCTCGACCGGAGGCAGCATCGGCGAGGGGCCGAGCACGGGCATCGTGTCGCCCGGCTTCTTCACCGTGCGCACCAAGATGGAGGGCGATGTGGGAGCGTCCACCTGCACGCCTTCGGCTATCGTGCCCGCGGGCAGCAAAGCGAGCGTGGCGTGGGCGCCCGGCGCCGATCGCTACGTGGCGTCGGTGAGCGTGGACGGCGTTGAGCATACGGCGAAGGAGGCGGCTCTCACCTTCGAGAACATAACCGCCGACCACGAGGTGGTGGTCACCTTCGCGAAGATCGGTTCGATCGGCGGCAGCGCTACGCATGGGTTCTACACCATCACGGTGAACCGCTACGGCGAGGCATCGAAGGTTCAGGTGTCGCCTTCAGCGGTGGTGCGCGCGGGCGAGAGCTCCACGGTGACATGGGCGCCCGATGCTGGCTATAAGGTTTCCGAGGTGCTGGTCGATGGCGTGCGCCTCAGCGCTGAGCAAGCGGCCGCGGGCAGCTATGCGTTCGATGGCATCGCGGCCAACCATGTGGTCGATGTGCGCTGCGCTCCGGCGGGTTCGGGGTGCACGCTCGCCGGTGCCGAGTTCGTGGTGAGCACGCGCATAGCCGGTGGCACGGGTACCATCACCGGCGGTGCCACGGTGGCTGCCGGCAGCAGCTACACCGTTTCGTGGGATATCGCGGCTCGTGCAGCCTCGGGCGCTGCTTATGAGGTGAAGCGGGTCGAGGTGAATGGCGTGGCCGTCTCCGGCGCGCAGAGCGCGAGCGTGGTGATATCGAATATACGCAGCGACCAGGACGTGGTGGTGTATGTGGAGCCGGCGCTCAACCATGTGAGCATCATGGGCTTGGGCGCGGGGGATACGTCGCCTTCCAAGACGCTGTACCGGGGTCAGAGCTATTCCGGCATCATAGCTAGCCCGAGCGCTTCGGCGCGCGTCTATCGGGTGGAGATAGACGGCGTGCTGGCCTACGAGGCCGGCCCGGCGCGCGAGGCCGATGAAGAGGGGCCGATCGACGAAGCGCTCGACGATATCGCAGCGGCGCTCGACGAGCTCGCAGACGATGCGGAAGCCACTGGCGGCGAAGCGGCAGCCGATGACGAGGCTCTGCCCGAGGAAGACGCCGCGCCTGCACCGGCTGCACCCGATGAGGAAGCGGCCGCGCCGGTGGCACCGGAAGTTCCGGCCGATCCGTCGCCGGAGGCTCCCGATAGCTCTGCCGCTGAGCCGGAGAGCCCCTCCGATGGGCCCGATGCGGCCGACGGGGCGGCTGAGGGCGCTCCTGCCGCCGAGGCTGGATCTGAGCGCATGGCTGGCGGCGCTGCGGGACTCCAGCTCGTTCATGCGGTGTCGGCCTACCACAGCCTTGAGGCGCTGTATCGGGAAGGCGGTGTGGTCAGGGCAACTGCGCCGCAGCCGAACGAATCGCTCGCATACCGGATGGACGATGCGAGCGGCACCTTCCATGTGAGCATCTCGGATATCAGCAGCGATCACACGATCAAGGTCTACTTCGCTGAGAAGGATGCCTCACCCACGGTGGACGAGCTCCGCGCCGAGGAGGGTGCGCATGCGCAGGTGACGGCGACGATAGGCGGCGGCCCGGGCACCGTGACAGGCGATGGCTTCGTGAAGCCGGGCTCGCCGGGGCCGACGATCAGCTGGGAGCTGCCGAATCCGCCGAAGCACGAGGTGACCGGCGTGGTGGTGAACGGCCAGCACTACGATGTGCCCGACCCTGATGCCTCGTCGTTCGATTTCCCGTTCGAGCTCGCCCCGGGCGCGCAATACGAGGTGGAAGTGATCACGCAGCCGCGTGTGCCGGGCGACATCGACGTGCCGGTGCGGCCCTCGATGGCTCAGGCTTCGGTGCTGTATCAGGTGCGCACCTCGGTGGTGGGCGGCCCGGCCACCATATCGCCGAGCGCCTCGGTGGCTGAGGACGGCGACTACGAGGTCAGCTGGGCTGCCCAGGCCGACGATGGCGCCTACCGGGTGACGCGCGTCGTGGTCGACGGCCGCGCTGCCGACGATCTGGTGGCTGACGAGGGTGCGATCTCCTTCACCGCCGTGCGCGCCGATCACGATGTGCAGGTGGTGCTCGACCGCGTGCAGCCTGATGGGCCGGCGGCTCCGGCTCCCGATGGCCAGGAGAGCCCTGTGCAGCGAGCCGGCTCGCTGACGGCGCTCCCCCAGACCGGCGACCCGCTGACGAGCATCGCCTCGGCCCTTGGCTTGGCAGCGCTCCTCTGCACCGCCGCAACCTTCCTAGCGCGCCGCCGCATAAGGAGCAGCCGACGGGGCTGATCTCTCTAGACGGTACAGGATACGAGCACAGAGGGCAGTCCATCCGGGCTGCCCTCTCTTTTATATAACACGCCTTCCATGCCCGGTCGGCGCTTGGTTTTCGGGTTCTCAACGGTTCTTTACCGGGGGTTTACGCTTGCTCGTTTTCGAACATATGTGTGCAAGATGTGTGTAAAGTCCTGTCAGCACGGCCTTGTTGAGATTCTTCGTTACAAGAAACTTGACAGGCATACACTAAGATTTTATAGTAGCGGCAACATTAAAGAAGCTGACAGACAACTACGAAAGCGAGGATGGCAACATGGCGAAGATACTCGGTATAGACTTGGGCACCACCAATTCCGCTATGGCGGTCATGGAGGGCTCCGAGCCCGAGATACTGGTCAACGCAGAGGGCGACCGCACTACCCCTTCGGTCGAGGGTTTCCGCAAAGATGGTGAGCGCGTGGTGGGCAAGGCCGCGAAGAACCAGGCGGTCACCAACCCTGAGAACACCGTCTCCTCGGTCAAGCGCTTCATCGGCCGCGGCTACGACGAGACGCCCGAAGAGCAGAAGACCGTTTCCTACAAGGTTGAGAAGGGCAAGGACGGCCGCGCGGTCATCGACATCGACGGCAAGACCTACACCCCCGAAGAGATATCCGCGATGGTGCTCCAGAAGCTGAAGTCCGACGCCGAGAAGCAGACGGGCGAGACCATCACTCAGGCTGTCATCACGGTTCCGGCGTACTTCAACGACGCGCAGCGCCAGGCGACGAAGGACGCAGGTAAGATCGCCGGCCTGAACGTGGAGCGCATCATCAACGAGCCCACCGCAGCCGCGCTGGCCTACGGCCTCGACAAGGCCGACCACGACGAGAAGATACTCGTGTTCGACCTGGGCGGCGGCACCTTCGACGTGTCGGTGCTCGAGCTGGGCGACGGCGTGTTCGAGGTCGCATCCACCGCGGGCGATAACCACCTGGGCGGCGACGACTGGGATCAGCGCGTCATCGACTGGCTGGCCGACAAGTTCAAGGCCGACACCGGCATCGACCTGCGCGAGGACAAGATGGCCCTCCAGCGTTTGAAGGAAGCAGCCGAGAAGGCGAAGATGGAGCTGTCCTCCACCTCGCAGACCAACATCAACCTGCCGTTCATCACCGCAGGCGCCGATGGCCCGAAGCATCTTGACTACACGCTGACGCGCACCGAGTTCCAGAGCATCACGAAGGACCTGCTGGAGCGCTGCAAGAAGCCGGTGGAGCAGGCGCTCTCCGACGCTGGCTTGAAGCCCGGCGAACTGGACGAGGTCATCCTGGTGGGCGGTTCCACCCGTATGCCCGCCGTGCAGGAGCTGGTGGAGAAGCTGACCGGCAAGAAGCCGAACATGTCGGTGAACCCCGACGAGGTCGTGGCGATGGGCGCAGCCATCCAGGGCGGCGTGCTATCCGGCGACGTGACGGGCATCCTGCTGCTCGACGTGACCCCGCTGTCGCTGGGCGTCGAGACGATGGGCGGCGTCATGACGAAGATGATCGAGCGCAACACCACCATCCCCACGCGTAAGACCGAGATCTACTCCACGGCAGCCGATAACCAGACCTCCGTTGAGGTGCATGTGCTGCAAGGTGAGCGCGAGATGGCTTCCGGCAACAAGACGCTGGGCCGCTTCCAGCTGACGGGCATCCCGGCTGCGCGCCGCGGCGTCCCGCAGATCGAGGTGACCTTCGACATCGACGCCAACGGCATCGTGAACGTGTCGGCGAAGGACCTGGGCACTGGCAAGCAGCAGCAGATCACCATCTCCGGCAGCACCGCGCTGTCTGACGACGAAGTCGATCGCATGGTGAAGGACGCTGAGCAGCATGCCGAGGAAGACGCCAAGCGCAAGGAAGAGGTGGAGGTGCGCAACAACGCCGAGGCGCTGGTGACCGCCACCCAGCAGACGCTCGACGAGCTGGGCGACAAGGTGCCGGCTGACGCGAAGAGCGAGGCTGAGAGCGCCATCGCCGAGACGCAGAGCGCGTTGCAAGGCAGCGACATAGACGCCATCCGCGCCGCCACCGAGAAGATGCAGCAGGCGGGCTATAAGCTGGCCGAGGTGGTCTACTCCACCGAGGGCGCAGACGCCGGTGCGCAGGCAGCGGCAGCTGAGACGGCTCCGGCCGACGACACCCTGGAAGCCGACTACGAGGTCGTCGAGGATGACGACGAGGCGAAGAAGGAATAAGACATGGCCGACGCGAGCAAAGACGAAGCGGTGAAAGCCGCAGAGGATATGACGGAGGGTGCGCCCACGGGCGCACCCGATGCCGAGGGCGCATCTGCCGAGGAGCTGACCGACGCAGTGCTCGAAGCGGAAGCCGCGGCCATCGTCGATGAGGCGATGGACGAGGTGCAGGCCGAAGCCGCTGCGGCCGCCGAAGTGGCCGAGTGGAAAGACAAGTACATGCGCCTGCATGCCGAGTGGGATACCTACCGCCGGCGCACGAAGGAGCAGCGCGAGGAAGAGAAGGCGCGCGCGGCCGAGAAGCTGGTCGTCAGCCTGCTCCCCGTGTTGGATGATCTTGAGCGCACCATCGACTACGCCGAGAATAACTCGGGGGCAGATGCCGCGAACGGCCTGCTCGACGGCGTGAAGGCGGTGCTCTCCAAGTTCGTGGACACGCTTCAGAAAGACGGCGTGGAAGTGCTCGACCCTGCGGGTGAGGCGTTCGACGCGCTCGAGGCGCAGGCCGTGGGCACGGTGGACGACCCCTCGCAGCCCGACGAGACGGTGAACGAGGTGTACCAGAAGGGCTATCGGATGGGTGCGAAGGTGCTGCGGCCCGCAATGGTGACGGTGACGACCGGCGGGCCGAAGCGCGAGAAGCCGGAAGAGGAGTAGGCTAGGTTTTCGGGGAGCGCTTCCCGATACCTTCAGTCGCTCGGACAGTCCTCGGCGCTTCGCGCCTGCGGAACTCGCTTTGTGAAGGCATCGGGAAGCGCTCCGAGGTTGGGACGGTTCTGGTTATGGTCCGGCCCGTCGATGGGTATAGAGAAGAGATTTGAAGAGAAAGACAGATAAGGAGGTGGAACGTTGGCAGCGACGGCAACACCTGATTATTACAAGACGCTGGGCGTTCCGCGTACCGCGTCTGCTGATGAGATAAAGAAGGCATTCCGCAAGCTGGCTCGCACGCACCACCCCGATGCGGGCGGTGACGAGGCGAAGTTCAAGGAGATCAACGAAGCCTACGAAGTGCTCTCCGACGAGAAGAAGCGCGAGCTGTACGATCAGTACGGCACAGCCAACGAGAACCAGATACCGTGGGGCGGTGGCGGTCAGGGCTTCAACTACGAGGACATCTTCGGCGGCAGCGGTGGCGGCGGAACGTATACGTACTCCACCGGTGGCGGCGGGTTCGGCGGCAGCTGGGCCGACATACTGGAGAGCATCCGCCACGGCGAAGGCGCATTCGGCACCGACTGGGACTTCGGCGGGTTCGGCGGCGCTTCGGCGGCTCGGAAGGGGCAGGACATGAGCGTCACGCTCGATGTCACCTTCGACGAGGCGTTCAAGGGCACCACGAAGCTGGTGACAGTGCGCATCCCCGGCAAGCAGGAGGCCGACACCATAGAGGTGAAGGTTCCCGCCGGTGCGCGCGAAGGCGGGCGGCTGCGCTATAAGGGCAAGGGCGGCCTAGGTGCGAACGGCTCCCCAGCGGGCGACCTGCTCATAACCACGCATATAACCGAGCACCCGTACTACACGCGCGACAAGGCCGATGTGGTGGTGGATATGCCCGTTACCGTGGCAGAAGCGGCGCTGGGCGCGAAGATCGTAGTGCCCGCTCCCGACGGCACGAAGGTGCGCGTAACGGTGCCGGCTGGCACGCAGGATGGCACAGTGCTCACGATCAAGGGCAAGGGCGCGCCCGATCTGAAGAGCAAGGGTGCGAACGGCAACCTGAAGATCAAGGTGCAGGTGAAGGTGCCCACCGAGCTGAACGACGCGCAGCGCAAGGCGCTGGAAGACTTCCAGGCCGCGACTGAGAGCGAGGTGCGGTCATGGTAGGGCACGAGGACAGGAACCGGCCGCTGTACATGATAGGCGTGGCGGCCGAGCTCGCCGGCGTTCATCCTCAGACCCTTCGCGCTTACGAGCAGAAGGGTCTTTTATCCCCGCAGCGTACGAGCGGCAACACGCGCATGTACTCGCAGGCCGATATCGAGCGGCTAGAGCTCATCAACGAGCTGACGGCCGAGGGCATCAACCTAGCGGGCGTCATGCGCATACTCGACCTGCAAACGCGGCTGGACGAGCGCGAGGACGAGCTCGAGAACCTGCATAAGCGCGTGCAGCGCCTCGCTCGCCGCGTCAGCGAGCTGTCGCCCCACACCCCGGTGAACGCGCTGATGCGCATCCGCGACCTTCCCCCGGTCTACCACTGGCTGAACAACACATCGGCCACGGTCACCTTCTATTCGAAGGAAGTGCCCCGGTAAGGGCGGACGCCTGCGCTTTTCCGCGCATCATCCATCAGACGACGTGAGAGCCTGCTGCGCCCGATCGGGCACAGTGAGGCGCAAGAGATAGGAAGCATCATGAGACTAGACAAGCTAGCGGTTACCGCGCAGGAGGCGGTGCAAGGCGCATTGGGCGTGGCCGGCGATGCCGACGCTGCGACGATGGAGCCGATACACCTCCTGAAAGCGCTGATCGATGCCGACGAGAACAACATCGCCGCCATCATCAAGCGCATCGGCGCCGACCCGGTGTGGCTGGCGCAGAACATAGAGGACGCCATCGCGAAGATGCCTAAGCAGAGCGGCAGCTCCATGCCCATAGCGGCACCGTCGCCGGCGTTCATCAAGACCATCGACAATGCGGTGAAGGTGGCCGAGAAGCTGGGCGACAGCTACGCTACCAGCGAGCACATGCTCATCGCCTTGTCGGAGGACAAGGGCGAGGCTGGCAAGCTGCTGACCACCGCCGGCATCACCCGCAAGAACATCGAAGCGGCCTACGAGGCGCTGCGCGGCGACACACGCGTTACCTCGCAGACCGACAAGACGCAGTTCGAGGCGCTGGAGCAGTACGGCCAGAACCTGACGCAGCAGGCGCGCGAGGGCAAGCTCGACCCGGTCATCGGCCGCGCCGAGGAGATACGCCGTACCGTGCAGGTGCTCAGCCGCCGCACGAAGAACAACCCCGTGCTGATCGGCGAGCCCGGCACCGGCAAGACGGCCATCGTGGAGGGCCTGGCGCAGCGCATCGTGGCGGGCGATGTGCCGAGCAGCTTGAAAGACCGCGAGATAATCAGCCTCGACCTGGGCGCCATGATGGCCGGCGCGAAATACCGTGGCGAGTTCGAAGACCGCTTGAAGGCGGTGCTGCGCGAGGTGAAGGAAGCCGGCGGGAACATCATCCTGTTCATCGACGAGCTCCACACCATCGTGGGCGCCGGCGCTGGCGGCGATTCGTCGCTCGATGCCGGCAACATGCTCAAGCCGGCCCTGGCCCGCGGCGAGCTGCATGCCATCGGCGCCACCACGCTCGACGAGTACCGCAAGTACGTCGAGAAGGACGCCGCGCTCGAGCGCCGCTTCCAGCCCGTCATGGTGGCCGAGCCCACGGTGGAGGACACCATCGCCATCTTGCGCGGCTTGAAGGAGAAGTACGAGATACACCACGGCGTGCGCATCACCGACGGCGCCATCGTGTCGGCGGCGGAGCTGTCCGACCGCTACATCGCCGATCGCTTCCTGCCCGACAAGGCCATCGACCTGATGGACGAGGCAGCCAGCCGCCTGCGCATCGAGATAGACAGCATGCCTGAGGAGGTGGACGCAGCCGAGCGGCACCTGACCCAGATGCAGATCGAGGAGCAGGCGCTCATGAAGGAGAGCGACGCCGCCTCCGCCGAGCGCCTAGAGAAGCTGCGGCGCGATATCGCCGATGCGCGCGATGCGCTCGACAAGCAGAAGGCCGCTTGGCAGAACGAGAAGGACGTCATCGTCGGCGTGCAGAACCTGAAAGCCGAGCTCGACGCCGCGCAGCTCGAAGAGGAGCGCGCCACGCGCTCGGGCGACCTGGCGCTTGCGAGCGAGATACGCTATTCGCGCATCCCGCAGCTTCAGCAGCAGCTGCACGAAGCCGAAGCATCGCTGAAAGCCAGCCAAGAGGCCGGTGCCATATTGAAAGAGGAGGTCACCGAGGAGGAGATAGCGCAAGTGGTGTCCACTTGGACCGGCATCCCCGTCACTAAGATGATGCAAGGCGAGATGGAGAAGCTGGTCGACCTGGAAGAGGAGCTGAAGCGCCGCGTCATCGGCCAGGACGAGGCCGTGAACGTGGTAGCCGGTGCCATCCGCCGCAACCGCGCGGGCCTGTCCGACCCCGACCAGCCCATCGGCAGCTTCATGTTCCTCGGTCCCACCGGCGTGGGCAAGACCGAGCTCGCCAAGGCGCTCGCCGAATACCTGTTCGACAGCGACAAGGCCATGATACGCATCGACATGTCGGAGTACATGGAGAAGTTCAGCGTGCAGCGCCTGATCGGCGCGCCTCCGGGCTACGTCGGCTACGACGAGGGCGGCCAGTTGACCGAGGCCGTGCGGCGCCATCCCTATTCCGTGGTGCTGCTCGACGAGGTGGAGAAGGCGCACCCCGATGTGTTCAACGTGCTGTTGCAGGTGCTCGACGACGGCCGCCTGACCGACGGGCAGGGCCGCGTGGTGAACTTCAAGAACACCATCATCATCATGACGAGCAACATCGGCAGCCAGATCATCCGCGACCGCGCGGTGGAGAGCGCTCAGTTCGACCGCAACGAGGAAACGGGCGGCGAGACGATGGGCGACATGATCGAGGACATGGCGAAGATGACGCCCGAGCAGGCCGCCAAGCGCATGACCGAGTTCGCCAACAAGATACAGGACGCGCTGCGCACGACGTTCCGGCCTGAGTTCTTGAACCGCATCGACGACATCGTCACCTTCAACGAGCTGTCCATCTCGGCCATCGAGCCGATCGTGGACTTGCAGCTCGAAGAGGTGCGCGACCGTCTGGCGAAGCGCCGCATAACGCTCGACGTGACGCCCGCAGCTATGGAGCACCTGGCCATCGACGGCTACGACCCGGTGTTCGGCGCCCGTCCGCTGAAGCGCCTGATACAGCGCGAGGTGGTAGACCGCATCGCCCAGAAGGTGATAACCGGCGAGCTGCACGATGGCGCGCACGTGCTGATAGACCTCGACGCCGAAGGCGACTACACCTGCCGCGTCGAAGGCCCTATGAGCTTCGATCTCGCCGATTTGACAGCCGAATAAGGGCTCCCTCATCCGATCGAGAGGGCCGGCATCTGCCGGCCCTCTTCTCATGTGCGCCTCCGTCCGGCCCCGGAAGCGGCGAACGTGGTGCCCGGGGCCGCAGGGCCAGGGCCTTCTGGGCTGTTTAGCGGTACAATACCCGCATGCGCAGAACGCTTGCTGATATCGAGGGGAGATGGGCGCCGCCCGTGCGGGGCGTGGCTATCATCATGCTGTCCCTCGTCAGCTTCATCGTGGCGCTGTGGGTGCTCATGACCATCGTGCGCGTGCTGGTTCCGGCGGCCTGACCTCTGACCCCATGTGGCAGCGCTTCACATTCGACGACCTCCGCGCCATCGGGCATTACCTGGGCATGCTGGTGCTGTTCTCGGCGCTGCTCATGGTGGTGCCGCTGGTGACAGCGCTCGTGTTCCAAGAATGGGATCCAGCCTCGCGCTACTTCTACTCCATCGGCATCGCGCTCGTGGTGGGCTCGGGCTTGCGCTTCTGCCGCATCCAGCCGGGGCGGCTGAACCGCCAGCAGGCCATGGCGGTGGTGGGGCTCGCATGGGTGGTGCTGGGCTTGTTCTGCTCCATACCGCTGTATCTCTCGGGGCATTACGCCACCTACCTCGATGCGGTGTTCGACGGCGTATCGGGCCTGACCACCACCGGTGCCACGCTCATCATCGACCTCGACCACCTGTCGTATGCCGATAACATGTTCCGCTTCATGATGCACTTGCTGGGCGGCTTGGGGCTCATCGTGGTTGCTCTGTCGTTGGGCATCTTCGGGAAGCGCACCGGTAGCACCCTCTACACCTCTGAAGGCCGCAACGAGCACGTGGTGCCCAACGTGGTGCAGACCACGCGCTTCATCAGCAAGATAACCGCCATCGTCATAGCGGTGGCCACGGTCATCGTCACCATCCTGATGCTGCTCGACGGCATGGAGCCGGCGCGCGCCTTCTTGAACGCGCTGTGGACCTCCATCTCGGGCTTCGTCACGGGCGGGTTCGCGCCCATGCAGCAGTCCATCATGTACTACCACTCGTTCTCCATCGAGGTGGTCATGATGCTGCTCATGCTGATGGGCTCCATCAGCTTCGTCATCTATGCCGACGTGTGGAAGGGTGAGACGAAGGCGTTCTTCCGCGACATAGAGACGCGCACCGCGGTCATCTGGCTGGCGATCATGCTATGCGTGTTCACGGCGGCGCTGGCGAGCAGCACGCTGTACTCGAACCTGATGGCCATGCTGCGCCGGGGCACGTTCATGGCGGTGTCGGCCATGACCACCACCGGCTTCTCGGTGATAACCACGAACCAGCTGCTGAGCGTGTTCACCTCAGGCGCATTCCTGACCATCGCGGTGGTGATGGCAGTAGGCGCGAGCGCAGGCTCCACGGCCGGCGGCATCAAGCTCTACCGTGTCGGCATCATCGCGAAATCCATCGTGGCCACCATCAAGGAGACCGTAGCGCCCGACAGCGCGCGCGTGGTGGTGTCGTACAACCATCTGGGGCGGCGCATCCTGACGCCCGAGGCGGTGAAGGAGGCCATGACGGTTTTCATCCTGTACGTGACCACCTATGCGATCGGCACGCTGGTGGGTATCGCACATGGCTTCGACGCCAATCAGGCCATCTTCGAATCGGTGGCTATGACCTCGAACGGCGGCATCACCACCGGGTTGGCGGCGCCCGGCATGCCGTGGACGCTCGAGCTGTTCTACATCTTCCAGATGTGGGTGGGTCGTTTGGAATTCATCGCTCTGTTGGCGCTGTTGGTGCAGGTGACGGTGAGCGTGGTGCCCCGCCGCCGAGGGCGGAGGGCGGTATCGTGATGCTGCGGTGGTGGGAACGGCGAGCTGGGCGCCAGGCGCTGCCGGGCGCGGGCGACCGTGCGGGCGCTGGGGCTGCTGCGGCGCAGGGCAGCAGGGCGTGCGCTCGTTCGCTCGCTGGGCGTCTCGCCGCGTGCTCGCTGGGGGCGCTCATGTGCTGTGCGCTCGCCGGGTGCTCGGGGCAGGTGACCACCGACGAGGCCGGCGGCATCTCCTCTGACACGGGCGCCGAGAACTCCCAGAACCTGCTGAACCCGACCCAGCTGCCGGATAGCTCGTTCATCTACGATGCGTCCATCATCGACTTGCAGAACGCCGATTCCTACATGGAAGGGCAGACCGTGCAGGTGACCGGCGAGGTGATAGGCGACCGCATCGAGGACGACCTGCGCCCCGATTACTGCTGGATAACCCTGCAAGCCAACGACGGCACTTATGCGGAAGTGGCCGTGTACCTGCCGAAATCGCTCTCGGCGGTGATAGACACGTATGGCGCATACGGCAAGCGAGGCACCACGTTGCAGGTGCGCGGCACGTTCAGCATGGCCTGCACCGACCACGACGGTGTCACCGGCATCCATGCCGACCATGCGTCGCTCGTCAGCCGCGGTGCCGTCAGCATGCCGGAATTCAGCATCGGGCGCTTCTTGCCGGGGCTCATCCTCGTCATCATCGGTGCGGCGCTAACGATCTGGTACCGCTATCTGAGCGAGCGCAGGCGGTAGGGCGGCATGCGAGGGAGCGTGGTGAAGCTCGACCGCGGGCTGCCGCTGGTGGCCCTGTGCGACGGCGCGGCTCTGCGCTGCGAGCACGCCACCGAGCTGGTGAAGACGGGCGAGCATCGCGCGGTCATCGGCGATGAGGTGCAGGTGCTGCTCCCCGACGGCCACGATGTCGGCGTGATCGAGGAGATACTGCCGCGCCGCACGCAGCTCGTGCGCAAAGACCCGACCGACCGGGCGCTCCCTCAGGTGCTGGCGGCGAACTTCGATCTGGTGCTGATAGCGCAGCCGGTGGGACAGGTGAACCTGCGGCGGCTCCAGCGCGAGCTGGTGCTGGCCTTCGAGACCGGCGCGCGCGTGGGCGTGGTGCTGACGAAGGCCGACCTTGCCGAGGACGGCGCCTCTGCGTCTAGCGTGCGCGAGGACGTGCAGCGCATAGCCGGGCCCGACGTGCCGGTGGTGGTGATGGCCGCCGACGATGCCGCGTCGGTGGAGCGCGTGCGCCAGCTGGTGCCCGCCGGCACCACCGCGGTGCTGGTCGGCCGCTCAGGGGTGGGGAAATCCACGCTGATAAACTTCCTGACCGGGGCCGAGACGCGCCGTACCGCAAGCGTGCGGCAGGGCGACGGCAAGGGCCGCCACACCACCGTGAACCGCGAGATCGTGCCCATCCCCGGCGGCGGCAGCATCGTCGACATGCCGGGCGTGCGGGGCCTGGGGCTCTGGGATGCCGATGCGGGCATCGATGCGGCCTTCACCGACATCGAGCGATGCGCCGAGGGCTGCCGCTTCCGCGACTGCAAGCACCAGCGCGAGCCTGGGTGCGCCGTGCGCGCGGCGGTGGAGAGCGGCGAGCTGTCGCAAGAGCGCCTCGACACCTACCAGCAGCTGCGCCAAGAGATAGCCGACGTGCAGCAGCGCCGCGAAGAAGCCCGCTGGCGGCAGAGCGAGAAGGCAGCCCGCGAAAAGCAGATAGCCAAGCACCGCCGCAAGCTCAAACGCTGAAGGTAGGTTCAGCCGATGGGGCGGCCGAGGAAGCGCTCGGCGTTGTGCCAGGTCATGTTCTCGAATTCTTCTGCGGTGAAGGGGAGGCTGGTGAAGCGCGCGTATTCGCTGGCGGGGTCCCACATGGGGAAATCGCTGCCGAACATGATGCGGTCGGTGCCGTAGAGGCGTATCAGCTCGGCTGTGCGGCGGTCGCCGATGAACTCCATGCTGCTCGACACATCGAGGAAGCACTGCGCGTCCTCCAAATGCTCCACGGCCACATCGAAGATCGACCAGCCGCCGAAGTGCGCTGCATTCACCACGAGGTCAGGGAACGCGTCCAAGATGCGCCGCATGCGCCGCGGATGGCTGAAATCGTAGCGGTAATCACCGCAGTGCATCAACAGCGGCAAGCGGCCCTCGATGGCCTCGTAGATGCGCATCAGCCGCGGGTCGTCCATGTCGACGCGCTGGGTGTCGGGGTGCAGCTTCACGCCTTCGAGCCCGAGCGCTTGCGCGCGCTCTATCTCGGCTAGTGGGTCTTCCATATCCTGATGCAGCGTCATGAACCCGATGAAGCCGGGGTTCGCCGCGCATTCCCCCGCGATGAAATCGTTGATGCTGCGCACCTGCTCGGGCCGCGTGGCCACCGAATGCACGATGTGGTGCGTGATGGGTGCCGGCGCGCTGTCGGCCAGCAGCGCCTGCGCCGTGCCGCCGTGCGCATCCATATGTATATGGTAGAAATCGCCCACGCCCTGCACCGCGCGTTCAGCGATCTTCGCCGGGTAGATATGGCAATGGCAATCGACTACGGGCATTGATGACCTTCCTCTCTTATCCGTTCAGATTCTACGTGCCGCACTGCGGGAAAGGGAACGGTTTCCCGTCAGCCGCTCCTCTCGGCGGGGAAACGGCGCGGCGTTGCGGTACCATCGGGGCATTGGGATTCATCTTCGGGCGAGGAGGCTGTGATGCTGTATAAGGATTTGCTGGTCGCATACGATGGGTCGGAGCCGTCGCAAGAGGCGCTGGTAGTGGCGAAGGACATGGTCGGCGATATGCCCGATGCGTCCATCTGCATCTTGGCGGTCATCCCGCTGGGGGCGGTCGGCGTGGGCGTGGAATCGCCCATCGAGCCCATCGGCAGCGTGCAGCAGATATTCCCCGACATGGAGACGTACGAGGCCCTGCTGGCGAACGCGAAAGAGAGCACCGTGAAGAGCATCGAAGAGCAGCTGGAAGGCCAGCTCGACGATCTGGCATGCAAGGTGAGCATCGAGACGGTGGCCGCCAGCAAGCCGGCGAACGGCATCTGCGAGTTCGCCGAGGATAACAGCGTCGACATGATCGTCATGGGCTGCCGCGGCCTGGGCGCCCTGCGTAGCATGCTCGGCAGCGTCAGCTACAGCGTGCTCCACGAGGCCACCTGCCCTGTCGTCACCGTGAAATAGCCGATGGAGCGGCCCGCCGCTGCACCTTTCCGGTAGAATCAAGGGCAGCTCATAGTTAGGAGTGCGGTCATGGGTTTGAAAGTTGCGGTGCTGATGGGCGGGAGCTCGTTCGAGCGGAAGTTCTCGCTGGAAAGCGGCAAGCGCGTTTGCGATGCGCTGGAAGAGGCCGGTCACAAGGTCATCCCTCTGGACACGGTGCCCGACCTGGTGCCCACGCTGCGCAGCGAGAAGCCCGATGTGGTGTACAACGCCCTGCACGGCAAGCACGGCGAGGACGGCACCATCCAGAGCCTGCTCGAATTCCTCGGCATACCGTTCGTGGGCTCGCCGGCGAGCGTCTGCCATCGCGCATACAACAAAGACGCGCTGCATTCCAGCGTGCAGAAATACCGCGATATAACGGGCGACGTCGGCGTGGCGAGCTGGCCGCAGGGCGTGTTCATCGCGCGCGACGCTTTCAAGGACATGGGCGCCGCGATGGCGCTCGACCTGGTGCCCGAGCGCGTGGCCGGCGGCTTCCCGGTGGTGGTGAAGCCCGCGCACGGCGGCAGCGCTCTCGGCGTGCATAAGGTGCACGACCAGGAGCATCTGGGCGAAGCGGTGCTCGACGCGCTCTCTTACGATGACGCGGTGAACATCGAGCAGTGGGTGGACGGCGTCGAGGTGTCGGTGTCCATCTTGGGCAGCGGCTGGGACGCGCACGCGCTGCCGCCGGTGGAGATCGTGGCGCACCGCGAGTTCTACGACGCTGAAGCGCGCCTGAACGACGAGCTGGTCGACTTCCACTGCCCCGTGCGGCTGGCCTCGCTCAGTCCTGATGCCGAGCAGGCGCAGGCCATCCGCGCCGAGATAGAGCGCGCCGCGCTCGAGGTGTACCGCGCCTATAGCGTGCGCGACCTGGGCCGCATCGACCTGATCTGGGACGGCGCGCAGGCCAAGTGCTTCGAGGTGGACGTGTCGCCCGGCATGACGTCCCATTCGCTGTTCCCCACGTCGTGCGAGGCGGCGGGGCTGTCGCTGACGGCCGTTATGGACGAGCTGGTGAACGTGGCCGCGAGCCGCGCCCCGCTTTTCTGACTGGAACGTTACAGGTGAGTTTCCAACCGGTGGTACAGGCTCTTTCCGGCCAAGACGCGCGGATGAGAGTGCGTATAATGCGGGCACGGTTTTTGCAAGGAGCTATAAGGAGGCAACAATGAGCAGACTGATGTATTTCCTGGTTGGCGGCGCTCTGGGTGCTGTGGGTGCCCTGCTGTTCGCACCGCGCACGGGCGAAGAGACGCGCAATATGGTGGCCGATTACGCCGGTAACGTGGCGAATGACGCCCAGGCCTTCGGCGCTAAGGCGGCCGAGAACATCCAGAACGGCGTGCAGCAGGTGGCCGAGAAGGGCCAGGAGGCGTTCAACAACATGCAGAACGCCGCGAGCGATGCCGCAACCGCCGCAGCTGACAAGAACGACGAGCTGCGCGCCAAGATCGAAGCCGCGCGCGACCGCATCGCCGCACAGGTGAAGCAGAACGCGCAGGACAGCGCTGACGCCGTGGAGAAGGCAGCTCCCGAGGTGGCTGACAAGGCGAAGGACGCCGTCGACGAAGCCGCCGACAAGGTAGCCAAGGGCGCCGAGAAGGTGAAGGATGAGGCCAAGAAGGCCAAGTAGCACCTCATGGGCAACCAGCTAGAGAGCGGCCTGGTGAGCGCGAACGGGCTCGCCGGCAAGAAAGCCTGGATCGGACGACCGAAGAAGAACGATCCAGACGCCATGAAGAAGATGGGCAGGGTGCGCGCATGCGTATTCCACCCGAAACAGAAGCGCTGCGTCGGGCTGCTGGTGAAGCGGCCCGATGTGGCGCTTCTGTTCCATAGGCCGAACATGTTCGTGGCCGTTGACGGCTACGACGTGGTGGACGGCAACATCGTGGTGCACGAAGGCCCGCAGGCGGTGGACAAGGGCGCATGCAAGGCGCTCGGCATCAACCTAGATGACTGCGTGCTGTGGGCCGGCCTCGCGGTCATGTGCGAGGACGGCACCGACTTCGGCGTGGTGGGCGACGTGCTGTTCCACCCGCAGAGCGGCGCCGTGGAGACGCTGGTGGTGAGCAAGGGCGCAACGGCGAACACGCTGCTGGGCCAGCGCAACGTCCCGGCGAGCGCCATCCGCGGGTTCCGCCGCGGCATGGGCACCCAGCTCTACGTGGCCGACGATGATGACGCCGCAGCGCTCGGCTGCATCCTGGTGGACGATTCCGTGAAGGATATGGACGTCTCCGGAGGCGTGGCCGAGAAGGCCGGCGCCGCCACGGCGGTGGCCACCGACAAGGCGAAGCGCGTGGTGCGGCGGGTGCAGCCCAAGGCGCAGGAGGCCGTCGACAAAGCCAAGCCGACCGTGCAGAAAGCCGCGAAGGCCGCGGGCGAGGCGGTGGACAAAGGCGCCTTCGTGACCGGCCGTCAGATCGGCCGCGCGACTGGCATGTTCTCTTCGTTCAAAGACGAATTCAGCAAGGCGATGAAAGACGACGAATAGTACAATGGGGGCATCGTACATTCTCAAGAAGGAGACAAGATGCCCAAGATCACAGCTGCTGATGTTCGCGTGCCGATGGATGTGCCTGCGGAATCGCGCGACGTCTACATCGCCAACTATCTGAAGGCGACCCGCGAGACGGGCCGTCTGATGCTGTTCGCGTGCGACCAGAAGATCGAGCACATGAACAAGGATTTCTATGGCGAAGGCATCGACGAGGCGGACGCCAAGCCGGAGCACCTGTTCCAGATAGGCAAGGAAGGCGTTATCGGCGTGCTGGCGGGTCAGCGCGGCCTGGTTGCGCAGTATGCGGCTGACTACCCCGAGATCAATTACCTCATAAAGATGAACAGCAAGACCAACCTGGTGGGCACCAAGCAGGAGGACCCGTATTCTCCGCAGCTGACCGACCTGGAGGCCGTGCTCCAGATGCGCGAGAACGGCGTGAACATCGTGGGCCTCGGCTACACCATCTACCTGGGCAGCGAGTACGAGGCCACCATGATGGCCGAGGCTGGCCAGCTCATCGCGCAGGCGCACGAGCATGGCCTGCTGGTGGTGCTGTGGATATACCCGCGCGGCAAGGCTGTCACCGCCGAGAAGGACCCCGATCTTATCGCGGGCGCTGCGGGTGTGGCGCTGTGCCTGGGCGCCGACTTCGTGAAGGTGAACCCGCCGAAGCCCGAGGATGGCCGCACCCCGGCCGAGGGCCTGCACGTGGCCAGCATGGCTGCGGGCCGCACCGGCCTGGTGTGCGCCGGCGGCTCCACGGTGGACGCTCAGACGTTCCTGACGCAGCTGCACGACCAGATACATATCGGCGGCGCATGCGGCAATGCGACCGGCCGCAACATCCACCAGCGCAGCCTCGACGAGGCCACGCGCCTGACGAAGGCCATCAGCGCCATCACGCTGGCCGACTACAGCGTGGAAGACGCCTTGCAGGTGTTCGAGGGCACGAAGGCGTTCGGCTATTCGGACATCGCGTAATGCCTGCGCCGGCGAGCGCCGGCAGATATATCGAGCATCGAGGGGCCGGCATCCGCTGGCCCCTTTTCGATGCCTCTGCTCATTCTTTTTGAACGAGAACGCCTATAATGGCGCCCGTGCTTGCACCGATGGGCCCTGCTCGCACGTGAATCTATCCGTTGCCCATAGCCCCGGCTCCGGCCGCGCGGAAAGGAAGTACCATGAACGACCCTATCACCCTGTCCTCATCCACCATCGCCCGCATGCCGCGCTCGCGCTTCATCGCGCAAGCTGGCATGATAGCCGCGCTATATGCGGCAGCGACGCTCATCTGCATGTTGTTGCTGCAAGGCTTGGCATGGGGCCCTGTGCAGTTCCGCATCTCCGAGGCCATCTGCGTGGTGGCGGTGCTCACGCCGGCTGCTATCCCGGGGCTGACCGCGGGGTGCATCATCGCGAATCTGGCGAACATGGCCATCAGCGGCACTGGCGCGCTGGGGCTGCTCGATGTGGTGTTCGGCAGCACGGCCACCCTCATCGGCGCGGTGCTGTGCTGGAAGCTGCGCGAGCGCCCGGCGCTCGCCATCGGCTGCTTCGTGGCGGCGAACGCGCTGATCGTGCCCGCGTATCTGCCCATCCTCTTGCAGGGGCTCGGGTTCTACACCATCCCCTTCACCACCATCTCGCTCGATGGGGCGTATCTACCCATGTACCTGTTCGGCGTGGTCGCTACCGGGATAGGCGAGGCGCTCGTCATCTATGTGCTGGGCTTGCCGCTGCTCGAGGCGCTCAAGCGCTTCATCCCGCGCAACGGCTGAGCGGCTGCTGCGTTTCGGCTCGGTGCCGGTACTCGGGCCTGAGCTCAGTTCCGGTTGGCGCGCGGTATGCTCCTGTCAGGCAGACGAACAGGAGCATCAGATGGATATCAAGATCAAGCGCGTCTACGAGCCCGCCGAGCCGTCGGATGGCATGCGCATACTGGTCGACAAGCTCTGGCCGCGCGGCGTGAAGAAGGCCGACTTGAAGATGGATGAATGGGCGAAGGTGCTCACGCCCTCCACGGAAGCGCGCAAGGCGTTCGGCCATAAGCCCGAGAACTTCGACAGCTTCAAGAGCCGCTACCTTGCCGAGCTGAATGCCAACCCAGAGGCGGCTGCGTACGCAGAGCACCTGCGCGCCCTAGCCCCGCCGGTGCTGACGCTGCTCTACGCCGCCCGCGACCCGAAGATCAACCACGCCATCATCCTGAAAGGCTGGCTCGAAGAGCAGCTAGGGTGATAGAGCCCAAGGGGCGCCAGAGGGACGGGGAATGCCAAAGGGACGGAGCAAATGGCATCTTTTC
>CAJTXX010000018.1 GCA_910584145.1 uncultured Eggerthellaceae bacterium | reverse complement strand
CTTATGATCCTGCTCTGAGCCGTTTCGCTTTCCGACCCTATCCCCTCGTCGCGCCTATAGAAAAGGTTTATATTGTCGATCCCATACAAAAAAGAACTGCCATCAGAGGGAATATTCAAGACAACCGCATCATCATCCGCGAGCAAATCCTCCGCTTTTTCCACAAAGTCCTCTTCTTCTGCATCAAGCGTATAAGGAAACTGCTCCGAATTCAGACCGATCCATCGATCCGTAATCGCGCCAAAGGCAGTTGTTGCCTGCTTCGGAAAAAGAAGATCACTTGGGGAATAGATCATCAGGCATAGCGTCAACCCAACAAAGAAGGCAGACCATCTCCATATCGAGACGAGCGACAAACTATCAGGAGCAACGCTCATGCGCACAACAGCCCCTAGAAAATCGACGAGAACAACAAAACCAGAGCAAGCTAGAGGAAGCACGAAGATAGAAAAAAGCGCTTTGATTCGATCGGGGTCCGTATACCAAAAACCACAAAGCACGTGCTTCAAGAATCCATCAGTAGAAACGTCGACTACGAACATCGCAAATACCATGATATATAGGCCGACCAACCACCGATAGCGTATCGTTATCATGCATCTGAAGAGTCCGATATAGACCAGCAATGCCAAGACTATCTGAGGGATATCAGAACTCAAAAACGATAATGTTAGAGCATCGACAAGAGCCTCTTGCTTTGAAACAGTAGCTGGCCATGTAAATTGAACTACTGATTGCAAAAAGGGCAGTTTATAGAAGCCAAACCAAATAATAGCCACTATTGCTAAAAAAGCAGCAACGAGGACTGTTCTTCGCAAGATGCTCGGCACGGTCGCCATAAAACGACGAGGCTCCCATTCGATGAGCTTCTGCACGCCCAAAGGAATCACAATCAACCCAACAGAAAAAACCCCATTCGTATGCAAGAACACCAGTGATAGCATCCCTAAGCTGAGCAATGAGACAATGATCAAACGTGATCGCCGAGATAGTCCCTGCTTGAAAAGCATAAGAGCGACAGCGAGAACTGAGGGCAGAAGTGACAATGCCGCCATCTGAGGAAGCTGTTCTCCACGCAAGAGCATAGCCCACGGAAACGCTGCGAACGCAAGGGACAGTAAAGACGCCGCATATACATAGCGCTTTTCGCATCTGAAGATCGCAGCGATAAAGCTGCATACGCTGATAGGGAAGACAACACCACAGAACACGATCGATACTGCGTTCGCTGCGATAACGATATCGGCTCCCGTGAGCTGAATCGCAAGCGCAACCAAGATATGCCAACCAGCCGGATAGAACCCTGCCGGATTCGAGCCAAATGGCCCATTCGCACCGTTTTCGTATACATCGGAATAGAGTGAAACGGTGAGGCTCGAGTAATTCTCCGTGTTAAGGAAATCGCGCACGAATCCAACATGAGCGACCGTATCATAACCCTGTATAAGCAAGAGAGGATCAGAGAAGTGGCGGAAATAGAATATCCCGAACACCATGCCCGAAACCAAGATATACAGAAATATAGCAAACCATGTCGACCGACCACTCGCCAGAGCAGCCTCTTCTTCCCATACGCTCAGCCATTTTTCGAAGGAGGCCTTTTTCCTCTTCCCGTACCAGAAGAGACAAGCCACTATCAAAGTTAGAACAAAATACGGAAAAAATATCGTCACCCACGAGCAGTCTATATCGATGATCGGAAGGATCATCCCTTCAACAGAATACGCCAAAATCGAAAAAACCGGAGCGAAAGCAACGCTATACGGAAGCGATAACCTGAATATGCGCGACCAAACATAGCCGGGTACATAGAGCAATATTGCGCAAACACAAGCGGCAGCCGCGTAATCAGCCCACATTATTGCCGCCCCCTCGCCTTCCGCGCAAAGTATTTGGCCGCTTCGCGTCGTCTAGACCCGATCGGCATGATCGGGTCTACCACACGTCGAATGGGACTTGTATCTGAAACAGCTCGCTCATGACGAGGAGCAGAGTCGGCTTTTGCTGTGCCAGAGGATAATCCTGACAGCAAACGCTCATAAAACGGAGTATCGCGAGCGTACTTCCAGTACAGCTCGCTTTTATCGCATTGACCTGGCTTCCATGGTTTTTCGAACCCAGCGTAATGCACGATCCTGGCAGCGTTGCGCGAAGCTAGGAAAGCATCGTACACATCAGCGGGAGCAAACGAGAATATCCGGCCGATACGTCCATCGCAATCAATCATCACATTCCAAGCATAATCGAGCGGCAATACCCGACCTTGGCATTCCCTGTTCAAAATGTCCTGATCGTTATAGATATAAACAGTGTCCGTCGCTAGTTCCAGCCATTCCCTCACAGTGTGCAGCTCACGCAGCTCCGCGAGGTTGAGAAGCAACACCCCTGCTTGGAAATACTTATACGGGTCGGCCATCTTCAGCGTTTTCTTCGCGTATGACATCCGCGTCCCCGTTTTTATGTTCAGATTTCCTAGAAAATCGAGATCTGTTACAGCCGCTAAATAATTCGTTCCGAGGTCAAGGTTGTAAAGCCCAGCAACATCGCCTTCGATTATCAGATCTGAATCGAGATAGAGTGCTTTATCGTAATACGGCAGGATATCCTGTATGAGGAAGCGATAGTAGGTCTCGATACCGATGTGGGGGTTATTGGTAGATAGATCATATTCGGCTATACGAGCGGCAACATCGACGAACGAGAGCGAAGCGTTTTCGAACTGCGAAAAAAACGTCTTCATGAGAGATGCATTGTCCCAGCTTATGCCGTTTCCGAGAACGACAACATCGTAGTAGGCATCTGAAGAAGCATTTTTCAGCATCGAATATATCGTCGTTGTCAGCATCGGAACATAGTTGTTATCAGCAGCGAATACAACCGGTATGATCTCTCTGCCGTAAGTATGCTCATAAGCGGGGATGCGGTGCGGCCAGACGCGATTGGTTTCTTCGAACCGTACGCATTGGACTTCTTTCAGCTTCAGATCGGCACGCGTACGCTTCTGATGTTGGATGTAGATATTCAGTAGGCGCTCCGCGAGGTGCCCTGGTGTACGCAGCGCTTCTTTGCTGTAATGCGACATATCAGAGCAGTCCATGAATACATCCAGAATAGGAAAAAGCCATTCGCAATATGCGTTGAATTCCGGCTTGCTCATAATGAACATGTTGCAGAAGCAAGCTTCGTTCCCGCTAGCAAACGAGTCGACATCTTTGCTGTATTCAGGATACATCTCTTTCGTGATGGCGCATGTCAGCTCGAAATCCTCCACATGCAAATGTGGAGCAGAGTCATATTGTTGTGCGGTAGATCTGAAGTGCTCTGGAAAAGAACTGATATTCTTGATCTCGGTGACGACGATATCGCAACCATCGAGAGCATCAGCGATCGATTCATCCGTTAGGCCGTATTTTGTCTGTGCGGCAGCATCAGGTACGTGATCGATCACCTCACCGTATGCGTTTTCCTTGAAACAGACATCGCTGAAATTGAAATACCTACGATAGTGGCAGAAGCCATAGTACTCTGCATCTAGATTCTTCCACGCCCAATATTGCGCCGTCAGTTCGCAGTACATCGGATTGAGCGATGAGATCGAATCGCCCTCGTCATCGTGGTGAGGGGTGTGCAGCCTATTTGACGAGAGGGCGCTTCCTACCTGGATAGGTTGCAAAATCGAGCTATCGAAATACTCTGCGTCTTTGTGAGAGCAAACGAGGATCTTGACTGGACTTTCTGCCATATCGCTCCACCGCTCTCGCTTGAAAATCTCTTCTATATGAGAATTCGCCGCCTGAAGTAGTTCAGCATATCTCACCGGAATGGATGCCTCTTGCTCGACCAAGTTGGCGGCATAATCCATCCAGGCGCGAAATGGAGCATCTTCGAAAAGCTCCCTTCCATTTGCGAACGCCTCGTAAACTGCATCTCTCGAGAGGCGCAAAAGCTCACAGGCCGTCTCTTCTTTGCCTATGATCTCCGCAAGATAAGCAGCCGCCTCGATTTTGTCTTGGTCGTTTATACGCTCATGCCATTCATTGGCGAGCGCTTCTATGAGCTTCTTCTTGAACCCATTTGCACAATCAATAAGCGTCCGCGAATCTCTCGATTGCGCGTAGGTTAACGTGGCTTCATAGACATCCCTATACTGTGAAGCGTAATCTTTGAAGCCACTTACCTCAAACTTAGATGCACTAGTGATCCCGCGCCCAAGATAGTATCTGTATGCGACTATGTCGTTCTTAGTGCGCTCACTCTGCGCCAGACTGGCGACAACGAAGTACTCGTATCCATCCTGCGCGCGACCGAGCCTCTTCCGATCCATGCTTGCAAAAGCTTTCTTTGTGATCTCGGTTTTAAAGGCACGCTGCCAAAGCCTCCAATCCCGCATATACGCACCGGATTCTGCAAAAACGGATACTAGGATCTCTTCACCGACCAACATCTCGAATGGCTTGTTGGCATGTTCCTCAAATGCCCGCCCTGTCGCTTTATCCATGCCCTTGCATACTTCTACCTTCGCCCCGTAATGCAGGATATCGACAGGACTCTCCTTGAGCTCCCCGTGAAGGGAGCTCAGAGCCTCCGGCATCATCTCGTCATCGGAATCGAGGAAGAGCACATATTCCCCATGAACATGCTCAACTCCTGTACAGCGTGCAAGATGGGGTCCTTCGTTCTTTTGCTTGTCTATCACTGTAATACGAGAATCGCTCGACGCATATCTTTGGAGCACCGCAAGCGAATCGTCTGCACTGCCATCGTCGACGATAATCGCCTCCCAGTCACAATAGCTCTGGGATAACAGGCTGTCTAAGCAAGATGGGATATGCTCCGCATTGTTATAAGACGGAATAACGATAGAGAAAAAAGGCATAATGTGTTTCCCCTTATTATCGAGCACAGTGCATTCTGCATATTGTAAAGCGTAGACCTATTCCTGCGCCACGGTACCATCTCAGCAGAACTTATATATGGAAATCAACGTCCCGCTGCATCAGCTATCTCTATAATAAGATTACCTGATGGTTGAATCCTAGTCTGACCACCTCGTAGAACGGGATACGGCATGCAGCCAAAGATCAATATCTCACTTACCTCCTACCCCGCACGTATCGGAGTTGTCGCAAAAGCGCTTCAGCCGATACTGCGTCAGACGGTTACCCCAGATAGGATATTAGTCTGGCTCAGCAAGGACGAATTCCCCAGCCTCGACGCATCCCTCCCTCAAGACCTTATCGAACTTCGGACAGCGAATAGTAAACTACAGATTTGCTGGGTCGACGGTAATCACTTTTCGCACGACAAGTATCTGGGTTGCTTGCAACAGTTCCCAGATGATATAACCATTCTCATCGACGACGACCTCGTCTATCCCACAACGCTCGTACAGCAACTGCTCGACTTTCATTTTCTTTTCCCAGAATCAATCATCGCCAACAGGACGCATCTGGTAACTCAAAAAGAGCCTGGCGAGATCGCCCCTTATACAGAATGGGTTCACGAGCAAACTGAGTTCGTCGGCGTACCACGTAACGACCTGATAGCGACCACTGGGGCAGGAACCCTCTATCCTCCCCGCGCTTTCAACGAAATCGCCTTCGATGTCGACGCTATCAGAGAACTCGCCTGTACAGCAGATGATATATGGTTGATGATGTGCACGATTGAAGCCAAGAGAACTGTTGTCGCGATCGGTAACTCCCACCTCAGCTATATTGACGGAACACAGGAGAATGGCCTCTGCAAGCTCAATTGGGACCAAGGGCAAAACGACGTTCAATTGAAGAACCTGTTCGCCCGCTACCCTGACTTTCAGAAACGTTTGATAGGGGCCACCACAAGGAAGGTCGTCGTTTCAGAAGAAAACTCAACACCGCAAAGTCGGAAAAGATTCTTCCGGCGCCATTAAAATCGTCGCGGATGGACGACGGGCATATTCTACATTGGGCGCCAACGCAAAGCCGACGCCCAATTGTCACCTAGTTATAGAGAGGTACTTCGAATTGCAAGCCAGATGTTTCTATATTCTTTCCTACCGAAGAATAGAATCCTGCCATGACATCGGCAATTCCGGTAGCCCAAGTAATCGAGGTCGCATACTGATGCCAAACTGCGCCCTGCGATACCGCCCTGCTAACATCCCACCTCATCTTGTATAGCGTATTCTGACTTCCCGAAACTGACGCAGACGAAACGGTTGGCTTTACATAATTCTTACTGATCCACGCCGCTGCCCCCTCTATCGCCTTTTGAGGCGTATTCCAGCCCTCTTTCTTAGCAAGCGCGGCTCCACCGTTTTGGGGATCAAGGTCATACGCGCCAATCCCGTAAAAATTGAAGTAGTTCTCATATCCGCTTACTTTGCCTTGAGCAAGGGTTGAGCATCCCCAAGCGCTTTCGAGCGCAGCATGACAGAGCAGATACACTTCATTTATGCCATATGTCTGAGCGGCAGTAACGAAACTGCTTCCCATTCCTCGTAGCTTGCTGGTCGTTCCGTATTGCTTTTCTTGATAAGCGCATTGCCGAGCGATGAAATCGTCCATTTGCTTCGCAGTGATGCCCGAGTACCCATCTGACAAAATAGCGAATTGATAGAACTTTGAATCGCCATAACTGAATCTCGTCGGATCGATATAAGCCAGAATCTGATCCTTGCTGTAATTACCGTTAGCGCTCGCTTCCAGCTGAGCCAATCGGTCGAGCGATATATTGTACGTCTTATAGTTGACCCGTGATGCTCCGATCGCGTTCAGTATCTCGACTCTCGTATTCTGCGAAATAGCATTCACACCGCCAAAGAAGCGAACTGTCGATGCCCCGGCAGGCGCAACAGCTGCAATCGCATTCCCGGCATTGTTAACGCTGACGAGCAGAAGGACTGACCTATCACGACCCTGTAGCGCACCGCCTCCTAGGGCATCCCATGGCATCTCTCCAGAAGTGAACGCAACATTATTCGTGTTGAGATAGCCCAAGCTGATAGCACGTGTCGCGAGTTCGGCACTGGTAGCATACCGATCAGATCCGTAAACCTGCTCCGCAGAGCGCGAGATAGTCCTAGCGTAAACGAGCGTCTCATTCTTAAGGCAAGCAGGGCCGCCAACGAGAATCGCACGATTGTAGGTAACCCCCGAATTCAGAACCGCCTTCTGCTCGGCAGTCAGCACACCAGAATCGTTCGCCAAGAAAATAGGTGCTTTGAGGTTGTATGTCAACGGAGATGCGGAAAGGGCATCCCCGAACCCCTTATTCCCACCCGCTGTTATAACGAGCAGGTCGTTCGACCAATAACCAGCATTCTTCCCGTACTTGAACAGCTCGATCTGCGTAGCGAAGCGATCTGCGCCCGCAATTCGTTTCTGGACGTTTATCCCCATTGCGTTGACTTGGTTGACAACGTTGTTCGATATAACGCTTGTTCCGCCGATGATAATAGCTTTATTCACTCCGATGCTCTTCAGATAGCTCAGCGCATCCTTCGTATAAGCGCTGAGCGAGGCTGTCGGGGCGAGAAGTATGGGACACGAGAGGGCTCCAGCAAGACTGGAGGCCGAAAGGGCGTCAGGAAAAAGATCTCCATTACAGATCACAACATAGCTGCTTGTCTTCCAGGTCTTTGCCTGCAACGCAGACGTATGATAGCGATCTATGCCCGAGAAGGTCTGCATCGTAGTCGACGTTGTCGCACTGCGAGAATACTGCTCAGCGCCAAGATCAACACCCTCAAGAGCAGACGCGACCTCTTCATCGGTAATGGCACTGTAAATCGCATCTTCTGAAGCACCATTGCTCGACTCGGCATATGCAAGCAACGGAGCAAAGGCCAAAGAAAGAGCCAGTCCTATGCCGATGAATCTTTTTGTGCTATTCCGTATCATCTTCATCCTCTTACTTCGTCAACGAATCTGCTAAAGAATTGGCTAAGTTGCGCTTTTGCGCATTGTAACGCGATATATCAGAATCATTGTCAATGAATCCAACTTCGAGAAGGCACGCCGGTAATTCTCCCCCAACAACAGCCAATTGCTCTCTATGCTTTCCTCTGTCGCTCAGACCCATTCCTCGAATGAGAGCGGGATGCACTCGATTCTGCAAATCTACCGATTTCCAACTTGCCGAGAATGAATGGATATACGACTCCGACCCGCTTCCTCTGCCGTTACCGCCAGAATTGAAGTGAATTGAGATAAGCATATCGCAACCAAGCGCTACCGCCTGAGCATGACGCAGTTTATACCAGCCGCTCTTATTCACATAAACGGCTACACCCCTATCGCGTAATGCGGAGGCAAGATTCTCGGCAGCATCTTGCGTATAGTCGACCTCACGTCTCCCATTGCTGCATGCGCCCGGATCAAAAAAGCCATTATTGCTGCTATTCTGGCCATGTCCAGCATCGATATAAACTTTGAAACCCTCGACTTGAGCATAGGGGATGCCCAGCGAGTCGGCAATATCCAAACGCACTGCGCTCGGAACAACAGCTTTACCGCCAAAGACCTTCACTGTTGAGGCGCCGCTTATGATACGAGTCGCTTCGGTTGGTTTATCCTTTCCCACAAGAATGAGCACAGAACCATGCAACCCCTGCAATGCCGCTCCACCAAGCGAATCCCATGGAGCAGAACCGGAGGCGAACGCTGCATTGTTCTTGCTAAGCCATCCATTACTGATCGCCTTCGATGCAAGGTTTCTGCTTGTCGAATATCTATCTTGTCCCCAGATTCGCTCACTGCTATTGCTAACGGTTTTCATATAATTCACCGCAACGTCAGAAACGCAGTCAGGACCCCCAACGATGATTGCCCTGCCGAATTTCCCAGCCGCCTGCAAAGCTGTTTTTTGAGCACTGTCGAGTGTTTTTGATGAGCCATTGGAGAGGAAGATCGGAGCATTGCGATTATAGGATACTGGCGAGGCTGAGAGAGCATCACAGAAGGCATTATCAGAACCTGAAGCGACTAGCACAAGTTGATCTGTCCAAAAATTACGACTACGGCCATAATCATAGATCTTCATCTGGGTATCGTACCGATCAGCACCAGCAAGCCTTGTTTCAACTTTGAGCCCAAGGGACTCGATCTGGCTAACGACATTCGGCGAGATCACACTTGTACCGCCGATAACTATAGCCTTTATAGCCCCCACTCTTCTCATATGCTGGAGAGCGCTCTTCGAGTAAGCGTTCAAACTGCCAGTCGGCACGAGCAGAACCGGGCTACCCAGCGCACCAGCAAGGCCCGACGCAGTTAGGGAATCCGGGAATTTATCCCCATTCGTTATCACCACGGTTCCACTAGCGATATTCGTCCATTGCATAGCCTGAAGCGACGATGTCTCATATCTATCCGATCCGGAGAATGCTTGCATCCTATACGAACGAACTGCACGAGATTTTGGTTCAATACGATCATCGCTATCAGCGAGATCGACATCACCGCTACTGAGAGCTGCCGCTATCTCTTCGTCGCTTAAGAGGCTTTGATCTTCCAGCAATTCCGGGATGCACCCGACAGGGGATTCCACAGAAGCAACGAGATCATCTTCGACAGATGCACCGCGGTCGGAAATCGAATCCATAGATTCAGCCCGAGTCTTATTCTCGCTCGAATCGACATCTTGATTGAAGTCTACATCGTTGGCTACGGCAAGAGCCGGCACAGGAACCATCAGCCCCACTGCAAGCACCGTAGCCAGAAGACTCTTTGCGACCTTATCCGCCCTCATCGAGAACTTCCTCACTCGTGTATTCGTGCCAAAAAACCCACCTAGACTGCAATACTATAAAGAACTACGCATAAATGTAACAATTTGCCAACATAATCTCTAAGAAAAAATAGACCACACCAAGACGTGCCGACTCGGAAAGTGCTATGCAATACACTTCCCGATCTTGGGAATGCTACGCAACAGAAATGCCACGATGTATGAAAGAGCGAAGATACCGCAAGCGTAGAGGGCGATTTCTATCACATTAAAAGATGCAATATTGATATCAAATAGCTCTAGAAAGAACACATGCACGAAATAAACCCCGAGCGATCTGTCACCCATCTTGGAAACTACTCGCTGGACATTCCCGTTCCAGACACGACGACCAGTCGTCTGCCTCGCAAAAGCGAACACCGCAATCGCCGACGCGGCAACATTAGCAGAACAATAGTCATAGAGCGTGTCGCAAGCACCATCTGCCAAGCTCAAACCAGCTGTCCCGACAAAAGTAACCAACATGCCCAGAATACCTAAACAAGCCAGCGAGATAACCATCCGCTTCGATATGCTGTAGGTTGAAAGCCAATAGCCGACAAGAGCATATCCTAGATATCCGATGTTAAGAGAGGCCTTCGCTATAAGACTCGAATAAGTGGTACCAGGAAAAAGCTGCGCCCATTCCGAGACTAGCAGCAATACGAGCCAAATGATAATGGTATAGGTGAGAACCGTCCGATTTTGAGCGATCAACCTTAGAACCGGTAGTAGCATATAAACGCTTAGTATCATGAAGATGAACCACATATGGTACTTACCGAGCACGATCATCTCAAAAAGAGAACGCCATCCTTCGAATCCGTCTCGATATACGGAAATCAACGCGTAGAACAACGACCACACCAAAAACGCAATAGCGATTCTAGCGATATTCTTCGAATAGAGCCGCTTGATAGAGAGGTCCTTATCTGGCCTCAGCATTAGAGCACCGCTCACCATCACGAATACAGGGACACACCATCTTGAAGCAGAATCAATGACATTAGCCCGAAGCCACGCATCGGAATCGACCGGCTGTCCAACGAACAAACCAGCAACCAAATGGATGCAGACCACGAAGAAAAGCGCAGCGATCTTCAATATATCTAAATATGCAATTCGGTTATCAGCCATATCCATCCGTTTCGACCACAGCATCAGGTTAGCCTGTTATAGCCTGTTTGAATATGGTCTATACGTATCTTTTTACCGTTTTGCCATGAGTTCCATGGCGTCACCCTATGTCTTAGCGCCCCAAACAAAAGCTCGCATAGCAAGGTGGCACCTCTACCTCTGCGAGCTTTGCAGGCTCTTCATTTTCTGTTCCAGCATCGACTTTAGGTAACGATGCGGGCTTGAGCCACCTATGTGATAGACCTTCGAGAACAGTGTTAGGCCATACTCGGCCAGCACCCGGTCTGCCTCCCCGCCAGATAGACCGAGATACCGAGCAAGGAGTTCCTCGCTTGATAGGTATTCTTCTTGAGAGACAGCGTCCTCGCATGATTCGGAACACGCGATCAGAGCAACGTCCATTTCGCCATAGGTGAACCGCTCATCACGACCGCCGAAATACGTCGAGTCGCTTACGTTGCTCGAGCCGACGATCACAGCATGAACCGTGATCGAGGCTAAGAAGCCCTCTAAACCCGTTACAGATCTGCTGTCTTCCTCCACAACATCATCGAATGAGTACAGGAACCACACCTTGCTATGATCTTGCCCCGCAGCGCCAGCGATCTGCCCCGCATATCCTCCTGCAAGATGCCCATCCTTTTCAAGCCTCTCGATATTCGCTCTATAAGCTGCGCTATCGGCGCCGCTCATCCCGCCCATAAGCGCTATGTTGGGGAAAGCGGCCTTCCTCATAGTGCACATCTCGCCAAATCGATCATAGAATCTGCCAACACCGTCTCCACGCGAAAGATACCCCGGATACAGAAGCGCATCGCTGATACCCGTATCCCTTGCCAGTATATCGACGATCGCACGCGCCACCATATATGGAGGCTTGAAGTTGATCGCCTTGCGAAGGTCCTCGTATTTCTCTTGTAAACTCTTATCGATCTCTTCAAGACGGCGACGAATCTGCTTCACACGCAGGTCCTCCTCGTCGCCAAGAAACCCATGGCACTGCATAGCCGGAACAGAAGGTTTCGGCAATTTAGGTAAGAACCACAGGTAGAGCACATCGTTTTCTTCATGTGCGATGTTCCTATCTTCTCCCCTCATCAGCTAGCCGTCCTATCCTTTACTTCCGGCGCCCGAAAAAGCTGGTGGCCCATCAGTTGCCTGATCGTATTCACAGAGCATCAACCGAAGCAGGCTGTTTAGATAAGGCTCTGACTCTATCAATCGCTTCTTCTTGCATCTCCCGAATAGACATTCTGAAAAACTGTCGATCGGCACAGATACCTCTTGACTACTCCGAGGGCCAGCATGCCCATCAGAATAGCTGATCGCGATCACGCCTTTACCTTCCCTGCCAGGAAGCGTAATGGAGAATCCAGTCCTCTCCTCTTCGTTATAATCTGGATTCTCGCTATCCTGATCTTGCTCCTTACCATCCGTAGCGTAATCGCTCGGCAAAGCTCGGATGATAGCTAGATCGGCTTCAGCTCGTTCGTTCCCCCCACGTGGCGTATTGAAATATGCTCGCGAGTTGAAGTTCGATGAGCCCACGATAACTGCATTCACTGTAATAGACCCAAGAAAGCTGTCCATGTCAACGATCAAGCTAGACCCAGACGCTCTTAGGGATGGAAAGGTCGGATCAGCGCCCGACTTCTCCGAATAGAGAATTACAACTTTACTGTGATTCCTGCGCGCTCGATATAATTCGAATCCATAACCTGATTCAAAGAGGTGTTCGGCAGACCTCAGCTCCTTTTCGTACTTATCCCTATATAGAGCATCGTCGCTGTTCATGTCTCTGAGCAACGAGACCCTGACTTTCCTAGATGCCATCTTCGCGTTCGGGTCTTTCGGGTGAATATCTTTATCAGCAAGACCATCGAACTTTGCAAACAGCTCTTCGGGACAGCCCGATAAATTACCAGGAGCCACGATAACATCGTTGCTGTAGCCCGTTGCAGCAAGCAATGCATGGATCGCTTCAGCGATTGGAGCTGTTTCACCTCGGCCGTCGGCAGGATTCGGGATGAACCACGTGTAAAGACCATCTTCCATGCCGACAGCTCCCATCTTGCAGCACGCTCTACGATGCTTTATTTTAAAGCACCAGATCGGAGCATTGCTACGGGAGATGCGGTATGAGTTGTACCGATGTTGAACAGGGTTCGCGGCTAGTCGATTACGTTAGCCTTCTCGGAAAAGATACGGTTTGCTGCATCCTTGGAGCAGCTCACGCATATGCCCTACCAAAAACCGTCTGGCATTATATGAATGGAACACCAGACAGCATCCTCGCATACTGCATATCTCTTTGCTCCGATACGAATGGCGCTTTATCTCAGCAGGCACGCGATGAGCTCCGGAAGCTCCTCTTCGCAAAAGCGCAAAACGAGCGCGAACTCGAGCAAAAGGCAGGTGACATCGAAGCGCTTTGCTCGCTTGTTGAGTATTGCTTCAGCTGGAACGAGCCCTCTGCGCTGTCTTCGGCGCAGATCTATGCGCTAGATGCGCCGCTGTTCAACGAGGAGGCCGACGCCTGCGGCCTCGATTCTTGCATTGATGCCTGGGCAAGCTATGTACCCATTGAAGATATCATGGCTTGAAGTTCAGCCTTGAGCTGTCTGTTTCCCGGACCTTCAATTACAGGCCGAACGGGGCGGCAAATCACCGCTACCTGAAGTAGCTTAACCAAAGACATCGGCGAACCAGACCCACCTACACCTTGCCTGCTGTGCAGAATCGATTCTGCACAGCAGGCATATCGCAAGGGATCTTCTAAAACCATCCCCGACCGCTCATGCTAGAATGCTCGTACCCGATGAAAGGAATTGCATGGTCGATGCCGGATCACAATCGAAGCTCATCGACAAATTGCAAACCTTGACCCCACGCCATTATGCATCGCCAACCGTCTTCTTTGGTTCTCGTGCCCGAGGCGACCATCATCCGAAAAACGACATGATCAGCAAATTGTCCTTACAATCCAAACTTACTTGGAAGCTTTTGAAGGAAACGCTTATCTGCAAAGGCACCACCGACACCGCTTCTTGTTCTCCGCGACAGATAGCAAAACCAGCTTACGCATCGTATGACTTTCTCGATGAGATTCTCTGCCTCGAAATGTTGCGCACTCGGAATGATTCCGCCTATATATACGATGACGATGCTGGTAGACAGTTGGTTGAAAGGATCGTCGACTCCTATATCTTAGAGTTCCGAAACTTACTCGATCATTTGTCGGAGCGCTATTCTGGTACTCCCTTCTCAAGGGAGATGAATTAACATCTCATGTTGGCAGATATGAAAAACGTCTATCACCCTAAGATCAGCCTACTGATCCCCATCTACAACGTAGAGCGTTATCTGCGGGAATGTTTAGCATCTGCTCAGGCACAGACGCTGAAGGACATCGAGATCATCTGCGTTAACGACGGCTCAACTGATGAATCGCGCAGTATCCTTGAGGAGTTCTTATCAGATGCCCGTTTCCATGTCATCGACAAGGAGAACTCCGGCTATGGAGCATCCATGAATCGAGGGCTAGATGCAGCGCGAGGTGAGTACATCGCCATCTTGGAATCGGACGACTTCCTTGATCCCGATGCTCTGGAAGTTATGTATGCCACCGCTAAAGCGAACGATGCCGACATGGTGAAGAGCGATTTTTTCTTTTATTGGTCGAAACCGAACCCTCGCAACGAGCGCTTCGGATTCGTCAATCCGAGAACAGCTGGCTTGATCGATCCGTATAGCTTCACCGACGTGTTCTACCTGAAGCCGTCGATCTGGTCTGCCCTCTACCGACGCAGCTTCCTCGAAGACCACGGTATCCGCTTCCTAGAGACACCGGGCGCATCGTTTCAAGATACCAGCTTCAACTTCAAAACATGGGCCAACGCTGAGCGCATCGCGCTGCTCGATCGGGCATTCCTTCACTATCGGCAGGACAACGAGTCGTCTTCTATCAACTCCTCCGAGAAAGCATATTGCGTCTGCGCGGAGTACGACGAGATCGAACGGCATGTCGCGGCACATCCGCAACGCAAGAAGCTCGCCCCGATCGTTGTGAAGATGCGACAAGATGTCTATCTGTGGAATTACGAACGGCTCGCAGATGATCTAAAACAGGATTTCGCCCACAGAATGGCCGAGGACTTCAAGCGCGAGGACGCCAACGGTGCAACCGACTATTCCATCCTCGAGCCCTGGAAGGTCGTCGATCGCAAAGCCATCATGGATAACCCAGACCGATTCCATCTCAGCCGGCAGACCGGCATCGGGAACGGAAGGCTGCAGACGTTGAAGCGATGCTTTGATGCCGGCGGTATACCGCTAGTCGTACGCGCTGTGAAGGCAAAGCTGCAAAGCCCGTTAAAATAACGCTATGCCTGCCTTCAGCATCATAATCCCCGTCTACAATGTAGCCGAATGCCTACCTTCATGCTTGGAGTCGGTACGGAACCAGAGCTTCACCGACTTCGAAGCCATCTGCATCGACGATGGGTCGACGGACGGATCCGGGAAGGTCGCCGATGACATGGCCGCCATCGACCAACGTTTCACCGTGGTGCATAAAGCGAATGGCGGTGTCTCCTCCGCCAAAAACGCTGGGCTGGATATCGCGCGCGGCGAGCATGTCTGCTTCTTGGATTCAGACGACATGATAAGGCCGAACGCGTTGCAGCGGCTGCACGATGCCTTCCGAGAAACGGAAGCCGACGTTATCGTGCACGGAGGCGCGCCCTACCCAGAGCACGCTGGCTCGGTCTGGCTGAACGAGGTGCTCACCACGCAACCGGCAGAGTTCGATGCGTTCTCCCCCGACCTCATGTTCCGTTCGAACGCCACGCCTTTCGCATGGCGTACCGCATGCAAACGCAGCTTCTTGGATGAGCATCACCTGCGCTACGACGAGGCTATTCCCTTCGGTGAGGACACGGTATTCCAGTTCGCGGTTTACCCGCGCTCTTCCCACACGACGGTTATCCCCGATAAGCTCGTCGATTACCGCGTGGTCCGCAATGGTTCCTTCATGTTCCAGAACAAGACGCAGCTCTTCAAGCGCGCCTTGGTCCACATCGAGGAAGTGGACATCATCTTCGCCGACTGGAATGACCTGGGCATCTTCCATCAGCATCTCGACGATCTTTTCGCCTGGAGCATCGAATTCATGCTCCCGAGCATCCTGCTCTGCACCGACGATACCGAGCAAGCGCGCATCCGAGAAACGCTAGCCGAGGTCTGGAAGCAGCATCTTTCCGACACCGAGCTGGCCACCCTACGCACCAACAGGCGCTTTCGCCCGGTCATGCAACTGGTGCTCGACGGAGCCGACATCTCCCCATTGCGCTTCAAAGCTATCTTGTTCCGCAGCTATATGCGAGCTCATAGTCTTAGCTACGCCCTCAAAAGAACCATTGAGAGCATCACGAGCACCTAGGCTCATCGGCGAATTGCAAGCCCTACAACGGCCAAGCAAGAGCAGCCGTCCACCAGCATTTGATCGATGGCTTTGAATGAACAGCTATCTCAAGCTTCGATTCAGCCCCATTCAGTAAGGCTTTGATATGAACATGGATTTAATTGGAGCATTCGCCACTATTGGTTCTCTAGTTGTTGCCTTGATTGCTCTTTGGAAGTCGTCAAACATAGGAAAAATGGAGCTGATCAAGTTTCTCAGGAACAAGGACTCCTTAATTGGTGAACTCAGGACAGATAAACATAGCTTTGTTGCCATTAAGCGCAAACGAGAAATTGAATCCTTATATCGGCGATGTGGAAGCGTCAGTGATTCCTCTTTCAGAAGCAAAGATGCTTGAATCATATGGGCCTTCCGCGCTTTTTATCGACATTAGAGCAAAAAGCCATACGAGAACGGCCATCTTTCAAATGCAATAAACATCCCTTACTCCGATTATCGCAAGCAAAGACGGAGGAGCAAATATAGAGATCATATCGATTGCACGAAAAAGATCATCGTCGGAGGTTTGGGGTATGGACGATGCTATGAAATAGCGAACCGTATCAGAAGAGAATTTAATGTCGATGCATTCATAGCGGGAGGGATCGACCAGAGTCGCCCAGTATGCAACACCCATTCCACTACCACCAGAGGCACATCAAAAGACAAGGTGGAAACGGGTGGCACTTCGGAAGACACAACGCCCTCTCTATCTAGAACAGCCCCGTATGAAATATGGCTCCCTCTGTCATAACCCTAACAGCGCATCTCCGCTCAAGCAGAATGCTGCATACAACGGCACGCTCAGGATGCCCCCTTCTTGGCCGAAATCCTTTTCATATATGCGCACGGCCGTGGGGGCGCCGCTCTTCTCTTGGTAGCGCTTCAAGCTTGTAGCCGATACATTCTTTCCTGACTTCACCTCGATGGGCACGATCTGTCCTAACCCATCCTGCAGAACGAACTCTACCTCGGCCGGCGTACCCGCCTTCGGCACCCAGTAGAAGGGACGCAACCCATTCGCCACCAACGATTGCTCGACGTAATTCTCTGCCAAAGCTCCACGGAAACGAGCTGATAAGACCTCCCGCAATTCGTCGCGCAGATACACGCTCGAATCGAGCTCCAGCTGTTTATAGAGCAGCCCCACATCCGACAGATACACCTTGAAGAACGACCCCTCACCCCGCGCTACCAGCGGTGCTTGCGTCTCGTTGGTCTGTTCGGTCAGCAATACCAGCTCTGCTGCCTCAAGCCATGCGAGCGGGGTCCGATACTGCTTCTCGCGACCCCCCTTGGCAACATCAGCATAACGGAACTTCCCTGACGTCTCGCGAGCTATCTGCTTGGGGATGCTGCGCCACACCGCTTGTACGCGAACCGATTCCGCAGTCGGCGCATACAGGGCTATATCGGCAGTGTATGTTTCTAGGATCTCCGCCTGCCTCGCCCGCACCTCCCCTAAGTCTCTCTCTGCAGCAAAGGGCAGAACGGCTCCTGGCATACCACCAACAATGACATACTGACGATACAACGCCAAAGCTTCTTCATGCAAAAGGAACTTCCCGCGCTTCTCGAAAGCGTTGCGGATGCCTTCCGCCATACGCTCTTCTCCGACCGCCCAGAGGAATTCCTCGAAATCGAGCGGACGCAGATACCTATGTTGCACATCGCTCGGAAATGGCAGCGTGCGATCTTTCAAGGTAAGCCCTAATTGCGATCCAGTAGCGATAACGCGATAGCCGCTTTCCGCAAAGAATCGCAGCGAGTTGAGTGCTTTCTCGCAAAGCTGCACCTCATCAAAGGCTATCAGCGTCTCCCGTCGATCGATACGTTTCCCGCTGAGAAGCGCAAGGCCATCGACGATGCGCTCTATATCGGTTGGACCATCGAACACTTGGTTCAATCTTTGCAGATCGGCCTGAAAATCACAGTACACGAATCGCTCCGGCCCGAAACGCTCATTCCCTAGCCGCTTCACAGCAAAGGTCTTCCCCACACGACGTGCGCCTCGCAAAAGGACCGGGGATCCACTAGCAGAGCCAGCCCATTCATCGAGATATCCGTCTATCTTCCTGCGCATGCGGCCTCCCCCTATCTTCTTGCTGCGTTTCGACTCCTCAGAAAATCATCGAACGGCATTTTAAAAGTGTATCATGCGAACACTTTTTTATGTGAAAAAGTGTATCCATAGGACGCTTTTCCATATCCGGTATATCCACTCTTCCCTGCTCACGCTCGATTTTCCCCGCGTTTTCCGTTGACACTGGCGCGGGGTTGTTCTATCTTTTAAAAGTTGCTTTCAAAAGCCCCGTAAAAGCGGTGTTTTTGGCTGTTTTGGCAGAGGAGTCCAGACCTTCGCCAGCTTGCCGGCCGAGCGGCCGGACTGCCGGGAGCATTGCACTTTTGAAACTGCACACATCTGCCGAGCGGTCCCGCGCATGCGGGTGCTTCAACCGCAAAGCAGGCAAAGGTAAGGACTTGATTGATGAAGACGTATCACGCAAAGCCTGGCGAGGTTGCGCGCGAGTGGGTGCTGATCGACGCTGAGGACCAGGTCCTCGGTCGTGTGGCATCGCTGGCGGCTAACATCCTGCGCGGGAAGACGAAACCGCAGTACACGCCCCATGTGGACGTGGGAGACTTCGTGGTCATCGTCAATGCGGACAAGATCCGCGTCACCGGCAACAAGGAGACCGGCAAGGAGTACTTCCACCACACCGGCCATCCGGGCGGCCTGAAGTCCGAGACGTTCGCTGAAGCCATGCAGAAGCACCCCGAGCGCGTCATCCAGCACGCCGTGAAGGGCATGCTGCCGAAGACCACCCTCGGCCGTGCGCAGGGCAAGAAGCTGAAGGTCTATGTCGGGCCCGATCATCCGCACGCAGCGCAGAACCCGCGCAAGATCGAAATGGAGGCTTAAGCCATGACAGACGCTAAGAACGAAGCCCTGTATTACGGCACCGGCCGCCGCAAGAACGCGATCGCGCGCGTGCGCCTGGTTCCCGGCACCGGCAAGGTCACCGTGAACGGCCGCGAGGGCGCCGAGTACTTCGCCCGCGAGGGGCTGCTGGCTTACGCCACCACTCCGTTCAAGGTCACCGACACCCAGGGTCACTTCGACGTTATCGCCCGCATCAACGGCGGCGGCATCAGCGGCCAGGCCGGCGCTCTGCGCCTCGGCATCAGCCGCGCCCTGCTCGACGCTGGCGACTATCGCGCCGAGCTGAAGAAAGCCGGCTTCCTGACGCGCGACCCCCGTATGGTGGAGCGCAAGAAGTACGGCCTGAAGAAGGCCCGCAAGCGCCCGCAGTTCAGCAAGCGCTAAACCGGTTTTGCGACCACACGAAACCCCGGCCCTGCGCCGGGGTTTCTCATTTTCCGGGCGCACCCAGCGCATGTCTGGCGAAACCAACTTTTAACGAAAAGTCGGCGGCGCGACCTGCTTTTCTTCCTATACTTGCAAGTACGGAGCAATTCATCGAAAGGAAACCTCATGGGCGGCTTTTTCGGAGCAGTTTCGCAGCGCGATGTGGTGCTGGATGTGTTCTTCGGCGTAGACTACCATTCGCACCTCGGCACGCGCCGCGCCGGCATGATATTCGTCGACGATGAGGGCTTCCAGAAAGAGATACACTCCATAGAGAACACGCCGTTCCGCACCCGCTTCGAGGACGACCTGCCCGGGTTCCACGGCACGAGCGGTATCGGATGCATCAGCGACACCGACCCGCAACCGCTGCTCGTGCGCTCGCACCTCGGGACGTTCGCGCTCACCACCGTGGGCATCATCAACAACGCCGAGCTGCTGGTCGACGAGTTCTTCCGCGACGGCGAAAAGCAGTTCATGGCCATGAGCTCGGGGAAGGTGAATTCCACCGAACTGGTGGCGGCGCTGATAAATCAGAAAGACGATTTCGTCGAAGGCATCAAATACGCGCAGCAGAAGGTGGAGGGCTCGCTGACGCTGCTGATAATGACGCGCGACGGCGACATCATCGCTGCGCGCGACGCGATGGGGCGCCTCCCGGTGCTGATCGGGCGCGACAGCGACGGGCACTGCGTGTCGTTCGAATCGTTCGCGTACCACAAGCTCGGCTACACCGACGCCTACGAGCTCGGCCCCGGCGAGATCGTGCGCGTGCGCGCCGACGGCTACGAGACGCTGGCTCCCGCAGGCGACCGCATGAAGATATGCGCCTTCCTGTGGGTGTACTACGGTTACCCGAACTCGAACTACGAGGGCGTGAACGTCGAGGTGATGCGCTACCGCAACGGCGCCGTCATGGCGCGCGACGAGGCCGCAACCGGCGCAGTGCCGGACGTCGACTTCGTGGCCGGCGTGCCCGACTCCGGCGTACCGCACGCCATCGGCTACGCGCAGGAATGCGGAGGCACCTTCGCGCGGCCCTTCATCAAGTACACCCCCACCTGGGCGCGCTCGTTCATGCCCACGAATCAGGACGTGCGCAACCGCGTCGCCAAGATGAAGCAGATACACATCCCCGAGCTCATCTCGGGCAAGAAGCTGCTGTTCGTGGACGACTCCATCGTGCGCGGCACGCAGCTGCGCGAAACGGTGGACTTCCTCTACAAGTGCGGCGCCGAAGAGGTGCACATGCGCAGCGCCTGCCCGCCCATCATGTTCAGCTGCAAGTACCTCAGCTTCTCGAGCAGCAAGTCGGAGATGGACCTGATCGCGCGCCGCGTGGTGCACGAGCTGGAAGGCGAAGCGGGCACCGAGCACCTGGCCGAGTACGCCGACAGCTCCACCGAGCGCGGCAAGTGCATGCTGAAGACCATCTGCGAACAACTGGGCTTCGACTCGCTGGGCTACCAGTCGCTGCCCGGCATGCTGGAGGCCATCGGCATCGACCCCGCCCAGGTGTGCACCTACTGCTGGACCGGCGAGGAGTAGCCGCGCAGGTGCCGGCAACGCGAGCGCCGAAGGACCGCGCGCACGCCGACCAGCCAGCGCCGCGGCAGAGGCCCGATGCCAAGCCATCTTGCCTGAAAACCGCTGGCAACGAGCGCGAACTAACGTAGAATGGGGAAAGCCGCGCAGAGGGCGCGGTCGTGGCTTGAAGGAGCAACCATGTCGAAGGTCCAAGATATCTACGGCGCGCTCGTATTCGACGAGCACACTATGCAGGAACGCCTCCCCTCTGCGACATACAAGCAGCTGATGCTCACCATCAAGGAAGGCGAACCGCTCGACCTCGACGTGGCGAACGTTGTCGCTCACACCATGAAGGAATGGGCCATCGAGCTCGGCGCCACCCACTACACGCACTGGTTCCAGCCGCTGTCAGGCATCACCTCCGAGAAGCACGACAGCTTCATCGACCCCATCGACGACGGCCACGCCATCATGAGCTTCTCAGGCAAGGAGCTCATCCAAGGCGAACCGGACGCCTCGTCGTTCCCCTCGGGCGGCCTGCGCGCCACCTTCGAAGCGCGCGGCTACACCGCATGGGACCCCACCTCGTTCGCGTTCATCAAAGACGAGGTGCTGTGCATCCCCACCGCATTCTGCAGCTACACCGGTGAGGCTCTCGACAAGAAAACACCCCTGCTGCGCAGCATGCGCGCCATCGACGAGCAGGCGAACCGCGTGCTCGCCCTGTTCGGCGAGCCGCACCAGCGCGTGGTGCCCACCGTCGGCGCCGAGCAGGAATATTTCCTCATCAGCGAGAAAGACTACGAGAAGCGGCTCGACCTGATGCTGTGCGGCCGCACGCTGTTCGGCTACTCGCCGTGCAAGGGTCAGGAGCTCGAAGAGCATTACTTCGGTGCCATCCGCCCCACCGTGAACAACTTCATGAAGGAGCTCGACGACGAGCTCTGGAAGCTAGGCGTTCCGGCGAAGACGAAGCACAACGAGGTGGCACCCTGCCAGCACGAGCTGGCGCCGCTGTTCGCCAACGCGAACCGCGCGATAGACCAGAACCTGCTGACGATGGAGGAGATGCGCCTGCTAGCCAGCCATTACGGGCTGGTGTGCCTCGAGCACGAGAAGCCGTTCGAGCACATCAACGGCAGCGGCAAGCATAACAACTGGTCCATCAGCGCCGGCGGGAAGAACCTGCTCGACCCGGGCGACAACCCCATCAGCAACCTGCGCTTCCTGGTGTTCTTGGCGGGCGTCATCCAGGCGGTCGACGACTACCAGGAGCTGCTGCGCATGTCGGCGGCCAGCGCCGGCAACGACCATCGCCTGGGCGCGAACGAGGCGCCACCAGCTATCGTCAGCATGTTCCTGGGCGACGAGCTGGGCCGTGTGGTGAATGCGCTCATCGCTGACGAGGACTACACCTCCGGCGAGCGCACCGAGATGGACCTCGGCGTGGCCGAGCTGCCCAACTTCCTGAAAGACAACAGCGACCGCAACCGCACCAGCCCCTTCGCCTTCACCGGCAACAAGTTCGAGTTCCGCATGCCGGGCAGCGAGCAGAACCTGTCCGACTGCAACATGATCTTGAACACGGCTATGGCCAAGAGCCTGAAAGAGTTCGCCGACCAGATGGAAGGCCGCACAGACGACTTCACCGAAGCAGCGCTCGACTATGTGAAGCGCACGCTGCGCGACCATCAGCGCATCATCTTCAACGGCGACGGCTACTCCGATGAATGGCCGGCCGAGGCTGAGCGCCGCGGGCTGGCGAACCACAAGACCACCGCTGACGCGCTGCCGTGCTTCATCAGCCAGAAGGCGATAGATCTGTTCAGCGAATTCCACGTGCTGAGCGAGCCCGAGGTGCGCAGCCGCTACGAGGTGAAGCTGGAGAAGTACAACAAGACGCTCAACATCGAGGTGCGCACCATGAAGCGCCTGGTACGGCGCGTGTACCTGCCGGCCATCAACCGGTTCGCCGCCGAAGTGGCCGAGCACATAACCCAAGTGAAAACCGCACTGCCCGACGCCGACCTGAAAGACCAGGAGGCGAAGCTGCGCACGCTGCTGTACGGCGCATCCGAGATAAACAAGCACCTGCGCCGCCTGCACGAGCTGCACTACGAGTCGCAGCAGCTAGAAGACCAGCAAGAGCGCGCGAACATGAATGCCCATCAGATCGTGCCCGTGATGGACGATCTGCGCGACGCCGTGGACAACATGGAGGTCATCGTAGACCACAACGTCTGGCCCGCTCCCACCTACAACGACATCCTGTTCTACGCCTGATCGCTCGTGCGCATGCGAGGGTAGCAAAGCTGACCGGTCGTCTCGGCTGGTCAGCTTTTTTCTTGCTGCTGCGGCACGAGGACGTTCAGGGCTTGGGGCACCACGTCTATGTCGAAGGCGCGGCCCTCTAGCTTCTCGCCGTCTATCTGGGCGGGCGGGTCGGTCTCGAACTGGATGTGCAAGCTGCGGGCGGTGCGCATCTCTATCTGCTTGAAGCCGCGGTGCTTGCCGCTCTTGGCCATCATGAACACGAGTGCGGCCTTCGACCTGCCGATCGGCGGATGCGCGATGCAGATATCGAAGGTTCCATCGGTCAGGGAAGCGTCGGGGCAGACCTTGAAGCCGCCACCGTAATACGGGCCGAGCTGCACGGCGAAGGTGATGGACTCGCCACTAATCGGCTCGCCGCCATCGAAGCTGGCGGTGTAGGGAAGCGCGTCCAAGTGGTGCATCAGCTGGTCGAAACCGCTCGCCATGTACAGCGGCGTGCCCGACTTGCCGGTGCGCTTGCGGCGATCCATCGTGTCGAGGGCGATGGCGGCATCGAGCCCGAACGAGAGCGTCTCTAGGAAGAACGACCTGTTCACGAGCCCGACATCGACCGCCTGCGTCTCGGCGTTCAGCAGCTGGTCGCATGCGGTGCGCAGATCGCACGACACGCCCAGCGTGTGCGCGTAGTCGTTGCCCGACCCTGCGGGCACCACACCCAGACGCGGCCGGTCGGTCTCAGGTATCGACATGAGCCCGTTGCCGATCTCATGGATGACCCCATCGCCGCCGAGCGCCACCACCGTGTCGAAGTTACCCGCACCAGCGGCTAGGTCGACCGCATGCGCCGTGCTCTTCGTCATAGCGAGCGACACTGCATCGCCCAGCTCGTCAGACAACAGCCTCCACGCCCGCTGCGCCGCCGCTTGCCCGCAGCCGCTCTGCGCAACCGGGTTCGCGATGAGCAGCGTATTTCCCAATCTTTCATTCATACCGCTGATTATCCATCAGAATGCAGCCCGATCGGACGGCAACAGCTTTCTTTATCCGCGCTGTTGCCAAAGGCGCCAAAGGGACCCTAGCGCCCCTGCGCTCCGCCCTCTTGGCAGGCTTCCACGTAGGTGGCTATCAGGTGGCGGAGCTCGTCGGCGCCGGTGCCCTTCTCCGATGACGTCAGCACTATGGAAGTGCCTTTCGGCAGGTCGAGCAGACCCGCTATGTGCTTGCGCTGGCTCATGCCCTTCTGTTTGCTCAGCTTGTCGGCCTTCGTCAGCGCTATGGCGAACGGCAGCTCGGACGCTTTCAGGAACTCCACCATGTTGTGATCGAGCGCGCTCGGGTCGTGGCGTATGTCGATGAGGCTGACCACCAGCGCGAACTGCCTCTCCTGGTTGAAGTAGCCCTCGATCAGCTCAGACCAGCGCTTCAGCTCCTGCTTCGAGCGCCGCGCGTAGCCGTAACCCGGCAGATCGACCAGATCGATGCCATCCACATCGTAGAAATTGATGGTCGCCGTCTTCCCCGGCGTCTGCGACACCTTCGCAAGGCCCTTGCGGAACATCAGCCGGTTCAGCAGCGACGATTTGCCCACGTTCGAGCGCCCGGCGAATGACACCTCAGGGCCTGCGCTCGACGGAAGCTGCGCCGATGTGCCGTATGCCGCTTTGAAGCTGGCGTTGTGGAAGTTCATGGTGCGCTCCGCATCGTCGTGGCTGGAATGGTCAGCAACCATCCTATCAAAGGCGCCGCCCCGCGCGCCGACGACTTCACTTATCGCACCGGAAGGAGCGGGCATCTGCGCCCGCTAGCTAGACCGGGCAACGCTACGCGCGGCGGTTCTGTTGCAGCAGCTCGTCGCGCAGCTGCGCCGCTTGCCAGCTCATCCACCAGCATCGGCAGGTCAGCTTCTCGCCGTCTTGGTAGATGATGGAGATATCGTTGCCCCACCCGCCATCGAGGTGCAGGCGCTCCGGCTCGGCGGCGCACATCTCCTCGTAGCGCTGCGAGCCCACGTCCACCGTTTCAAGCTGGGTTGCGCCATTGCGGTAGGTCGCCTTGAACGTGGCGAGCTCGCGGGGGCCAGCGCCGACGAGGTACGCCTTCTCCACGCGCCCGCGCTTCGCCTGCTCCTTCGCCGACAGGGGCGCAGCGGGCAGAGGCTCGGCATTGCCGCCCTTGCGCTGCCCCACCGCCACGAACGCGATCAGCACCGCGAAAACGACGACGATCAAGATGACCATCACAGAGGTATCCATCGCGCCTCCTCCTTACGATCGGACCCAGCGAACCGCCCATGCTCATAAACGATGCAGCCGCCCGCACCAGCGAGCTTCCAGCCGCAAGCGCCAGATGCCAGCGCACCTGCCACCCCGAGCGCTACCGGTCGGAACCCCTGCCCTTAGGGAACCTGACCACGAACGCGCACACCGCGCACGCAGCGACGATACCCGCCGCTATGAGGAACGCGCTCGACAGCAAGCCGCTGCCGTCATAGATAGCGCCCGAGAACACCGGGATGGTCGAAGCCACCAGCGTGGTCACCATGAGGCCGGTCCCCAGATTGCGCGCTTGCGCTGTCTGCCCGAAGTAGTTCGCTATCGCCGTCGGGAACGTCACCGACACCGCGCCGAACGCGAGCCCGGTCACGGCGTAGTAGAAATAGACCATCGGCGTGTTGCTGGCGAAAGCCGCCACTACGATGGCCACTGTCAGAGCTATCAGGCATCCGCCGATCAGCCGCACCGGCTCGATGCGGTCGGACAGCGCGCCGATGCCCAGCGTGCCCACCAGCCCGAGCGCTCCCATCGTAGCCACCGCCCCCACGATGGACTCCTGCGAGAATCCCAGCGCGCTGAAATGCAGCACGCCTTCGCTGACCGCCAAGGTATACGCCGCATAGCCGCCGGTGCCCGCCAGGGCTATCAGCCAGAATGCGGGCATGCGCAGCACCTGTGCGAACGGTATCTTCTCGGTGGTCTTGTACACGCGCACCGCCGCACGCCGGCGCTGCGGCTCCTTCGGCGCAGCCTCGCCTTCCCCCTGCGGCTCAGACGCTTTCCCGCGGCTCCCATCGCGCCTATCGCGCACGAACGCAGCAGCCAGGGGAACGACCAAGATGCCGCAAGCGCCCACGAACCCCCATGCAACCTGCCACGAGCCGGTAGCCCCTATCAGCATATGCACGAGCGGCGGCACGAAGATAGCCCCGAACCACCGAGCAGCATCATGATGGTCATAGCGCGCCCGCGATTCTCGAAGAACCATTCGCCCACGAAGTTCTGGCACGACAGCTGACCGGCCATGACCGAGCCGACGCTCATCAGCACGCCGAAGCACACCAGGTACTGCCATGGCTGGCTGACCACGAACGCCATCGCCAGCGCGCCCAGCACCATGATCGACGCGCCCAGTATCATGGCGAACCGCGTGCCCATCCGCCCGATGACGCTCCCTACCAGCGGGCCCGGGATGCCCTGACACAGCACGAACACCGAGAAACCGGCGCTCAGCATGGTGGCATTCAGGCTGAGGCTCTCATCAGCCAGCATAAGGGGGTTGGCGATGGTGGCTGTTGCCAGCACGCAGCCCGTCGAGCAGAAATAGATGATGCCCGCCAGTATCGCCATACGGAACTCGGACAAGAAGCGCACAGGGCCTCCTCACAGGATACAGAGTCGGATCGAGAAAAGGCTTCTCGGAGCAGATGCGGAAAAGCGAGGCAGGACCGGATTCGGAGGGGAAGGGGGCACCGGCCCTGCCTCAAGGATCGCCGACCAGAGAACGCTCTAGGAGAACATCCCCGAGATCAACGGAATCCACAGCGACATCAGCACGATGAGGCAGATAGCCGGCCCGATGCCGAACTTGACCATCTCACCGGCCTTGTAATAGCCCTGCCCGAAGGTGAGCGCCACCGTCGGATTGAAGTGCAGCAAGAAGTTCCCCGCCACGCAGATGGCGATAGCCACCGTAGGCACCACCGGGCTGACGCCGATAGCGGCGAACAGCGGGATGGAGATGGGCACGAAGATGGCGATGATAGCCGCGCCGATGGGGAAGAACGTATGGAGCAGATACACGAACGTGAAGATGAACAGGCACATGGGGATGACGCTCCAACCGGTCAGGCCGGTCGCCATCAGCAGGTCGGCCATCGCCTTGGCGGCGCCGGTCTGCATGACCACCATGCCGAGCGAGATGATAGTGCCGATGATGATGACGATATCCCACGGAACCTGCTGCTGGACTTCCTTGAAGTTGATGAGATCGAGCCCGGGCAGCATCATGACGGCCAGCGCGATGATGGTGACCATCGTGGAGTCGAGCCCAGGGATGAAGCTGGAAGCCACCCACGCGATGAGCGTAGCGACGAGGACGACGACCGCCTTCACGTCGAAACCGTCGATGTCCTTGGCCGCGGCAGCCTGCTCGCGTATCTCGTTCAGGAACCGGTCCTCGATGGGCTCAGGCTTGAACGCGAGCGTCAGGAAGAACCACGCGATGGGCACCATGACGATGGCGATGGGAAGGCCGATGGCCATCCACTCGAGGAACGACACGCTCGCGCCGGTCGCCTGCTCCATCGTCGAGATGGCCAGGATGTTGAAATTGCCGCCCACAGGAGTGGACATGCCGCCGATGACCGCCGCCACCGGGATGCCGATCATCAGGCATTTCCCGAGGTTCGAGTGGGCCGGATCGGCATTGGCCGCCTTCAAGATAGTGAGGGCGAAGCCGTAGAAGATGATAGTGACGCAGAAGTCGGACAGCACGGTGGACAGCAGCGCGCAGGTCGCCATGAACAGCAGGATGAGCTTGCGCGAATTCTCATTCACGCGCTCGACCAGCCAGCCGACCAGGCGGATGCCCCACTTCGTCTTCAAGACCACCACCGGCAGGCAGAATATCGCGATGGCGAAGAACACCGCATTGTTCGCGAATCCGCCGGTGGCCCCCGCCCAGTTCGGCGCTATGCCGAGGAGCAGCATGAGCACCAACACGAGCAGACCCGTAGCGCCCAGCGGGATGGGCGTGGTGATCCACAAGACAGCCAGCGTCAGCAGCAAGCCCACGGCCAGCCAACCCTGATGCGTGAAGCCTCCCATATCGGGAAGCAGTGCAGCTACCACCAGCAGCGCGCACGCGAGCGCGAGACCGATGATGCGTGTCGGTAACTTTGTAGTAGACATGTTCTACCCTTCCTGATCGGGTCGGCGCCGCCCGCCCGCGAGCAGGCGGCGCAGATGAGCCGGGCTTTACGCCATCGCAGCGAACACCTCGATGGGCCCGACGTTTCGATCCTCTTCCTTGGTCGATGCCTCGATGGCGCGGGTCATGAAGCCGTCGGCCTCGACATAGACGCGCCAATCGGCCGCAGCGACCTGGTGGAACCAGAAGTCGCCGAAGGCGTCGGTCTGCTCGACCAGCACCTCGCCGGTGTCCAGGTTCTCAGCCGTCACCTTGGCCCCGATGACCACCTCGTCGGCCTCCAGGTCGACCACCACTCCTGCCAAGAAGCGCTTGGGCAGGTTGAGGTAATGCACGCGCGGCTTCGCGCCCGAGCCCTCGATGAGCTCTTCGGAAGCGGCTATCTCGGCTGCGAAGTCCTCCTCGTCGCCGAATCGCAGCGCACCATGCGGGCACACGTCCACGCAGTGCGGCGGCAGGCCCTCGTCCACCAAGTGCGCGCACCCGGTGCACTTCTGCGGAACCGCCAGCGCCTCGTTGTAGAAGATCGCGCCGTAGGGGCACGCATCCTCGATGTGCTCCATGCCCTTGGAGGCCACCGGGTCGATGATGACCAAGCCATCGGGGCGCTTGTAGATGGCGTCCTTGCGGCCCATGTCAGCCGCAGCCTGCATGCAGGGCGCAGCGTCGCAGTGCTGGCACATATGCGCGACATACGCCAACTTCACCTTGGGCACCTGGCCGCGCACCTTCTCGCGCAGGTGCAGCCAGAACTGGCCGGTATCGGGCTGAGGCAGCGCGATAGGGCTCCAATCGTTGTCCACATGCTCGTCTTTGCAGGCCAGCTGGCAATTGCGGCAGCCCGTGCACTGTGCGGCGTCGAATACGAATACCTTGCCCATGTCCTACTCCTCTCCTTGCTCAACGCGAGCCGTCGCGATGAGGCCGCAGTCAGGGTCGTATGGACGCTCGAATGCCTCGGGATAGCGCTTCGCCAGCTCGAAGACATCCACCTTCTCGATGTTCACGAGGAAACCGCTCGTCACCTCGCCCACCGTGTTCTTGGACGTGCAGGCCGTGGGGGCGATCAGGTTGTTCGCACCACCGCGGTCGAGGCCCTCGCCGCCAGCGCCCACCACGATGGAGTCGACGCGCGAGCCGTGATCTTGGTACAGAGCGCCCGGGATGATGCGCTCGGTCACGATGACGCCGCCCAGCACGCCGCCGCGCTCGTTGTAGAGCTTGGCGATATCGCCGGTCTTCAATCCCAGCTTGCCCGCGTCGATGGGGTTCACCCAGATGGGCTCGTAGCGGTACCCGTCAGGGCCGACCACCTTGCACGTCTCTATCTCGCGCAGCCAGGTCACGTCGTCATGCTGAGCATGCACGCGGAAATGCGGATGATTCGACACCAGCAGGAACGGATACGTGCGCCCACGCTCAGTCGACTGCCGCTCGTGATGCTCATCCGATACAGCCACCCAGCGGGGAACAGGGCCGCGCTCGGCGTCGTCGGGGAAGTTCTGCGCCAGCGACGTGGAGTAGTACTCCAACTTGCCGGTTGGCGTGCGCAGCGGATGGCCCTCGGGGTCGTCGTGGAACTGGATGAGCCCCGCCGGGATATCCTTCCAATCCTCGCGCGTGGGGAACGGATAGTACTGCTTCTCCTTGAACTCCTCGAAGGTCATAGCGCCCTCGGGGATGCCGCAGGTGTCGAAGCCCGTCTCTATCCACTCGTCGTAGGTCTTGCCGCCCATGTAGCGCTCGTAGATGTTCTCGTAGATGCCGCCGAACTTCTCGAACGCCTTGGCTATCTCGCCCACGCCTTCCACGTCCGACTTCGATTCCATGCGCGGCTTGATGGCCTGCTTCTCGTAGAACACCACGTTCCACTGACCCGAGTCGGAGTCGGTGCCGATGTCGGCGCTCTCGAACTTGGTGTTGGATGGGATGATGATATCGGCGAAGTTGCAGTCGTTCTCCATCCACGGATGCTGGATGACCACGCACTCGATGGACTCATGCCGCAGCGCGTCCTGCATCTCGAAGCCGCCGTTCCAGCACGTCTCCCAGCACGGCGTGTCCGACCACACCATGTGGATGCGGCTCTTCCCTTCTGCCGGGAAGGTGAACGGCCCGGTGAACTGGTCCTCGCGCGGCAGGCCGGCCGACACATGGCCGTACCACTGCACCGGCGGATTCATGATGGCCTCGGGGATCTTCGTCTTGGGGATGAAGCTCGGTTTCGTGCCGGTGATATAGCCGCGGTAGGCCGCCCCGATGTTGGGGATGACCGTCGACGGCGGCAACGGCGTCACCGTGGGGATGCCGAACAGCGTCCATTCCAGCATCTTGAACTGGTTGGCGCCCGGCTTGCCCAGGCCCTGCATGCCCAGCAGCGCCACTTCCAGGCGCGCGGGCTCATGCGCGAAGCAACTGCGAATATAGCTGCCGCCGTTGCAGTGCGCGATGGACACAGCATGCTGCGCCCACCAGCGCGCGAACGCCTTGATGGTGTAGGACGGCACGCCGCAGATGGCCTCGGCCCACTTGGGGGTCTTCGGGACGCCATCTTCGCCGCCCATGACGTAGTACTTGAAGTTCTCGAAGCCCACGGCGTGAGTCTCCAGGTACGCGGCGTCGTAGGTGCCTTCCTTTATCCAGGTGTAGGCGATGGCCAGTTGGAAGGCGGCATCGGTGTTGGGCAGCACCGGTATCCATTTGTCAGCGTGCACGGCATTGGTGTAGTTCACGTCGGGCGAGATGTGTATCTGCAAGATGCCCAGCTCGGTGAACCACTTGCACAGGCGGCTCGCCATGTAGCCGCCCCATCCGAGCGGCGTCGTCTCAACATCGCAGCCCCAGAACAGCACGCCATCGCCGTTCTCGGAGATATCTTTGATGATGTTGTTCTGCAGCGAGTTCTGCCCCAGCGGGTCCATGCCCCAGATGTGCTTGGCACCCCAGTACCAGCCTTCCCAACTGTCGGGCTGACGCGATTGCAGCGTGAAGCCGCCGCACAGATCGAGCAGCACCGTGATCGAGCCGTGGGCAGCGTGGACCACCTTCGTCTCGCCATGGCCGTCGACCTCGCACAGGATGGCCTCCGGCCCGTATTCGTCGTGCATGCGCTTGATCTCTGCCGCTATCAGGCCGCAGGCCTCGTCCCAGCTGATGCGCTCATAACCGCTCTTGCCGCGGTTCTGCGGGTTGCGCTCGCCGGCCGGGTCCCAATCGACGCGCTTCATCGGATAGGGGATGCGGTTCTTGGAATAGACGCGCTTCTTGTAAGACAGCGAAAGCGGCGAGATGAGCGTCTTGAACCCGGGCTCGAAGGTCTTGCCCCGAGCCTCGATCTTCCAGGCGTTCAGCTCGTCCGCTGTGTAGTGCTCGTCGAAATGGAACGGCCTGATGCGCAGGATCTTGTCCTGCTCCTCGTCGATGTCGACCGTGCAGGCATTCGAGCCGATGCCGAAGCTGTTGAAGCCCAGCCCCTTCACGATGGACGTTCCTCGTACATTCTTCTCCATGTAGTGCTCCCTCTCTTGTGGGCGCCCTCAGCGGGCGCGCTCGGGTATCCTCAGTTGCCGCTCGGCGGCTTGGGCACTGAGGGAGCCCCGGGAACAGCAGGCACCGAAGGCACCTTCACGGCGCCGGGCGCACCCGGGACAGGGGGGATGGATGGGGGCGCGGGCGCCTCGGCTGTGGCGCCGCACGACGGGCAGGCGTCAGCTGATGGGTCTACCTGCGCCCCGCATTTGGGACACTTGATCGGTCCACTGCCTACCGTGGGAGGTCTGAAACACATTGCATGCTCCTTTCCGCGTTGCGTTCTTCTCTGTTCTATGCGCCTGGTCCGCAGGCGCTTGACACCTTTGAAGATCAGCCGCAGAGCGGCGGATGGACGGGTTGGTCATGCGCTCTCGATTTCGTTCGCTCAATGACATTCTTTTTCTTGTGGCGCGCGTTGCCAACAACTGCTAATGTTGAATAAAGGGCATCGCGCCAATCTCATACGCAAAGGTTGAGACCCCTGAACTGGTAAAAGAGAGGTGAGCGCAGCATGCAGCAGAACAAAACGGGGCTCGGCGGCGACTTTCTCCTCACCTATGTGGTCGCCGGCATCGGCTTCGGCTGCCTGATCGGATGGGAGCTCTCCGGGGTCTTCTCCCCTTCGTTGATCCTCTTGGGCTGTTACAGCATCACCGAGGCGGTCGCTTTGCGCATCATCTCGCTCATAACGCTGCTGATCGCCTTCGCCGTATGCATCCTCAGAGCCGATCAGGTGCTCGCGAACAAGAACAAACTGCTCATATCCACCGCGTTCCTCGCGCTGCCCGCGGTGGTAAACGCTATCGTCTGCGCATACTCCGGGCCGACGCCGCTCGCAGTGGCCGCGCCCCTCTGGGCGCTGTTCGGCATCGCGCAAGGCGCCATCAGCACCTATTGGTGCATCTTCTACAGCCTGCTGCCCACGCCGCGCACGCCGCTTTCCATCGGGCTGGGCGCGGTGCTCGGCACGGGGCTGTTCGTCTTCGTGAATACGCCCGGCGTCATGGCGGTCAGCCTCTTCGAGCTGGCGGTCATCATCGTGCTCTCCATCTTCATCCCGTATCTGCTCACGCGGCATATGCCCGACGGCTGGGCGCTGCCGCCGCGCGATTACCGGAAGGTGCGCACGATAACGTTCCCCGCAGCGCTGTCATCGGGATGCTTCGGCGCGGTGTACGGGTTCATGTCCATCACCGTCTGCACGCTGGGAGAGATGGGTGCCCTCATCGGGGGCGCCAGCGGCATCGTCGGCACCGCCGTCGCCTGCATCTGGGGGTACCTCGGCCCCAAGGTCGAGATAGACAGCGGCATGGTGCAGCGCGGGTCGCTCCCCATCTTGCTCGGCGGCCTGTTGCTGTTCCCCTTGTCGGGCTATTGGGGGCAGATCGTCTGCTGCGGGTTCGTCATAACCGCGCTGGCCCATCAGACCATCATGAAATTCGCCACCACCTGCACCGACAACAAGGAATTCCGGCTGCACCCGGTGGAGCGCTACGGGCTCGGCAGTGTGCCCACCTATATCGGCTTCTCGCTAGGTGCGGTGTTCTCGTATCTCATCATGGTGAAGTTCCCGCTCAGCGGCAACGAGCTGTTGTTGGCGCTGGTCATCTTCTCGCTGGTCGTGGTCGTCAGCTTCGTCATCTACGGCGCCAACGAGACAGAGACGCGCCAACGCCTGAACGAGCTGCTCGACACCGCCGCCGCCAGCGTGGCCGTGCTGCCACAGAAGGCCGACGAGGCAGATAACGCCAACGACAAGATCAACGTGTTCCGCACCCGCTGCACCGAGGTTATAGCCGAGTACCACCTGACCCCGCGTGAGGCCGAGGTGTTCCGCCTGCTCGCGAAGGGGCGCAACGCCGAATACATCGCACGCAATCTCGTGGTCAGCCCGGCCACGGTGAAGTCGCACATCTACCACATCTACCGCAAGCTCGACGTGCGCTCTCAGCAGCACCTGATGAACATCGTAGACGACGAGATGCCCGAGTAACAGCCAGCAGGCACGGGCGAGCCACCCGGACAAGTTGCGCTCACCGCACCCGCCACCCCTACCGCGCCCACCGCGCCATACCCTCGCAGCCAAGCCTCTGCACAGGAGGGAGGTCTGCGCGAAGAAGCAATGCGAGCGCATGAAGAAGGGGAGCCGCGACGCATGCCGCAGCTCCCCTTCTTGAAGGAAATATGGTCCGGCGTCTCAGCCGAAGAGGGCTATCTTGTCTTTGTGCAGATCGTCGGCCAGCTCCTCGAGCGTGCCGATGCGGATGCATCCGGCCTGGCAATGCTGCTCGCAGCTCGGGCGCTTCCCCTGCGCCTGGCGATGCGCGCACAGGTCGCACCGGTCGGTAGGGATGGGCACGAACTCGTACTGCCACTTGCGCGGCGCTATCTGGTCGGGGCCGATCTGCGTCAGCTTGATGCCGAACACATCGGGCTCCAAGCCGTGCTCCTGCTGGCAGGCTATCTCACAGGAATGGCAACCCGAGCAGTATCCGTAGTCAATCAGTATCTTCTGCTTCATGGCCTTACTCCTCAACCTTGCGGACGGAACAGAGTTGCGACTTATACGATGCTCCCAGGCCGATCTTGCCGGGGCGCATGGGCACCAGCTGGTTGATGTTCACTTCCATGACACCGAACAGGGTGCCATCGTCGGCGCCGCGCTCGGGGAACCACCAGGCATGGTCGGCCGAGGCGGTGTCCTTGCGCAGGCGCGTGGTCAGGTGAGCCGTCTGGATGCACGAGCCGTAGTTGTTCTCGATGACCACGCGGTCGCCCTCGGCGATGCCGTAGCGCGCCGCTGTTTCAGGGTGCAGGCGCACCGTGGGCTGCGGATGCAGCGAGCGCATCGACGCGCTCTGGCGATGCTCGGAATGGAAGAAGCCCCACGGACGGGCGCCGGTGGTCAGCACCAGCGGGTACTTCTCGGCCAGGTCGGGACGCGATATGGGGCTTTCAGGCGGCTCCTCGTACACCGGCACCGCCGGCATGCCGAAGTAGGGCATCTCAATGCACATGAAGTTGTACAGCCCGGTCGAGGTGTTGAATCCCGGCTCGCCGTCGGCGCGCAGCAGGCCCTTCTCGTGCTTGTAGTACTCGAACTCGGGGTACGCCCAGGCGCGGTCGCGCAGGCTGTCGTAGGTGAACCCGGTCTTGCGCAGCAGGTAGTCGTACATGCCGTGCTCGTCTTCCCACTGCTTGTACGACTCGTCAACGAAGCGCTCGCCCACCTCGTAGATGATGCGCTGGTCGGACTTGCACTCGCCCAACGGCTCGATGGCCTGCGCGATGGAGCCCAGCGCGTACGGCTGATGCCCCGTGATGCCCATGCGCTCCGCGAAGCACGCCGCCGGCAGCACCACGTCGGCGCACGCCAGCACCGTAGGCGTCATGAACAGATCGACGCACACGTTGAAGTCCATGCTCTGCAACGCCGGCAGGATGCGCTGCGGCGCCGCACCCATGCAGGTGATAGCGTTGTTCTGCATCATGAACATAGCCTTGATGGGATACGGCTCGCCAGTCTCCATGGCGGTCAGCAGCATATCGGGGCTGATGGCGGCGATGGCCTTCAGCGCCGGGTACTCGCCGTTCATGGTCTCCGACTCGTCCACCGTCGGGGTGCATTCCTCCCACACATCGAGGTTCGGCAGCCACGTTACGCTCATGCCGAATGCGGGCCGCGCCGCCAGCATGCCGCCGGGATTCTCGAAGTTACCCGTCAGCGCCATCAGGTCGTAGCAGGCCATGCCCGTGATGAACCCCTCAGAGGTGTGGTCCATCGACACGCCCCATTGCAAGCACGCCGACTTCGACCGGCCGAGCTTGCGGGCAGCCTCGATGATCAGGTCCTCGTCGACACCGCATATCTCGGCGGCCCAGCTCGGTGGGAACTGCTTCACATGCTCTTTGTACTCGTCGAAGCCGTAGCACCATTTCTCGACGAATTCCTTATCCTCCAGGCCATCCTCGATGATCTGGTGCGCCATGGCGATAGCGAGCGCCGCGTCGGTGCCGGGCCGCAGTTGCAGGAACACGTCGGCCTTGCCGGCCATCCATGTCAGCATGGGGTCCATCACCATCAGCTTCGTACCGCGCTTCATGCACTCCACTATCCAGTGGCCCAGCATGCCATCGGAATTGGCCACCACCGGGTTGTTCCCCCAGATCAGCGCGTATTCCGGCGGCGACCAGCGGGGGTCGTCGTAACGGTCGGGGAAGAACTGCGAGTAGTCGCACACGAACAGGCCGCCCGATTTGAACGTGGTGGAGAACATGCGCGGCGCGTAGCACGCCTGCCCCGACAAGAAGCCGGTGCCGTAGTTCGGCATGCCGAAGTACTGTGCCATCAGCGGGCCATAGCCGTTGATGTCGCGGCCGGTGCCCTGCGTCACCCAGATGGAACGGGCGCCGTACTTGTCGATGACAGCCTTCATCTCGCGCTCGATGATATCGTATGCCTCGTCCCAGCTGATGCGCTCGAAGGTGTTCTTGCCACGGTCTTCCTTCTTGCGTTTCAGCGGATGCTTCAGCCGATCCTTGTGGTAGAGCATCTCCTTGAAAGCCAGGCACCGCGGACAGAGCCGCCCCTGATTGAAAGGATTCTCCGGGTCGCCTTCGATCTTCTCCAGCACGCCGTCCTTCACGTACATCAGCACGCCGCAGTTGTCGTGGCAGCCCGGGCCGCTGCGAGCGTTCGAGCGGATGACGGTGAAACCGTCCTCCTCCCAGGTCCACGGGCGTCCGGTCGGGTCATCCTGCGTCTTCGCCGCGGGGATCTCTTCGCGGCCCTCGTCGAGCACTTTTCCGAAGTCGTCCATCTTCACTCCTCCCTGAGGGATCGTGGTGCGCACACCCGGCCGACCGGGCGGTCACCGTACCTTGATGATGGCACACCTGAGCCTGCGGCGAATCAGCTTCTGCTTCTGAATTCTGCGGAAAGAGCGCTTTCCGGCATCTACACCTTTCAGTAGGAGAAGCGCACGATATGCCCGCTCAGAGGCTATATATAGCCGCGCATTCCGCTAGAACACCAAGAGCAGATATCCGGTGCAGATGAGCACCGACACTATCATGATCGGCAACCCGATGCGCGTGAATCCCATGAACGTGATGGGGTAGCCTTCCTTGTTCGCGATGCTGGCGAGCACCACGTTGGCCGACGCCCCCACCAGCGTGCCGTTGCCGCCGAGGCATGCCCCCAGCGAGATGGCCCACCACAGCGGGAACACGTCCACGCCGCTCGCTGACATCACCGAGATGATGGGTATCATGGTGGCGACGAAGGGGATGTTGTCCAGGATGGCCGAGAGGATGGCCGAGCCCCACAGCAGCGCTATCATCAAAAGCACCATGTCGCCGCCGGTCGCGTCTATCAGCGCTTCGCCGACCATCGTTATGACGCCGGTGTGCTCCATAGCACCCACCACGATGAACAGTCCCAGGAAGAAGCCGATGGTGCTCCACTCGACGCCTTCGATGGCCGTTTCCAGGTCGACCTTGGAGATGAGCAGCATGATGCCCGCAGCAGCGAGCGCTATCACCGACGATTCCAGATGCAGCACCCCATGCAGCATGAACGCCGCGGTAACGAGCACGATCATGGTGATGCTCTTGCGGAAGAGCGAGCGGTCTTTGATGGCGTCCGTCTCCGAGAGCTGCATGACCGCCTGCACCGATTCCTGCGATACGCTCAGCTTGCGCCCGTACAGGAAACGGAAGATGACCAGCACCACCACCAGCACCACGATGGCCACCGGCGCGTCATAACGGATGAAATCGAAGAACGACAGCCCAGCGGCCGAGCCGATCATGATGTTGGGCGGGTCACCGATGAGCGTCGCTGTGCCGCCGATGTTCGACGCCAATATCTCGGCGATGAGGAACGACGTCGCGTCTATCTCGAGCGCGCGGCAGAGCATGATGGTCATAGGGCCGATCAGCAGGATGGTGGTCACGTTGTCGAGCAGCGCCGAGAACACCGCGGTGATGACGCACAGCGCCACCATTATCAGCCACGGCTGGCCCTTGCACAGCTTCGCCGCTTTTATGGCGACGTACTCGAACAGGCCCGATTGCCGCACGCAGGCCACGAACAGCATCATGCCGCAGAGCACGCCCAAGGTGTTGAAGTCGATAGACTCCATGCCGGTGTCGAAATCGACGATGCCCAGCACGAGCAAAGCCACAGCGCCGAGCAACGCGGCGATGGCCCGGTGTATCTTCTCGGTGACCACGAGCGCCATGACGGCGACGAACACCACGATGGATATGATCTGAACAGATGACAACACAGCACGCCCCTTTCGACGGAGCGCCTTGAAGTTCCCGTGCCGACGAATCTCCCCTCCGACTGCAAGGCGGAACCGATAAGCTGAATGGCAGAGTACGGCCCGCAGCGGCCTTTCGGCGCGGTGCCCGCCCGAACGGTAGAGGAAACCCGGTGAACCGCACGCGCCGGCGAGCTCCCTCGGGGCGTCTGTCGCCATGCCGCCGCGCATGCGCTCGGACGGAGGCTATAATGTTGCCGGCAAGAGAACCGCCGTAAGAGAACACGTTTGAGCCTAAGGAATCGCATGAGAGCATACGACCCGCATGAGATAGAACCGCGCCTGCAACTGCACTGGCAGGAGAGCGGCTTGTACACGGTTGACGAGCAGTCGGACGCCCCGCGCAAGTACGTGCTTGAGATGTTCCCGTACCCGTCGGGGGATATCCACATGGGCCACGTGAGCAATTACACATACGGCGACGTGGTGGCGCGCTACTCGCGTATGCGCGGGTTCAACGTGCTGCATCCGATGGGCTGGGACGCCTTCGGGCTGCCGGCCGAGAATGCGGCCATCAAGCACCGCTCGCACCCCGCGAAGTGGACATACGACAACATAGACACGCAGCGCGCATCGTTCAAGCGCATGGGCTTCAGCTACGACTGGGACCGCACTGTGGTAGCGTGCGACCCCGAGTATTACCGCTGGGGCCAGTGGATATTCCTGGAATTCTGGAAGCGCGGGCTGGTAGAGCGGCGCAACTCGCCGGTGAACTGGTGCGAGAGCTGCGGCACGGTGCTGGCGAACGAGCAGGTGATAGACGGCCGCTGCTGGCGCTGCGACTCCGAGGTGCAGAAGCGCGACCTGACGCAGTGGTACTACAAGATCACCGATTACGCCGAGGAGCTGCTCGACGATCTGGAGCAGCTCTCGGGATGGCCGGAGAATGTGAAGCAGCAGCAGGCTAACTGGATCGGGAAGTCTGAGGGGGCTTATGTTGACTTCTTGCTGGTACCCTTCCGGGGCACTGGCAGCGGGAAGGACCAGTCGCTCGAACAGTCCTCGCTGCGCTGCGGAACTCGCTTGGTGGACCTTCCTGCTGCCAGTGCCGAAGTTGGGGATTCTTCCGGAGTGGGGGTAGCCCCCTCGGCCGAGGGGGAGGCTGCTGCTTCGCAGGAAGAAGAAGGGGAGGTCATCACTGTCTTCACTACTCGGGCTGATACTTTGTTCGGGTGCTCTTTCTTTGTGGTGGGACCTGAGTATGAAAGGCTTGAGGCTTTGGTGGCGGGGACGCCGCTTGAAGGTGAGGTGCTGGCGTTCGCTGAGGAGGCTCGCAAGGTCAGCGCTGTTGAGCGGGCTCAGGGCGACCGCGAGAAGCATGGCATCTTCACCGGGCGCTATGTGATCAATCCTGTGAATGGAGAGCAGGTGCCCGTATGGGTGGCCGACTACGTGGTGGCCGATTACGGTACCGGCGCGGTCATGGCGGTCCCCTGCGGCGACCAGCGCGACTTCGAGTTCGCCCGCAAGTACGACCTACCGATCATCCCTATCATCTTGGGCGAGGACGACCCGCTGTATGAGCAGCTGAAAGACGAGCAAGGACGCGTGGTCACCAGCGTCGATTGGCCCGAGGCATATGCGGCCGAAGGCGTGCTGGTGCAGAGCGGGCCGTACACGGGCATGGTGGGCGGCAAGCATTCGCCGGGCGAGGCGGCTATCGTCGAGGCGCTGGAAGCTGCTGGCAAGGGCAAGCGCGCCACCGAGTATCGCCTGCGCGACTGGCTGATAAGCCGACAGCGCTATTGGGGCAACCCCATTCCCGCCATCCATTGCCCGCAATGCGGCGTGGTACCGGTGCCGGAGGAAGACTTGCCCGTGCGCCTGCCTGAGGACATCGACCTGGCCGCTGGCGAGACGCTGGCTACGCATGCCGGGTTCGCCGATTGCACGTGCCCGCGTTGCGGAGGCGCGGCGCGGCGCGAGACGGACACGATGGACACCTTCACGTGCTCGAGCTGGTACTACATGCGCTACTGCGACCCGCACAACGTCCATGCGCCCTTCACGAGCGAGCGCGTGAACGCTTGGATGCCGGTCGACCAGTACATCGGCGGCATCGAGCACGCTATCTTGCATCTGCTGTACAGCCGCTTCTTCACGAAAGTTCTGCGCGATGCGGGCATGCTCGATTTCGACGAGCCGTTCGAGAACCTGCTCTGCCAAGGTATGGTGCTCGACGCGAATGGCGAGGTCATGAGCAAGTCGAAGGGCAACGTGGTCAGCCCCGAGGAGATGATCG
>CAJTXX010000017.1 GCA_910584145.1 uncultured Eggerthellaceae bacterium | reverse complement strand
GACGATGCGGCGCGGCTGGGCTATGGCAGCAAAGACTACGAGCTGATAGAGATCTAGGCCGCATGCAGGGCGCCGAGGCGACCGACGAGCGCTATCTGCGGCGCGCCGTGCAACTGGCGGCGCGCGGCCGCGGATGGGTGAACCCGAACCCGCAGGTGGGCTGCGTGCTGGTGCGCGACGGGCGCATCGTGGGCGAGGGCTGGCATACGCGCTTCGGCGCGCTGCACGCCGAGCGGGAAGCGCTCGCTGCATGCGAGCGCGCGGGCGAGAGCGCCTGCGGCGCCACCGCCTATGTGACGCTCGAGCCTTGCTGCCACACGGGCAAGCAGCCCCCCTGCTGCGATGCGCTGATAGAGGCCGGCATCGCGCGCGTGGTGGTGGGTTCGGCCGACCCCGACCCGCGCGTGGCGGGCAAGGGGATAGCGCGCCTGCAACAGGCCGGCATCGAGGTGCGCGAAGGCGTGCTGCGCGAGGAATGCGACGCGCTGAATCGGCCGTTCTTCCATTTCATCACGTGCGGCCGCCCGCTCGTCATAGCGAAGATGGCCTGCACTTTGGATGGCAGGATAGCCACGCGCACCGGGCAGTCGAAGTGGATAACCGGTGAAGAGGCGCGCCGGCGCGCGCACGAGGACCGGGCGGCCTGCGCGGCCATCATGGTGGGCGTGGGCACGGTGATAGCCGACGACCCGCTGCTCACCGCGCGCGGGCTGGGCGCCGATGCCCACCAACCGGTGCGCATCGTATGCGACACGCATCTGCGCACGCCGCTCGCGAACGAGCTGGTGGCCACCGCGCATGACATCCCCACCATCATCGCCACCGGCGGCGTCGACGATGCCCAGCTGGCGCCGTATGAGCAGGCTGGCTGCTCCGTCATCGCGGTGGGCACCGCGCCCGACGGGCGCCTGCGCTTGGACGCGCTCATCGCCGAGCTGGGCGCACGCGGCTTGGACAGCGTCATCGTCGAGGGCGGTCCTACCTTGCTCGGGGCGCTCTTCGATGCGCATCTCATCGACCGCGTGCAGGCTTACATCGCCCCGAAGCTGTTCGGCGGCGCTGCGGCGCCCGGCCCTATCGGCGGCTGCGGCGTGGCGCTGCCCTCCCAAGCGGCGCGTCTCGCCGACGTGCGGACGGAGCGCCTCGGATGCGATATCCTCATCGAAGGCGATATCGTGCGCGGCGAAGGAGCAGCGGAGGAGGGGCTATGTTCACCGGTCTGATCGAGGAGGTCGGCGCTATCAGGCGCATCCAGCCAGGCGCGCGCTCGGCGGTGGTGTCCGTCGCTGCTCAGACGGTCTTGGAGGGCACGCGCGCAGGCGACAGCATCGCCGTGAACGGCGTTTGCCTGACCGTGCGCAGCCTCGATGGCGAGGGCTTCACCGCGGACGCCATGCCCGAGACGCTCTCGCGCTCCACCTTGGGGAGCCTGCGTCCCGCCGACGCGGTGAACCTGGAGCGCGCGCTGCGCCTGTCCGACCGGCTGGGCGGTCACATCGTCACGGGCCACATCGACGGTGTGGGCCGCATCGCCTCGCTGCGCCGCGACGACAACGCAGTGCGCATCCGCGTGAGCGCCGATGCCGCCCTGCTGCGCTTCATCGTCGAGAAGGGCTCGGTGGCCCTCGATGGCATCAGCCTGACGGTCACCTGCGCAGAGCGCGCAGCCTTCGAGGTGTCGGTCATCCCGCACACCTTCGATAACACCGACCTTTCAAAGAAGCGCGCGGGTGACGCGCTGAACGTAGAGTGCGATATCATGGGCAAGTACGTAGAGAAGCTGGCGCAGCCTGCAGACGGCGCTGCCAGCGCCGGGTCGGGTGTGACGATGGCATTCCTGGCCGAGAACGGCTTCTGACGAAGAGGAGATCGAGCATGGCGCTATTCGAAGGCAAGGTGGTGAGCGAGGGCATCAAGGTGGGCATCGTCGCCTCGCGCTTCAATGAGTTCATAACCGCGAAGCTGCTCAGCGGCGCGATGGATTCGCTCGTGCGGCACGACGTCGCCGAGGCCGACATCGATGTTGCGTGGGTGCCGGGCGCCTTCGAGATACCGCTCGTGGCCCAGCGCATGGCGAAGAGCGGCCGCTACGATGCGGTCATCTGCCTGGGCGCGGTCATCCGCGGCGCCACCAGCCATTACGACTACGTGTGCTCCGAGGTCAGCAAGGGCATCGCTCAGGTAGCGTTGCAGACGGGCGTGCCCGTCATGTTCGGCGTCGTCACCACCGACACCATCGAGCAGGCCATCGAGCGCGCGGGCAGCAAGGCCGGCAACAAGGGCAGCGAATGCGCCGAGGGCGCCATCGAGATGGTGAACCTGCTGCGCGCGATCGGGTAGCGCTCGCACGGCGCCCGGCACCCGGGAAAGAGGCACAGCATGGGCGTGAGGTACGAGATACGGTCAGCCGGGCTCATCCCGGTGAGCACCATGACCCCGAGCGGCCTGGTGCAGGTGACCTCGGCCGATGCTCGCAAGAGCATGGCGCCGGTGGTGGAGGTGCTCACGCCGCAGGAGTTCTGCGAGCTCGGCGTCGAGGAGTTCAGCGACCCGGAGGCGCTGCGCACGCTGGAGGAATCGGAGAGCAACTTCGCCGACATCTACTCCAAGTTCATCATCGGCTCGTTCGCCGTGCCCTCGAAGGATGCGGTGGAGCTCGACACCTTCGGGTTCTACATGGATCGCCAGAAGCTCGTGCTCATCGACAGCGACCACACGGCCCAAGACGTGCTCGACCATATCGCGCAGGGCGGCGCCATCCGCGACATGACCACCGCGCACTGCCTGTACGTGTTCATGAAGGAGCTCTTGCGGGAAGACCTCGATCATCTGGGCCGGGTGGAAGATGAGATGGAGGACCTGGAAGAGGGCCTGATGGAGGAGCGGGTGAGCGTGCCCATCGCCAAGGTCATGCGCTACCGTCGCATGGCGATGCGGTTCGTCTCCTATTATCAGCAGCTCGCCACGATGGCCGCCATGCTGAGCGATGACGAGAATAAGATGATGACCCGCGAAGAGGCTCGCCGGTTCGACCATATGGAGAACCTAGCCGACCGTCTCGCCGCGCGCGCCGAGACGCTGCGCGAGTACAGCCTCCAGCTCCACGAGCTGCATCAGGCGCATCTCGACCTCAAGCAGAACTCCACCATGCAGGTGCTCACGATAGCGACCGTGCTGTTCGCTCCGCTCACGTTGGTGACCGGCTGGTTCGGCATGAACCTAGCGGATATGCCCGGCTTGGGGTTCGATGGGATGTGGATGCTCTTGTTGGCGCTGTTCTTCGTCTGCACCGGCGCCCTGCTGCTGTTCTTCTGGAAGAGGAAGTGGCTCTGAGCGGCGCTCTGCGGTGCGGTTGGAAAAAAGATGCGGCGCCTTCTCGGGCGGCCGCATGCGAGCTCGGGCTCAGGCGGCCCCGCCGTCCTCGAGCTTCTCAAGGCGATGCAGCTGGTATTCCATGAACAGCTCGCAGCCCCCGTTCACCAGCATGATGACGCCCAAGACCAAGATGAACATCTGCGTGCTGCTGAACGGATTCAAGATGACCGCGATGCCGCCCGCTGCCACGGCGATGCCGATGATGAGCGCTGCTATCCAGGAGCGGTCCTCGAAGCGTCTGATCTGGAATGAGCGCACGGCGCATACGATGCCGCAGAGCGTGAGGATGATCCCCAGCGCCACCGAGAAGAACCCGGCAACGGCGCTGGGGAATGCGAATGCGATGATCGCGATGACCACATAGAGGATGCCTGCCGCCAGAACGGCGGGCGAGCGGTGGTCGGCGCTCTTGGGGCGGAGGTAAGAGACGACAGAGGCGATGCCCGACAGGGCGAACAGCGCCCCGAACAGGTAGATGACCGTCATGATGGTGGCGCCCGGCCACAGTATAAGGAACAGCCCGAACGCTATGAACAGGCAAGCCTGCACCATCATGTTGGAACGTATCACCTTGAATGCCGATTCCATGCCGTCTCCTCGGTCCGCTATCGTGCGTGCGCTCGCTTACTGAGCGAACACCATGCTGTCGAGGTCAGCCAGCGACGCGTCGCCCTTCACCGGCTCCCACACATTGTTCTCGAGCTTGTACTCGATGTCGGCCTGCTCGGTGATGATCTCGGTGTCGCTGAACGCCTGCATGATGCGCTCGCCCAGCATCTGGGTGGCCTCCTCGGTGCCCATCTCCTTCAGCGACTCATCGCTGGTCAGGCTCTCGAGGATGTCGTTCATGCGCGTCTCGAAGTCGGAGTAGCTCTTGGAGATGATGGTGACGGAGGCCACAGCCTTGTCGCCCTCGACCTTCACGTTATCGATGCTGTAATCGAAGCCGTCGAGCACAGCGGCGGCGAATTCCTGCGAGTCGATGCCCAGCGAATCGAGGCCCTCGTTCTCGGCGACGGTCGCCAGCTCCGACAGAGCGGCATCGTCGGCGTTCTTGTAGGAATCGAGCTGCTGGGTCAGGCTGTCGCGGATCAGCTTCTCGCTGTTCGGGCCGCATCCGGTCATGCACAGCAGGCCAGCTGCCAAGATACCTGCCGCTATCAGTGCCAGTGCTTTCTTCATGTCCATCCCTCTCCTTTTTCGGTTATCGAACTGTCGTCTATAGGCGACGCTCCATAGCTTATGCTAAAAGGGCGCTGAGAGGTAGGGCTTTTCCCTATGAGGGCCCGATCTGAAACGAAAGAGACAACAGGGCGTTGCCGGAGGGAGTGCTGAGATGATCGTCTTAGTGGTGAACGCGGGAAGCTCGACCCTGAAATGCCAGCTGATACAGACCGACGGCAAGGTGCGCCTGATGAAGGCGCTCGCCGAGCGCGTCGGGCATCCCGATGCGGTCATGGAGGCGGCGTTCGCGCCAGGCTTCGAGCCGCGGGCGGTGGAGGTCGCGGGATGCGATGTGCCCGCATGCTTGGACCGGCTGCTCGATCTGCTGGAGAGCGACCCGGCGTCTCCCATCGCCAGCCTCGCCGACATACAGGCCATCGGCAACCGCATCGTGGCCGGCGGCGAGCATTTCAGCGAGTCCACGCTGATCGACGAGGGCGCCTTCGCTGCGCTCGTGCAGTGCGAAGAGCTGGCGCCGCTGCACAACCCGGCGGCCGATGCCTGCATACGCCTGCTGCGCCATCGCCTGCCCGACACGCCGCAGGCGGCCGTGTTCGACACGGCGTTCCACACCAGCATGCCCGCGAAGGCGTATATGTATCCGCTCCCGCAGCGCTATTACCAGCAGTACGGCATCCGGCGCTACGGGGCGCACGGCACCTCGCACCGCTACGCCGCGCAGCAGGCGGCGAACCTGCTGGGCCGGCCGCTCGCCGACCTGGGGCTCATAACCTGCCATCTGGGCAACGGCGGCTCCATCACGGCGGTGAACCACGGCGAGTCCATCGACACCACGATGGGCTTCACGCCGCTCGAAGGGCTCATGATGGGCACGCGCTCGGGCTCCATCGACCCGGCCATCGTCACCTATATCATGCGCCGCGACGGCATCGGCTTCGACGAGATGGACCGCATCCTCAACAAGGAGTCGGGCATCCTCGGCGTGTCGGGGTTGTCGGCCGATATGCGCGATGTGCTGGCCGCAGCCGACGCGGGCGACGCCGACGCGGCGCTCGCGGTGGACATGTACGTTTACAAGGTGCAGAAGGCCATCGGGTCGTTCTATGCTGCCATGACGCGCACCGATGCGGTGGTGATGACCGCCGGCATCGGCGAGAACTCGGCCGAGCTGCGCGAGCGCATCTTCGCGGGGCTCGCTCATATGGGCATGATCCTCGACCTCGAGAAGAACGACGTGACCGGTCAGATCGGCGTGAACCGCGTCATCTCCATCGACGATAGCCCCATCAAGATATGCGTGGTCACCACCGACGAGGAGATGCGCATCGCCCGCGAGACGGACGCGCTCGTCGGCGGCGAGGCGGAGGCTGCCCGATAGCGCTGGCTGCCCGCGGCCCTCTTCTGCGGGCGGTACCGCTGGTGCGCACGCGCGCAACCTGGGGCCGCGCATGGCCGCATGCGGCTCCGCGCTCTTCTGCGGGCGGCGGAGGTGCTTTCTTATATACAATAGGGGCACGTGAAAAAAGTTGGAAGGAAGAGCATGAAAGCGATCATTCCCGCGGCGGGCCTGGGGACCCGCTTCTTGCCGGCCACGAAGGCAGTGCCCAAGGAGATGCTGCTGGTGGCCGATCGGCCGGCCATCCAGTATGTGGTGGAAGAGGGGTTGGCGAGCGCCGCCGACGAGGTGGTCATCGTGAACTCGCGCGAGAAGCATGCCATCGAGGAGCATTTCGCGCCGAATCCGGAGCTCGTGGCCACGCTGCGCGAGCGCGGCAAAGATGCCTACGCCGACATGGTGGAGTACGTCGGCGGCTTGAACGTGACGTACGTGTATCAGGAGGAAGCGCTGGGCTTGGGCCACGCGGTGCTGTGCGCGGCTGAGGCTTCCGCCGGCGAGCCGTTCTATGTGCTGCTGGGCGATGTGCTCGTGCCCGGCAACGGCATGCTGCCGGCTATGCAGGCCGTCTCCGATGCGCATGGCGGCGCGAGCGTCATCGCGGTCATGCCCGTGCCCGACGAGGAGGTCAGCCGCTTCGGCGTGATAGCCGGCGCGGAGGTGTCCGACGGCGTGTGGAAGATCGACGCCCTGGTGGAGAAGCCGGCGCTCGAAGACGCTCCCTCGAACCTGGCGGTGTTCGGGCGCTACCTGCTGACGCCGCGGGTGATGGAGCTCTTGGCTGAGGTGAAGCCGGGCGTGGGCGGCGAGATACAGCTGACCGATGCGCTCGATGCGCTGCTCGCCGAAGAGGAGATGTACGCGCTCGTGATCGACCCGGCCGACGGGTTCGACACCGGCACGCCCGCCAGCTGGCTGGCGACGAACAACATCTTGTCCGAGCGGCTCTAGTCCGAAGATGCCGATGCCCCCTTGCGGGGGCATCAGAGGAGGGGATGATGCAGGCAGCTCCTGCCCAATCTCAAGGGGATAGAACAAGGGCTGAGAGCTGTCTGCGCATCCGAGTATAAGGAACGCGTTTGAAGCCCATGTGATGCGTTTCTGGACAGATTGTGGATTCATAAAACATTTGTACGGAATGCGGGCGCGTGATACTATCACCCCTATGGAAACAGCCAGCCTATTCACCGATATGGAAGATGCCAATCGCATGAGCGTGGCGCCGCTCGCCGTGCGCATGCGCCCGCGCGCGCTCGACGACGTCGTGGGCCAGCAGGATGCGGTGGGCCCCGGCAGCTGGCTGCGCACGGCCATCGAGAACGAGGCGCTGAGCTCGGTCGTGCTCTTCGGGCCCGCGGGCACGGGCAAGACCTCCATCGCGCATGTCATCGCGAACAGCACGCAGGCGTCGTTCGTCGAGGTGTCAGCGGTGGGCGGCACCGTGAGCGACCTGCGCCGCGAGATAGCCAGCGCCGAGAAGCGGCTCGCTGCGAGCGGAGCGCGCACCATCCTGTTCGTGGACGAGATACACCGGTTCAACCGCAGCCAGCAAGACGCGCTGCTGCATGCGGTGGAGGACCGCACGGTGGTGCTCGTGGGCGCCACCACCGAGAACCCCTTCTTCGAGGTCAACTCGGCGCTGCTCTCGCGCAGCCGGGTGGTGGAGCTGCATTCCCTGTCAGACGCCGAGGTGGGCGAGCTGCTCGATGCCGCTCTGCGCGAGGAGCGCGGGCTCGCTGGCGCCTTCTCGCTCGATGACGCAGCCCGCGAGGCGATCGTGCTGCTGGCTGGCGGCGACGGCCGCGCGGCGCTCAGCACGCTCGAGCTGGCGAGCCAGCTGGCCGGAGAGGGCAGCGCCGATGCGCCGGCGGCCATCACCGAGCAGATGGTGCGCACGGCGACGCCGCACCGCGCGCTGCCTTACGACAAGAACAAGGATATGCACTACGACATCATATCCGCCTTCATAAAGTCCATGCGCGGCAGCGACCCCGATGCGGCGCTCTATTGGCTGGCCCGCATGATCGAGGGGGGAGAGGATCCGAAGTTCATAGCCCGGCGCATCTTCATCCTCGCGGCCGAGGACATCGGCAACGCCGACCCGCAGGCGCTGCTCATCGCCGATGCCGCCTTCCGCTCTGCCGAGGTCATCGGCTATCCGGAATGCCAGCTCATCTTGGCGCAGGCGGCCACCTACATGGCGCTCGCCCCGAAGTCGAACGCGGCCTGCGGCATCTTCGAGGCGCTCAGCGAGGTGCGCAACGGCCCGTCGCGCAAGGTGCCCGACTATCTGCGCGACCGCCATCGCCCGGGCTCGGAGAGCTACGGCTCGTATCTCTATCCGCATAACTACCCCGGCGGCTGGGTCGATCAGCGCTATCTGCCCGAGGGGCTCGCGCGCGGTGCGTTCTGGCATCCTGCCGAGCGCGGCTGGGAGGCATATCGCACCGAGGCGGCTTCCCGCGACCGCGCCTCGGCCGATTCTTAACCTTTCGCATCGTATTCTTTACGGCATCTCAACCTGCGGATGGATAACCCAGTACAATCCCAGATGCGGGGATAGAATGGCATGGATATGTCCCCCATGCGAAGGAGGCTGAGAGATGGACGTCGTGAATATGATCCTGCTGATCGTCTACATCGTCGTCGGTGTGGCGCTCGTCTGGTTCGTCGTGGAGCTGGCCCTTACCATCCGTAAGGCGCGCGGCACCGTCGATGAGATGCAGGCGCAGCTGGAGCCGACGCTGTCGAACGTGCAGCAGCTGACCGAGGAGGCGAAGCCCCTGATGGAGCGCGTCTCGCTCACCGTCGATGCTGTCAACCTCGAGATGCTGCGCGTCGATGACATCCTCCAGGATGTCGGCAGCATAACCGACACGGCATCGAAGACCGTCAACGCGGTCGACAACGTGACGAGCGCCCCGCTCGATCTGGTGAACTCTCTGACGAAGAAGGTGCGCGACAAGCTCGCGCCGAAGCACGCTTCCGACATCTCGAAGGAGATGGGCGAGGCGAAGGCGCGCGAGAGCGTCGATGACGCCGTGCTGGGCAGCATCGACAGCGACCTTCCGACCGATGGCGCCGCAGCGACGGGCAGCCGCATATGAGCCAGGACGGCGCCGCGGCACCCAGCCGCACCGATAGCGCGCAGGCAAGCGGGCGGGCGGTGAGCCCGCCTGCTGCTGCATCACCCGCCGGTGCGCCCTCTGCGCGCGCCCGCCGATGGTTCTTCGGGGTATGGACCGCCATCGGGGCGGTCATCTTGGTGGGCGTGGGCATCTATCTGCTCAATGTGCTGTCGCTGCCGGTCAGCATGCTCATCTGGACCCTCGTGTTCATCTTCTGCCTGCGCGGCATCGTGAACGGCTTCGCCGACCGGGGCATGAACCGCGGTCTGGCGACGGGCCTGGCCTACGTGGTCATGTTCGCAGTGCTCGCAGCCATGGCCTTCCTGATGTTCTCGCCGATCTTCGGCTTGAACACCCAATTCGCCAACCTCATAGAGAGCGTGCCCGGCTACGTCTCCGACCTGATGACATGGGCGAACGACTTCTACGGGCGCTATTCCTCCTGGTTCGAGAACGACACGGTGAAGAACATGGTCGACAGCGCGGGCGCCTCGATATCCAGCTGGGCATCCTCGATGGCATCGGGCGCGGCCAATACGGTGGTCGATGTGAGCGCCTCGGTGGCCAATGCGGTCATGGCCATCGGCTTCGCCATGGTCATCGCGTTCTGGATACTGATGGAGCTGCCGGCCATCAAGCGCGAGTTCCGCCGCCTCATCAACCCGAAGTACTACGACGATGCGGAGTTCCTGCACATCACGTTCACCCGCATCATCGGCGGCTACTTGAAGGGGATGCTCGTGCAGTGCCTGCTCATCGGCGTGGCGTGCGGCATCCTGTTCGCGGTGCTGGGCATCCCGAATGCGCCGGCGCTGGGCGTCATCACGGGCGTCATGAACATCATCCCCATCATCGGCCCGTGGATCGGCGGCGTCATCGCGGCGGTGCCGGCCATCTTCGTCAGCCCCCTCACGGCGGTGATCGCCATCGCGGGGTTGGTCATCATCCAGTGGTTCGTCTACACCTTCGTCAGCCCCAAGATCATGTCGAGCTCGGTCGATGTGCACCCGGCTCTCACGCTCATCGCCATGATGCTCGGCTCGGCCATCGGCGGCGCTATGAACGGCCTGCTCGGGTCGCTCGTGGGCATGCTGCTCGCCATCCCCGCGATGGCGGTCATGAAGGCGTGCTTCGTGTACTACTTCGAGAAGCGCACGGGGCGCCAGGCGGTATCGGCCGACGGGGTGTTCTTCAAGGGGGTGCCGCACCATGCCGACGGCGAGGCGCACCCGCTCAACGACGCCACCTCAGGGCGGCCCTACGACGAGGAGAAGGACAGCTTCCGGGCCAAGGTGCGCGCGTTCCTCCACAAAGGCCGGCGCTCGTAGCCCCATTCGAGGCGCGATGCGCCGCCGCGCCTTCCCTCGGCCTGCGCGGGCGATATAATGCTGCCTGACGCATACGCCGACGACGGAAGACCGCACATGGAATACATGACAACCGCGCAGATACGCGAAGCCTATCTTGACTACTTCGAGAAGAAGGGCAACAAGCGCATGCCCTCATCCTCGCTCGTGCCCGACGATCCCTCCCTTCTGCTGACCAGCGCGGGCATGGTGCAGTTCAAGCCCTACTTCCTCCAGCAGAAGCAGCTGGAAGAGCCCTATGTGGGCACCACCACGGTGCAGAAGTGCGTGCGCACCAACGATATCGACATCATCGGCACCACGGGCCGCCACTTGAGCTTCTTCGAGATGCTCGGCAACTTCAGCTTCGGGAAGTACTTCAAGCATGAGATGTGCGCGATGGCGCTCGATTTCAGCGTGAACGTGCTGGGCCTGCCGATGGAGAAGCTCTACTTCACCGTGTTCGAGGATGACGACGAGACGATCCAGATCTGGAAGGACCTGGGCGTTGCCGACGACCATATCTCGCGTCTGGGCGAGGATGACAACTTCTGGCGCGCCGGCCCCACCGGTCCGTGCGGCCCCTGCTCTGAGCTGTACTACGACCAGGGCCCCGCGTTCGGCTGTGGCAGCCCCGACTGCGCTCCCGGCTGCGACTGCGATCGCTTCCTCGAGTACTGGAACTGCGTGTTCACGCAGTTCGACGGCCAGGAGGATGGCAGCTTCAAGGAGCTGCCGAAGAAGAACATCGACACCGGCATGGGCCTTGAGCGCATCGCCGCCATCATGCAGGGCGTGCAGAGCAACTACGAGACGGACGTGCTGCGCAGCCTGGTGGCGGTGGGCGAGCGCCTAGCCGGCGTGAGCTACGGCGACGATGCGGCGACCGACCTGGCGCTGCGCATCATCGCCGACCACAGCCGTGCGGTCACGTTCATGATCGCCGATGGCATCCTGCCCTCGAACGAGGGCCGCGGCTACGTGCTGCGCCGCCTGCTGCGCCGCGCCATCATGAAGGCGCATCTCATCGGCATCGAGGGCTTGTTCCTGAACGAATACGTGGACGAGATCGTGCGCCTGATGGGCGACGTGTACCCCGAGATCGTGGAGAACCGCGAGCTGGAGCGCAAGCTCATCATGGCCGAGGAGGAGCGCTTCGGTGCCACGCTCGATCACGGGCAGGCGTATCTGGAAGAAGCGCTGCGGGGCCTTGAGGGCGATATGCTCCCCGGCCAGACGGCCTTCGTGCTGCATGACACCTACGGCTTCCCCGTGGAGATAACGAGCGAGATAGCGGCCGAGCGCGGCATCGTGGTCGACATGGATGCCTTCGACGCCGAGATGGCTGCCCAGCGCGAGCGCGCCCGCAGCGCTGGCGCCAAGGACGCCGAGGCTGCTTGGTCGACCTACGGCGGCGTGTACGCCGACCTGCTGCGCGAGCTCGGGCCCACTGCGTTCGTCGGCTACGAGCAGGCTTCGGCGGAGGCTACCATCACGGCATTGGTGAAGGATGGCGAGCGCGTGGAGGCCTTAGAAGATGGCGACGAGGGCGTCATCGTGCTCGACCGCACCGTGTTCTACGCCGAGATGGGCGGCGAGGTGGGCGACACCGGCATCATCGAGGATGGCGAGGCTGCAGCCGACGTGCTCGACACGACCGCGCCCGAGAAGGGCCTGCATGCGCACAAAGTGCGCGTGCGCGGCGGCGCGGTGCGCGCAGGGGACGCGGTGGTGGCCGTGCTCGACGGCATGCGCCGGGCGAGCGTGGCGCGCAACCACACCGGCACGCACATCTTGCATGCCGCGCTGCGCCGCGTGCTAGGCGATCACGTGCGGCAGGCGGGCTCCTATGTGGGGCCGGAGCGGCTGCGCTTCGACTTCACGCATTTCGAGGCGCTCACACCCGAGCAGATAGCCGAGGTCGAGCGCGTTGCGAATAACGAGATCATGCGCGCCATCCCCATCAGCACCTACGAGACGACGCTCGACGAGGCGCGCGCCGAGGGCGTGACCGCGCTGTTCGGCGAGAAGTACGATGCCGATGTGCGCGTGGTGGCCGCGGGCGATTTCTCGAGCGAGCTGTGCGGCGGCTGCCATGTGTCCAACACCGCCGAGATCGGCTTCTTGAAGATAACCGGCGAGTCGAGCGTGGGCGCGAACACGCGCCGCATTGAGGCTGTCACCAGCTTCGGCGCTCTGGCGCACGTGAACCGGATAGAGGCCGAGCTGCGCGAGACGGCTGCCGAGCTGAAGGTTCCGCTGTTCGATGTGAGCGAGCGGACGGCCTCGAACCTGAAGAGCTTCAAGGAGCTCCAGCAGGCGGCCAAGCGCGGCAAGGAAGCCGTCTCCGACGACGGCATCAACGAGCTGCTCTCGCTGGTGCAGATGGCCCCAGCGGGCTATCCGGTCATCATCGCGAAGGCGCCGGCGGTGGAGTCGGGCGGGCAGCGTCATCTGTGGGATGTCGTGCGCGCTCGCATGGAGCAGCCCGGCGCTATCGTCATCGCGGGCGAGAAGGACGGCAAGGCCATGCTGATGGCTGCGGGCACCGACGAAGCGGTGGCTGCCGGCTTCGACGCGGCGCAGCTCATCAAGGCGATGGGCCCGGCCATCGGCGGCGGTGGCGGCGGCAAGGCGGCCATGGCGCAGGCAGGCGGCAAGAACCCCGCTGGCATCGACGATGCGCTCGCGATAGCGCGCGACATGGTGCTGTAGCGCTTGCGGGCGATGGCCCTCGACATAGGGGAGAAGCGCGTGGGCGTGGCCATAAGCGACCCGGCCATGCGCGTGGCGAGCCCGCTGTGCGTGCTGCCCGCTGCCGAGGTGGCGAGCGGCGCGAAGAGCTGGCGGCGCGTGCTGGACGACTGGGAGCCGGAGCTCCTCGTATGCGGCCTGCCCCTCACGCTCTCGGGCGAGCGCGGGCCGCAGGCGCAGCGCATCGCCGAGGCCGCCGAGCGCATCGCCTCGGCATGTGGCCTGCCCTTGGAATTCGCCGACGAGCGCCTGAGCTCCGCAGAGGCGAAGCGCAGTTTGCGCGATTCGGGCTATGATGAAGCGTCGATGCGCGGTAAAATCGACATGATCGCAGCGAGCCTGTTCCTACAGTCTTGGCTGGATTCGCATGAAACGCAGCAAGAAAGGTAGCATATGCCTCTCCGCCAGAAGCAGGTTCCCATATCATCGAAGAACAGCCGCGCTGCTCGCACCGCGCACGCGCGCGCCCGGCAGGAATTCAAGACCTACGACACCAGCGCCATACAGCCCAAGCGCTCGCGGGCGCCCTACATCGTGGTGGCGGCCATCATCGTCGTGGTGGCGGTGGCGGTGGCGTTCGTCATCGTGGGCTGCCAGCCCAAGGCCGAGGGCAGCCTGCCGGCCGACGAGCAGGCCATCATCACGGTCGATCAAGGCGACACGCTCGCCGATGTGGCCGCAGCGCTCGAGGCTGCGGGGCTCGTGGGCGACGCCGGCGTCTTCTCCGACTTCGTCCAGCGCGAAGGGCATGCCGCGGTCATCATACCGGGCAGCTACTCGTTCAACGGCAAGACCCCGATGGCTGATATCCTGAGCGCGCTCATCGTCGGGCCGCAGGCTACCGGCATCTCGCTCACCATCCCCGAGGGCTACACGCGCGAAGCCATCGCGCAGGCCGTCGATGACGCCACTGACGGCCGTATCGGGCGCGAGCAGTTCCTGGAGGCATCGCGCCAGGCGAGCTGGTATGCCGAGGAGTTCCCGTTCGTGGCTGAGGCCGGCGACAACTCGCTCGAGGGCTTCCTGTTCCCCAAGACCTACACCATCACCGCGGCTGACGATGCTGCGGCGCTCGTGCGCATGATGCTCGCACAGTACCAGACCGACACGGCCGGGCTCGATTGGGCATATCCGGAATCGCAGGGGCTGAATCGCTACCAGGCGCTCATACTCGCCTCCATCGTGGAGAAAGAGGCGACGGCCGATAACCGCGCCACGGTGGCCTCGGTGTTCTACAACCGCCTAGCCTCCGAGCGCCCCTATCTGGAATCGGATGCCACCACCGCCTACGAGGTCGGCCACGACCCCACGGCTGAGGAAGTGCACGCCGACACGCCGTTCAGCACCTATACGAACCCGGGCCTGCCGCCCACGCCCATCTGCAACCCGTCGCTGGCGGCGCTGCAAGCGGTGTGCGCGCCCGAGCAGACCGACTACATGTACTTCTACTTCGACGAGAACGGCTACACGTTCAGCGTCACCTACGAAGACCATCAGCAGACCTACAGCTGATGGGCGCCGAGCATCGCATGACCGAGCATCTCTACATACTGGGGCATCCGGTGGCGCACTCCAAGTCGCCGGCCATCTACAATGCGGTGTACCCGGAGCTGGGCCTTCCGTGGGAATATGGTTCCAAGGATCTGGCCGACGAGGGCGCGGCGCGCGCGTTCATCTCCGAGCGCGATTACCTGTCGCTGAATGTGACCACGCCGTACAAGCCGCTGGCGCTGGCGATGGCTGATGCGGCTGCGGCCACGGCCAAGCTCGCCGGTGGGGCGAACGTGCTCGCGGTGAAGGACGGCGTGCTGCTCGCCTATAACGTGGACGGTCAGGGTTGCGTGCGGTACCTGGAGCGCACGGGAGCCTCCTTCGCGGGGGCGGCGGTGGCGCTCTGCGGCACGGGTCCTACGGCGGTATCCATCATGCACGAGTGCGCGCAGGCCGGGTGCGCTTCGGTGGTCATGCTCAGCCGCGAGCGCGAGCGCTCGCAGGCGGTGGTGAATGCGTACCTCGACGCCTACCGGGAGCTGCTCTCCACGGCGATAACCCTGCCGGGCGCTCCTGCAGGCCGGGTGGCCTTCGCCGATGCCTACGCCGATACCGAGTTCCGGTTCGGCTCCTATAGCACTTCCACGAGCGCTATCGCCGCAGCTGACGTGGTCATAGACGCCACGCCGCTGGGCATGGGCGCGGATGATCCTGCCCCCTTCGACACCGCGCTCTTGAGCGAGCGCCAGATCGTGCTCGATACGGTGTACGGCCACGGCGAGACGGCGCTCGTGAGCGCCGCACGCGCGGCGGGCGCGTCTGCATGCGACGGCCGCGGCATGCTGGTGGGCCAGGCGGTGGAGACGATGGGTATCCTGTGCGACATGCACGGGGTGAGCATCCCCTTCACGCACGACGAGCTATTCGCCATGTCGGCCGTCGCCGCGGGCTTCGACATCTGAGTTACGTGTAGAATAACCTCTGCGCGAACAGACTGCATCTGAAAGCGGGGAGCATGCATTACGTCACAGCAGGGGAGAGCCACGGCCCGGAGCTGACGGCCATCGTCAGCGGCGTGCCGGCGGGGATACCCATCGACATACGCAACATCAACCACGACCTGCGCCGTCGCCAATCGGGCTACGGACGCGGTGCGCGGCAGCAGATCGAGCACGACCAAGCGGTGGTGACGGCGGGCATCCGCTTCGGCCGCACCACGGGCGCGCCGGTCAGCATAACCGTGCAGAACCGCGACTGGGAGAATTGGCACGAGCGCATGGCCCATTTCGGGAACGCTCCTGCGGGCCTCGTGCGCGAGGTGACGCCTCGGCCCGGCCATGCCGACCTGGTGGGCGTGCTGCGCACGAACTGCGACGACTGCCGCAACATCCTCGAGCGGTCGAGCGCACGCGAGACGGCGGCGCGCGTGGCGGCGGCGGGCATTGCGCGCGAATTCCTGGCTGAGGTGGGCGTTGAGGTCTACAGCTACGTGGCATCCATCGGGGATGCGCATCTGCCCGCCGAGGTAGAGGCGCAGCTCGATCTGGCGCAGATGCAGATGGAGATCGAGCTATCTGCCACGCGCTGCCCCGACCCGGCTGCGACCGAGGCCATGAAGGCCGCCATCGACGCGGCGAAGGCCGCGGGCGAGAGCCTGGGCGGCGTGTTCCGCGTGGTGGCCACCGGGCTGGTGCCGGGCTTGGGCTCGTATGCGTCGGGGCCGGAGCGCCTGACCTCGAAGCTGGGCGCGGCGCTCTTCTCCATCCCGGCCATGAAGGGCGTGGAATTCGGGCTCGGCTTCCGCGCGGCGGAGCTGCCGGGCTCGCAGGTGCACGACGGCATCGCGCTCGAGGGGGGCGCCTTCACTCGCACGGGGAACAACGCCGGCGGCCTCGAGGGCGGCATGACCACCGGCCAGCCGCTCGTGGTGTCTGCGGCCATGAAGCCGATACCGACGCTGATGAACCCGCTTAAGACGGTCGACCTCGACACGCTCGCGCCGGCCGAGGCGTCGCGCGAGCGCAGCGATGTGTGCGCGGTGCCGGCGGCTGCCGTGGTGGCCGAGGCCGAGGTGGCGTTCGTGGTGGCCGAGGCGTACCTCCAGGCGTTCGGTTGCACCTGCATGGCCGACATCAAGGCCAACATCGCCAGCTATGCCGAGCGGCTCAAGACGATGGGCCGCTGAGTGGGCGCATCGGAGGGGCGAGGAGGACGGCCGAAGGCGGCGCCCCAGGCGCACCTCGCGCGCCATGTGTTCCTGATCGGTTTCATGGGAGCGGGCAAGACCACGGTGTCGCGGCGCCTCTCGCGCATGTGCGGCCTGGCTTCCATCGACCTCGATTCCTATATCGAGCGCATGGCTGACATGCCCGTGAGCGAGATATTCGCCACCTGCGGGGAAGCGGGCTTCCGCAGCATCGAGACACAAGCGCTGCGCGCCATCGCGGGCATGGATGAGCCCATGCTGGTGTCGTGCGGGGGCGGCGTGGTCGTCACGCCGGAGAACGTGGATATCATGAAGGCGAGCGGCATCGTGGTGCACCTGCGCGTCGATGCCGATGAAGCAGCATCGCGCATCAGCGATACCTCGTCGCGGCCGCTGTTCCAAGACCTCGCTGCCGCGCGCGAGCGGCTCGCCGAGCGCATGCCGCTCTACGAGGCCGCCGGCGATGCATCCATCGACACCGCACATCGCAGCGTCGGGGCCATCGCGCACGAGCTGCGCCGCTGCCTCGAGCGCCGCGGCGTGCTGGGGATGCACAAAGAGCGCCCGGACGGGCGCCGCGATAAGGAGAGAGGAGCGGGCCCATGCCGGCAACGCGCATCGAGGTGAACATACCAGGGGAGCAGCGCTACGACGTGCGCGTCGGCGCTGCGGTGCTCGATGATCTGGGGCCGCGCTGCAAGCAGGTGCCTGCGCTCGCCGGTTGCCCGCAGATGCTCGTCATCACCGATTCGAACGTGGCGCCGCTCTACCTCGCCCGTGCGAAGGCGTCGCTCGCCGATGCGGGCTATCGGGTGGCCGATATCGTCGTAGGCGCGGGGGAGGCTTCCAAGGACATCGAGGTGCTCGCCGAGATATGGGAGGCGATGGCTGCGCTCGGCCTCGCGCGCGACTGCGCCGTGGTGGCGCTCGGGGGCGGCGTGGTGGGCGACCTCGCTGGCTTCGCTGCTTCCACCTTCATGCGCGGCATCGCCGTCGCGCAGGTGCCGACGACGCTGCTGGCGATGGTCGACTCGTCGGTGGGCGGCAAGACGGGCATCAACCTCGCGGCCGGGAAGAACCTGGTGGGCACCTTCTGCCAGCCGTCTTACGTCTGCGCCAGCACCGAGGTGCTGAGTACGCTGCCCGAGCGCGAGTGGCGCTGCGGATGCGCCGAGGTGGCGAAGTCGGCTGTCATCTGCTCGGACGATTTCTTCTTCTGGCTGTTGGAGAACGCCTCGGCGTTGGCGATGCGCTCCGAGGAGGTAGCGGCTGAGGCCGTCGCGCGCAGCGTCGTGTTCAAGGCCGACGTGGTGGCCCAAGACAAGACCGAGAGCTGCGGCGTGCGCGAATGCCTGAACTACGGGCATACGCTCGCGCATGCTATCGAGAAGATGGCCGGGTACGGCACCTATTCGCACGGCGCTGCGGTGGCCGAGGGCATGCGCTTCGCTGCGCAGATGGCGCGTGCGCTGCTCGGTACGAGCAGCGAGCTCGTCAGCGCGCAGGCGGAGCTGCTCGACGAGCTGGGCTTGCCGCGCCTCGGCTGGACGGCCGATGCGCAGGAGGTGCTCGCCGTGATGAAGCGCGACAAGAAGGCGCGGCGCGGGCAGGTGCGCTTCGTGCTGCCGCGCGATGTGGGCGCATGGGAGCTTGTCGACGTGCCCGATGCTGACATCCTGTCTTGCCTGCGCAGCTGGATGGCGCAGGGCGATTCATGAAGGAGATGGCTTTGAAGAGGATACTGCTGCTGAACGGCCCCAATCTGAACATGCTGGGGGTGCGCGAGCCGGGCATCTACGGGCACGATACGCTCGATGCTATCGAGGAGGGGTTCTGCGCGTATGCCGCGTCGAAGGGCGCGACAGCGGAATGCTTCCAGTCGAACCATGAGGGCGCGCTGATCGACCGTCTGCATGCGGCGCACGGCTGCTGCGATGGCATCGTGTACAACCCCGGCGCCCACACCCACTATTCCTATGCGCTGCGCGATGCGGTGGCCAGCATCGACGTGCCGGTGGTGGAGGTGCACCTCTCCGACATAAGCGCGCGCGAGGAGTTCCGCCGCATCTCGGTCATCGAGCCCGCCTGCATCGCCCAGATCAGCGGCCGCGGGCGCCAAGGGTACCTCGATGCGCTCGATATCCTCTTGGAGCGGGCATGAAGGCGCGCATAGCGAGGCTCCAGAAGGCCTGCCGCAAGCGCGGCCTCGATGCCATGTATGTGCGCGATACCTCGAATATCGCGTGGCTCACGGCCTTCGAGGGCGTCTTCGATGACGAGCGCGCGCATGCTGCGTTCGTGCCCGCCCGCGGCAAGAAGGCGTTCTTGCATACCGATGCGCGCTATGCGCTCGCTGCGCGAGGGCAGCGGCGGGGCAGCGGCTTCAAGGTGGACGAGCAGCCCGCCGACCGGGCGGCATGGGCGGCGCAGCGCGCATCCGGCCTCGAGGTGAAGCGCCCGTGCATCGGCATCGAGGATTCCATGACGCTCGCCGAGCATCGCGCCCTCGCATCGCACCTGAAGCCGAAGGCGCTGCGCGAGACGCACGATACGCTGCTGAAGCTGCGCGCGGTGAAGGACGAGGCGGAGCTCGCGCGCATACGGGAGGCCCAGGCCATCACCGATGCCGCCTTCGAGCGCATCGTCGGGCTGATGGCGCCGGGCATGACCGAACGCGCGGTGCAGCGCACCCTCGATGACGCCCTGTTCGATCTGGGGGCCGATGCGCTGGCGTTCCCCACCATCGTGGCGTGCGGCGAGAACGGCGCGAGCCCCCATGCGCAACCGGGCGATGCCGTCCTCCAGGCGGGCATGTGCGTGGTGATGGACTTCGGGGCGAAGAAGGGCGGCTATTGCTCCGACATGACGCGCACGGTGTTCCTCGGCCAGCCCTTCGGCGAGATGCTGCACGCATGGGAGGCCCTGCGCGCAGCGAACGAGGCGGCGGAGGCCATGCTGGCGCCGGGCGTCACCGGCAAGCAGGCGCACGAGGAAGCGGAGCGGACGCTCGCCAGCTACGGGTTCGGCGGCTGCATGGGGCATGCGCTCGGGCATGGCGTGGGGCTCGACATCCACGAGCTGCCCGTGCTCTCGCCGCGCAACGATAAGCCCCTGCGCCCCGGCAACATCGTCACGGTGGAGCCCGGCATCTACCTGCCCGGCAAGTTCGGCATGCGCCTTGAGGATATGGGCATCGTCACCGAAGACGGCTTCGAGGTGCTCACCGCCACCCTGCACGACATGGTGGTCATCTAGCGCCCAAGATGCCGGAAGCGCGCCCTACCAGCTCAGCAGCTCGTAGCCGTCCTCGGTGACCACCAGCTGCACTTCCCACTGCGCGGTGGGAAGGCCGTCTGCGGTGCGTACCGTCCAGCCGTTCGGGTCGCTCATGTCGATCTTATGCTTGCCCATGTTGATCATGGGCTCGATGGTGAACATCAGCCCCGGTACGAGGATGGGGCCGGTCCCTGGCCGCGTGACGAAGCTGACGAACGGCTCTTCGTGGAACTCCAAGCCGATGCCGTGCCCGCCGAATTCGCGCACCACGCTATAGCCGTGGTCTTTGGCGAAGCGGTTGATGGCGGCGCCGATATCTCCCAGGTGCCCCCACGGTCGCAGCGCCGCGAGGCCCACCTCCACCGCTTCCTTGGTAGCGCGCACGAGCTCGGCTTTCTCAGGTGATACTTCGCCGATCATGAACATGCGCGACGAATCGCTGTAATAGCCGTCCTTGATGGTGGAGCAGTCCACGTTCACGATGGCGCCTTCGCGCAGCACCTCGTCATCGGAGGGGATGCCGTGGCACACCACATCGTCTGCGCTGGTGCAGACGCTCTTGGGGAAGCCCTCATAGTCGAGCGGAGCGGGGATGGCCCCGTGCTCGAAGGTGTAATCGTGCACCCATGCGTCGATCTGGCCGGTGGTCACGCCGGGCGCTATGCGCTCAGCCACGTAGTCGAGCGCGCCGACGTTCACCGCCGCGGAGCGCTTCACGCCCTCGATGTCCTCAGGGGTCTTCAGCAGGCTGCGCGGAGGCACTTCCTCGCCGGCATTGGCCAGCGCTTGCAGCCGCTCGTCGAAGCCGCAGTGGCATCTCTTGTACTTCTGGCCGCTGCCGCACCAGCATTCGTCGTTGCGCCCGAGCTCGGGCAATCCATCATACATATCGCTCCGAATCGCCATATTATCAACTGGCGGTATTCTACTCCTTCCGCCCAGCAGCCGTCCGCTCGCCGCCGCAGCCGTCCGCAGCGGTGCGGCCCTGTTGCTGCGATAGCCGGATTTGCGCATGTCACCTGCTATTTGATATCATATGCGATGTTCTCGAATTGTAGCTTAAACCGGATAAGGAGAATGCGATGCTGTATCAGGGAGATGCGCATCACTATCGTTCCATCATCAAGAGGAAGCAGCGCGCCCAGCGGGTGCGGGGGTCGCTTCTCATAGCGCTCTCCATCGCGCTGATGTTCTATGCCATACCTGGCTTCGCGGTCAGCGTATTCGACTACGACGACCAGGTATCCGGTGGTATCGCCTTCTCGGGAACGATCAACGACCACGCGGGCGCGGACGCATCTGCTGCCGCTGAGGGCCAAGAAGATGCATCCAATGCGGCCATCATGAGCGAGACGGTAGGACCTGCCATGCTCGCAGACGAGGCCGCGGTCGATTCCGCGAAGAAGCGCGCTGAGGCCATGAAGGTGGTCACCTCCGCGCAGAGCACGATGGTGACGGCGAAGGCCGCGCCGGCCGATGCAGAGGCCGAGCAGCCCGCCGTGAGCGTTCTGCCAGCGGTGATCGCATTCGTATCATCGATGGTTTGTGCTATCCTCGGTATCCGCATGATCTCGCACAGCCGGCAGATGCTCGGCAGGCGCATAACGGCCGAATACGGCAGCGCACTGCGGGCCTGCTAGCATCGATCCAGCTTCAAGTCAGGGGACGAGGATGAGCGACGCCACGAACGACGCAATATCTATCGACGACTTGTTCGCGGCGCTGGGCACCACCTCTGCGCCGTCGAAGGGCAAGTCGGGCAAGAAATCGAAAGGGAAGGGCGCGGCTAAGCAGCCTGCGGCTACAGCGCCCGCAGCGAGCGCAGCACGTCCGCAGCGTGCGGGCGATGCCAGCGAAGACGATGTGCTGAACGTGATGGCGGCGCTCGGCATCTCCTCGCCGAAGAAGCCTCAGAGCCGCACCTCAGCTCCGGCAGCTCCTGCCGGGTCAGAGCGCGCACAGCGCGCATCCCAGCGTGAAGAGCAGATACGCGAGCAGCAGATACGCTCGCAGCAGTGGCGCCGCGAGCTCGAAGAGCAGCAGAAGCGCCGCCGCATGCAGATAGAGGCGCAGATGCTGGCCGAGGAGGAGCAGGGCAGCATCGCTTCCCAGCCGGCCGCCGAGCAGCAGCCCCCGCGCGGTTTCGCCGAGGATCAGACGCAGATCGCGGAGCCCTCGTTCTTGAGCAGGCGCGACCCTGCGCAGACGGCACCCGTTGCGGCTGCTCAGCCCGAGACGGTGGAGACGGCGCCGCAGGCGCCGGAAACGCAGCTGGCCGCGGCCGAGCCGGTTCACGTGGCTCACGTTGCGGCAGAGGGCGCAGGTGCGCTGAGCAGCGTGGCCGCTATCGAGCAGCCTGCCGCCGCTCAGGCAGCGCCGGTCGCCGAAGCGCCTGCGGCCGATGCGCAGCCAGTGCCGGCGGTGCGCACCGAGATGCCTCCCGCCGAGGCGATGGATGCGCCGTTCGAGCCTGACAAGCAGGTGACCATCCCCCTCGAAGACCAGCAGCCGCCTGAGCCATCCGCGGCTGCCACCGGCACCATCAAGCCCATATCGGAGTCGAGCGCTGCTGCGGCACCCGTGCCCGAGAGCGCGCCGACCCAGGAGCTCGCGGAGCCCGTCCCGGCGCCGAGCGTCATCAAACCGCTGGACGTGGCACCGGCACCTGCCGTCGAAGAAGCTCCTCGCCAAACAGCGATACAGCCCCTCTCCGAGGCTGCGATGGCGCCTGCCGCTCCTCTGGAGCAGCATCAGCTAGAGCGCAGCATCGTCTCGTCCGACCCGCGGCCCTCGGCCCAGCCCAAGAAGCCCGCTCCTCAGAAGAAGGAGAAGAAGGGCGTCAACAAGGGCAATGTCGTGGGCGTGCTCCTCATCCTGATAGCGCTCGTCTGCGCCGCGCTCACGGTGATGCTGCTGACCGGCACCATCGACGCGACCACGTTCTCGAACATGGCATCCCGCTTCGGGGGGCAGCAGCAGGAGGAGCTGGCCTCCTCGTCTTCGTCCTCTTCGTCGGCGGCTGCCGAGGCGACGCAGGATGCGCCTGCCACCGAGAGCCATGCCGTGTACCAGTATGTCGTGCGCGGCACCGACGGCAGTACGCATCGCGCCACCGAGACGGCGACGTTCGGCACCGATGGGCTCCTCGTGCAGAGCGGCATCGTCATCGACGCGCCCGACGAGGCGCAGGCGCAGGCGCTGCTCGACCAGCTGCGCACCGACTTCGGCGACTCCGTGGTCGATTCGGGCATCCGCGATGGCGAGGTGTACCTGACCATCGACATCGACCGCGACGACCTCGACGTGGACGCCTACACCGAGCTGCTCTCCTCGAACATGGCGGAGTTCCGCATCGTCGAGACGGGCGCGAACGACCCGGCATAGCCCGCAGCGCTTTCCCGCTCACGCATATCGGTGCCGCATGGGCCGCAAAAAAAAGACCCGCCATCGGCGGGTCTTCTATTCTCGTATCAGCTTCGGGGCTTAGAGGGAAGCGCCACCCGAAGCAGCCAGCTTCTCAACGGTGCTGACGAAGGTGTTGTACAGATCAGGGGAGATCAGGACGGTAGAAACCTGGCCGTCGGTGATCATGACCTTCACCTTCTGGTCCTTCACGACGTCGATCAGCTGCGACTCGGACATGCTGTTGATCTCGTCCTTGGTGACCATCCAGTCGTTCAGGCTCTGCAAGCGCGGCAGATTCAGGCCTTCATTCATGAAAATGCTCCTTTTCAACTCAGTTAACCTTAAACCGGCTTGTTAGCTAGCCAGCAACTCGTATGATTATATACGTTTTTAGCGGAAGAAAAGAGCGGTTCGGCAAAAAAGAATAACTGATACCATTGAAACCCTCACGGTTCGCACACATATATATGAGGAGAGTCCTTCCACCATGCAACAGCAGGAGAAGCTCACCTGCGAGGGCGCGTCGTCGCAGGATGCAAGGGAGCGCGTAGAGGCGCTGCGGCGCGAGATAGAGCATCACAGCTACCAGTATTACGCGCTGGACGCCCCTGAGATATCCGATGCCGCGTTCGATTCGCTCATGCGGCAGCTCAGGCAGTTGGAAGAGGAGCATCCCGAGCTGGTCGACCCAACCAGCCCCACGCAGCGCATCGGCGGGTATGTGGGCGAGCAGTTCGTGCCGGTGAAGCATGCCAAGCGCATGTACTCGCTCGACAACGCGATGGACCTCGACGAGCTCGACGACTGGGTGCGCGGGGTGGAGCAGGAGCTGGGCGCGTTCCCGCAGCTGTGCTTGGAGCTCAAGATCGACGGGTCGTCCATCGCGCTCACCTACGAGCAGGGCGCGCTCGTGCGGGCGGCCACGCGCGGCGACGGCACCACCGGCGAGGATGTGACGGGCAACATGCGCACGGTGTCGGATGTGCCGCTGCGCCTGCGGCAGGGGAGCACGTCGGCGCTCGCGTCGCCCGATGCACCCATCGAGCTGCGCGGCGAGGTGTTCATGCCGAAGAAGAGCTTCGATGCCCTGAATGCTGCGGCCGAGCGGGCGGGCAAGCAGCAGTTCGCCAATCCGCGCAACGCTGCCGCCGGTTCGCTGCGCCAGAAGGACCCGCTGGTCACGGCTAGCCGCAACCTCTCCACCTATATGTATGCGGTGGCCGACGAGGCGTTGCTTCCGGTGGGCGGCCAGTGGGAGCTGCTGGAATGGCTGCGCAGCGCCGGTTTCCATGTGAACCCGGATGTGGCGCGCGCCAGCTCGCTTTCCGAGGTGCACGCGTTCTGCGAGGCGTCGCTTAAGAAGCGCACCACGCTGCCCTATGAGATAGACGGCGTGGTGGTGAAGGTCGATTCGTTCGCCCAGCAGGCCGAGCTCGGCTACACCTCCCGCGCGCCGAAGTGGGCCATCGCGTTCAAATTCCCACCTGAGGAGAAGACCACGCTGCTCAAGGACATAACCGTGCAGGTGGGCCGCACCGGCGTGCTGACGCCGGTGGCGGAGCTCGAGCCGGTGGTGGTGGCGGGCAGCACGGTGGCGCGCGCCACGCTGCACAACGCCGACGAGGTGCATCGCAAGGATGTGCGCATCGGCGACACGGTGATCGTGCGCAAGGCGGGCGACGTCATCCCCGAGGTGCTGGGCCCGGTGCTGTCGCTGCGGCCCGATGATGCGCTCGTGTGGCAGGCGCCGCGCGTGTGCCCTAGCTGCGGCAGCCCCGTGGTGACCGACCGCAACGAGGTGGCGTTGCGCTGCATCTCCATCGACTGCCCTGCTCAGGCGCTCGAGCGTCTGCTGCATTGGGCGAGCAGGCAGGCGATGGACATAGACGGCGCTGGCACCGAGATCATAAAGCGCCTGGTAGAGCTCGGGCGCCTGAGCGATGTGGCTGACTATTACTCGCTCACCGCAGAAGAGCTCGCCATGGTGGAGACGAGCCGCGCGAACTCGGAGGGCTTCCACATACGATTGGGCTCCACGGTGGCGGGCAAGCTGGTGGCAGCCATAGAGGCGTCGAAATCGCGCCCGTTCGGCCGGGTGGTGAACGGCCTGGGCATCAGGCATGTGGGCAAGAACACCGCCGAGCTGCTGGTGCAGGCGTTCCCGTCGATGGAGGCGCTGATGAAGGCGTCCATCGAGGAGCTGAGCCAGGTGGATGGCGTGGGCGAGACGGTGGCCGAGAGCATCTGCACCTTCATGCGCACACCCGACAACATCTCGGTGATAGAGCGCCTCGATGCCGCTGGCGTGACGATGGCGCTCGCTCAAGCCGCGCCGGGCGAGGAGGTGCCGCAGACGCTCGCAGGTTTGACGTTCGTGCTGACCGGAGCGCTCGCGACGTCGGGCATGACGCGCGATGAGGCGGGCGAGCGCCTGCGCGCTATGGGGGCCAAGGTATCGAGCGGCGTGTCGAAGAAGACGAGCTACCTGGTGGCGGGCGAGGCGGCTGGCTCCAAGTACGATAAGGCTGTGAAGCTGGGCATCCCCGTGCTCGACGAGGCGCAGTTCCTCGCCATGCTGGAGACGGGGGAGCCGCCCGTCATGCCCTGATGGGTGCCGCGCGCATCGGCGCAGAGCCGCTCAGGGCTCGCATGCTTGTGTTGTTTTATGAAGCCGATGGCCTATTTCGGCGAGACATGGCACAATAGGCTGCATGGCTTATAGAAGAGGCAATCCGCGGCATATGGCACGGCCCTCGGCATCCCGTCGCACGACGGCGGTCTCAGAGACGGTCGAGCCGGAGAGCACGCGGTCTTCGCGCGCATCGCATGCAGCCGATGCTCCCCGCGCATCCCATGCTGCCAGCGCATCGCCTGCTGAGCGGCGCACTACCGCTGAGCGGTTCCGCAAGCCGGGCCGCGCCGATTCCGAGGCGTTCGCGGCCATGCGCAAGCGCCGCAAGCGCAAGAAGGTGCTGATCGGCGTGCTGAGCGTGGTGCTCATCATGGTGCTCGGCGGCGGTATCGCGGCATTCGCCTACATCGCGAGCATCAACAAGAACCTGCAGAGCGGTGTCGGGGACGACCTTCTGGCCATGCTCTCTGCGGTGGACAAGCCAGAAGACCCGTTCTACGCGCTGCTGCTCGGCATCGACGGCTCCATCGAGCGCGAGGAGACGATGGGCTCGAACTTCCGCAGCGACTCCATGATGCTCGCGCGCATCGACCCCAAGAACGCGAAGGTGACGCTCGTCTCCATCCCCCGCGATATCCAGATCGACGACATGGACGGCCATGGCACGCAGAAGATCAACGCCGCGCACGCGTTCGGCGGCCCGGCGCTGTCGGTGAAGATGGTCTCGCAGCTGGCGGGCGTGCCCATCGCGCACTATGCCGAGATCAACTTCGATGGGTTCAAGGATGCGGTGGATATCCTCGGCGGCGTCGAGGTGGATGTCCCCATCGAGATAAACGATCCCGAGGCCGGTGGCCATCTGGATGCCGGCGCGCAGACGCTCAACGGCGATCAAGCGCTGATCTTGTGCCGCAGCCGCCATGCCTACGACGATTACGGCGCGGGCGATGCATACCGTGCGGCGAACCAGCGCGTAGTGCTCTCCGCTATCGCGCAGAAGCTTCTCGCCTCAGACCCCGTTACGATGGCGAACACCATATCGGCCATGTCCGAGAACATCCTGACCGACATGGACGTGGCTTCCATCGTGGCTATCGCGCAGAGCATGTCGGGCATGACCACCGACAGCATCTATACGGCAACAGCGCCGGTCACCTCCAAGTACGCGGGTGATGTGTGGTGGGATATCCTGGACGAGGATGCGTGGGAGGCGATGATGAAGCGCGTGGACGCGGGCAAGCCTCCGGCCACCGAAGAGGTGATCGACCCGCTGACGGGCACGATCCTGTCAACCACGGGCGGCGGCGCCTACGGCGATTCGCTCAGCACCGTGCATGCGGCAGATAGGTCGACATCGGTGGGCCTGCGCAATGGCAGCGGGTCGGATGGGGTGTGCGCGGCGGCTCAAGAGGTGCTCGAGGGGATGGGGTATCAGACGATAACCTCCCGCAATGCCGACAACTTCGATTACGACAAGACGATCGTGGTATATAAGGGCACGGCGGCGAAGCAGGATGCCGAGCTGATAGCCCAGCAGCTCGGGGTGGATGCGCCGACGCCCGACCGCAACGTCTATCTGTTCGACGAGGATATCCTCATCGTGCTCGGCAAGGACTACCGCTAGCCGACCTTCCTATCGCTATATGCTATGCACGCCGTTGCCCGTGGGCTCGCGCCGTTGCGCGGGCATCTGCGTTGACAAGAGGCGGGCTCAAAGCTACTATCCGGAATATATCGGAATGAGAATAATCTCGAATGGAGATAATATCTCGCTCCGAACGCAGTGCGGTTCGCCGCATGGACGCGCCGGGGGTCCGGCGCCGGAGACCTTGGAGGGGAACATGAAGGCAAGATTCACGAAGATCGCCGCAGGGGCGGCGGCGGGCGCGCTGGTGTGCGCGCTGGCGCTCACCGGATGTGCGGGCGGCTCGCAGGGCGGCTCGGGCGCGTCGTCGCAGGAGGATGCCATAGAGCTCCAGATACTCGCCGCGAACTCCCTGGAGAAGGCGATGGACGAGGTGCAGGCGCTCTATACCGAGCAGACCGGCGTGCAGTTCGCCGATACCCAGTACGAGGGCTCCGGCACGCTCGTGGAGATGCTCGTTGGCGGTGCGTACGCCGATGCGCTCATAACCGCTTCGGCTGCCACGATGGATTCTGCCGAGGAAGACGGCCTGGTCGACCCGGCGAGCCGTTTCAACATGTTCACGAACGACCTGGTGCTCGCGGCGGGCATGAATTCCCCGATCAGCTCGCTCACTTTGCAGGACTTGGCGAGCGGCGAGCATACGCTCGCGGTGGGCGATGCCAACGTGCCCGCTGGCACCTATGCGAAGCAGGCCCTGACCACTACCGACCCGCAGTGCTGGATAGCGGCCGACGGGAGCAGGGGCGCTGAGTGCTCCGGCAAGGAGGGCACCTTCGATGGCACACCCTTGCAGGGCAAGGTGACCGAGGGCTCGTCTGTGGGCAACGTCTGCCAGTATGCGAATTCGGGCGATGTGGATATCGCCATGGTGTACAGCTCTGATGTGTACCGCTTCGGCAACGTGAAGATCGTGGGCGTCACGCCCGAAGACAGCCATAAGAAGATCGTGTACCCGGCGGCGGTGTGCAAGACCGCCGAGCACGCTGACGCTGCCAAGGCATTCCTCGATTGGGCCTTCACCAGCGAGGATGCCATCAAGATATGGCAGGAATGGGGCTTCGAGATAGCATCCAAGTAGGCATCAGGTCAGATGGGCGCGGCTATGGTCGGCAAGCTCGCGGCAGCGCTGCTCGCGGCAGCGCTGCTCGCGCCTGCATCGGCGCTCGCTGTTGAGGCGGATGGCTACGATGTGCAGGTATCATCTGATTCCGAGGCGGCCTATATCGACGGGGCGAGCTTCGCTGTCGATGATTTCTCGCGCGCGCAGAAGGGCGCTGTGCGCGAGGCCGAGGGCCTTGGCGAGGTCTATAGCTACTACCAGGGGGCGAGCGACGATGCCGCCATCGCGCTCGCCTTCGGCGACCGGGTGATCGCGTATGTGCCCCCATCGGCCCATGCGCTCTGCGATGTGCAGGACGAGACATCGTGCGAGCAGCTGAAAGCCTACTTCTGCGCGCTCGATGCGCGTGCAGTGAACGGCGGCGTGGTGTTGAGCGCCGATGCCGCGTGGGAGTTCACGAGCGAGCGCGAGGTGCGCTTGGATGGCGCGCTCATCTCCTTCGGCGTGCAGATCGGCGAAGGCAAGCGCTATGTGTGCATCTCGCCTGCCGATGGCGTGCGGCCGACGCATGCGGATATGGTGCGCGTGGTGCTGCCCGATGCGGTGGACAGGGCGCCCGAGGCCACGGGCCTTGCGGCGGTCGGCTCGTTCTTGGCGGGCATCGACCTGTCGCCTCTGTGGGTGACGCTCAAGACGACGGGCGCCGCCATCGTGCTCATCTTCGCGCTGGGCTTGGCGGCGGCTTACTTCACGCTGCGCATGCCCGAGCGCGCGCAGGGCGTATTCGACACCATCTTCACCATACCGATGGTGCTGCCGCCGACGGTCTGCGGTTTCATATTGCTGTGGTGCCTCGGGCGCAACACAGCGGTGGGGCAGTGGTTCATCGATATCGGATTCCCGCTGATATTCAGCTGGCCGGCCACGGTCATCGCGGCCACGGTGGTGGCGTTCCCGCTGATGTACCGCTCGTGCCGCGGCGCTTTCGAGAACCTCGATGCGAACATGCTCGATGCGGCCCGCACGCTCGGCTGGTCGGAGGCGCGCATCTTCTTCAGGCTGATGATCCCGCTGTCGTGGAGCTCGATCGCTGCGGCCACGGTGCTCGCGTTCGCGCGCGCGCTGGGCGAGTTCGGCGCCACGCTGTTCCTAGCGGGCAATTACGCAGGCATCACGCGCACCATACCGATCGCCATCTACTTCGAGTGGATGGGCGGCAACACGGAAGCCGCGTGGTTCTGGACCGGGGTCATACTGGCGTTCAGCTTCGTGGTCATATTGATCGTGAACCTGCTGGGGCGCCGTACCACGCGCTACCGCCGACCCGGTAGCGTTGCGGGCGGCGGCGCGCCGGTGGTCCCGCGCCCGGGGAGCAGCGAGGCAGAGGGGAGCCCTGCGCGATGAGCTTGGAAGTGAGCATACGCAAGCGCTTCAAGGGGTTCACCCTCGATGTCAGCTTCACCGCCGGCAATGAGACGGTGGGCTTCCTCGGGGCGAGCGGGTGCGGGAAGTCGCTGACGATGCGCTGCATCGCCGGCATAGAGACGCCGGATGAGGGGCGCATCGTGGTGGACGGCCGCGTGTTCTTCGATTCTGAGGCGCGCATCGACCTGACGCCGCAGCAGCGCAAGACCGCGCTGCTGTTCCAAGATTACATGCTGTTCCCGAACATGACGGTGCAGCAGAACGTGGCGGCCGGCATCGGACGCGATGTGGCGCGCGAGGAGCGCGAGCGCGCGGTGGCGCGCGAGCTGGCGCGCTTCGGGCTGTCCGGTTTCGAGCGGCGCTTCCCGGCGCAGCTCTCAGGCGGCCAGCAGCAGCGCGTGGCGCTCGCCCGCATGCTGGCGGCCAAGCCGGGCATCCTCATGCTCGACGAGCCGTTCAGCGCGCTCGATTCGCACTTGAAGGGCGTGCTGGAGCAGAACCTGGTCGACCTGTTCGACGCCTTCGACGGCACGATACTCTATGTCAGCCACGACATCGACGAGGCTGTGCGCTTCTGCGACCGCATCGCGGTGGTGGAGGCGGGCAGCATCCTCGAGCTGGACACGCCCGACGAGCTGGTGGACGCTCCCCAGTCGGAGGCGGCGCTGAAGCTGTCGGGCTGCAAGAACGCCCCGCGTGCGGAGTATGCCGGCGAGCACGCGGTATGGGTGCCGAAGTGGGGGATAGAGGTGCGCACTGCCCCTCCCGTTCCGCGCGATGTGGGGCATATGGGGGTGCGCGCCTTCTACGTGCAGCGCGCCGACGGGCCCGGCCCGAACAACTTCCGCGTGCGGGTCGACCGCATCAGCGATTCGCGCTTCGAGCGCTCGGTGCTGCTCGGATTCCTCGACCGCGATGAGCGCGACGAGCGCACGGTGGCGCGAGAGGACGACGAGATGCGCTTCTTGCATCAGCACCTGTTCTGGCGCGTGAGCAAGCTGGAGCCGGGGGCGTGCGGGCTGCCCGAAGTGGGCGATGAGCTCTGGGTGCACCTGCCGGAGGATAAGATATACTTGGTCGCACGATAGGCGACACGGACGCGAAGGATAGACGTGAGAGACGGCCACGGAAGAATCATAGACTACCTGCGCATCTCGCTGACCGATCGATGCAATTTCCGCTGCATCTACTGCATGCCCGAGGAGGGCGTATGCCAACTGGGGCGCGACGAGATACTATCGCTCGAGGAGATCGAGCGGCTGGTGCGCGTGGCGGCTGGGCTGGGCATCAAGAGCATCCGCCTGACCGGCGGCGAGCCGCTGGTGCGCAAGGGCGTTGAGGGCCTGGTGCGCGCCGTCACCAGCACGCCGGGCATACAGAACGTGTCCATGACGACGAACGGCGTGCTGCTGCCGAAGATGGCTGGCGACCTGAAGCGCGCAGGGCTCAACCGCGTGAACATATCGCTCGATACGCTGGACGCGGAGCAGTTCCGCCAGGTGACGCGCGTGGGCCGGCTGGAGGACACCCTGGCCGGCATCGACGCCGCGCTCGAAGCCGGGTTCAACCCCGTGAAGGTGAATGCGGTGACCGTGCGCAGCCTCGACCAGGATTTCTTGGCGTTCGCCGCGCTGTCGATAGACCGCCCGCTTCATGTGCGCTTCATCGAGTTCATGCCGGTGGGCGCGAGCGACAGCACCGGCGTCGATGGCGCTGGCTGGGGCAAGCGGGACGTCATCCCATCAGATGAGCTCTTGGGCATCATCAACGAGCGGGCGCGCGCAGCCGGCATGCCCGAGCTCGTGCCAGCCAACGACAAGCCCATCGGCTGGGGGCCGGCGCGCTATTACGAGTTCCCCGGCGCGCAGGGCACGGTAGGGTTCATCTCGCCCCTGTCGCGGCATTTCTGCGCTGAGTGCAACCGCCTGCGCGTGACGGCTGACGGCAAGGTGCGCCCCTGCCTGTTCAGCGATGAGGAGTTCGACCTGCGCGAGGCCCTGCGCGCTGGCACCGATGATGAGGTGCGCGGCGTGCTGATGGCCGCCCTGGGCGCCAAGCCCGACGAGCATCACGACAAGGTGGGCACCGAGCGCACCATGTCCGCCATAGGAGGATAGGGGCCGCCTGCGCGCTGCCGCTTTCCGCTCGTGCGCCGGCTCGGCTGGCTGAGGGCGCTCCTGCGGCGATGCGCGCACCGGGCAGCTCCCCGAGGACCGATAGGGGTACGACGATGGACCAACGACTGACCCATATAGACGAGCAGGGCGATGTGCGCATGGTTGACGTGTCGCAGAAGGCCGACACCGAGCGCGCGGCCGTGGCCGAGGGCTTCATCAGCATGCACCCGGAGACGCTCGAGCTGATAACCACGGGGCAAGCTGCGAAGGGCGACGTGCTGGCATGCGCCCGTGTGGCCGGCGTCATGGCGGCGAAGCGCACGAGCGAGCTCATCCCCATGTGCCATCCGCTGAACATAACGAAGGCGAAGGTGGAATGCCAGCCGGTGCGTGCGGGCGAGCGCGCAGACGGGCGCGTGGGCATCCACGTGACCACCACCTGCGGGGTCACCGGCAAGACGGGCATCGAGATGGAAGCGCTGACGGCAGCGGGTATCGCTTGCCTTACGGTTTACGACATGTGCAAGGCGGTCGATCGCGGCATGGAGATAATGGATGTGCGCCTCCTGAAGAAGGATGGCGGCAAGACAGGACTGTGGCTGCGCGAAGCCTGACACGTTAGCGAGGCGCTATGGAAAAGCGCACGAAGATCATATGCACGCTCGGCCCCGCGGTCGATTCCGACGAGGTGCTCGAAGAGCTCATACGCTGCGGCATGAACGTGGCGCGGCTCAATTTCAGCCACGGCAGCCATGCTGAGCACGCCGAGCGCATCGCCCGGGTGAAGCGGGTGCGTGAGAAGCTGGGCACGCCCACGGCCATCATGCTCGACACGAAGGGCCCCGAGATACGCACGGGCGCCCTGGCCGGCGGACGCGCGGTGCAGCTGCGCGCCGGGCAGCGGCTCGTGCTCGGCTGCGATGTCGAAGAGGGCAGCGCAGAGCGGGTGGGGCAGACCTTTCCCGACTTGGCGCGCTCGGTGGCGCCGGGTGCGCGCATCCTGCTCGACGACGGGCTCATCTCGCTTGCCGTCGAGGCCATTGACGGTGACGATGTCATCTGCACGGTGGATAACGACGGCGAGCTGGGCCAGCGCAAATCGGTCAACATCCCCGGGGTGTCCATACCCCTGCCCGCGGTCACCGACAAAGACCGCGCCGACCTCCTGTTCGGCATCGAGCACGAGGTGGACTACGTAGCCGCCTCGTTCGTGCGCGACGGCGATGGCATCCGCGAGATACGCTCGTTCCTGAAGAGCAACGGCGGCGAGGGCATCCGCATCATCTCGAAGGTGGAGAATGCTGACGCGGTGCGCAATATCCGCGATATCGTGGCCGTCTCTGACGGCGTGATGGTGGCTCGGGGAGACTTGGGCGTGGAGCTGCCCGAATACAAGGTGCCCTCCATCCAGAAGCGCATCATCCGCCTGTGCAACCGCGAATCGAAGCCGGTCATAACCGCGACGCAGATGCTCGACTCGATGATACGCAACCCCCGCCCGACCCGCGCTGAGGTGGCCGATGTGGCCAATGCCATCTACGACGGCACCGACTGCATCATGCTCTCAGGCGAGACGGCGGTGGGCAAGCATCCCGTCGAAGCCGTGCGCACCATGGTGGAGATCGCGCAGGAGACAGAGCCGCGCGTGTTCGACGAGCACCCGCCGGAGCGCACCCGCACCCGCGTGAAGGTGTCGCTCGCTGTGGGGATAGCCGCAGTGGATACGGCCGAGAAGCTGGATGCCGCCTGCATCGTGGCGCCCACCATGTCGGGCCGCACGGCGCGCCTCATCTCGAACCTGCGCCCGCGCATGCCGATCTATGCGGTGACGCCATTCGCGCGCGTCATGCGCCAGATGCAGCTCTCGTGGGGCGTCGTGCCCCTGCACGACGATGTGCGCGGCGATATGCGGCGCGTCATCGAGCAAGCCGAGCGCGCGGTGGTGGCCGCCGGCTTGGTCGAGCCGGGCGACCTTGCGGTATTCACCGCGGGCGACCCATCCACCGGCCCGGTGGAGGCGGCTGATTCGCACTACTTCGGCACCACGCCGGCTAACGTGATGTACGTCGTTCAGATACGGGGCGAATAGCGCTCAGCGGCGCCATCGCCGTTTCCCGCGCCCGAACGTGTGCTACCATATCCACGCACTAAAACCATGCAGAAAGGTAGTCGTATGTCTGGGCATTCAAAATGGGCAACAACGAAGCATCGCAAGGCCGCGCAGGACGCTAAGCGCTCCGCGCTGTTCTCGAAGCTGTCGCGCAACATCACCGTGGCGGCCAAGGAAGGCGGCGACCCCAACCCCGACAACAACGCCTCTCTGGCTGCGGCCATCGAGAAGGCGAAGGGCTACTCCCTGCCGAAGGACAAGATCAAGACCGCTATCGACAAGGCGTTCGGCTCCGGCAAGGATGCCGCGAACTACGAGACGGTGGTCTACGAGGGATACGGCCCGGCTGGCATCGCCGTGTACTGCGAGGCGCTGACCGACAACCGCAACCGCACCGCTGCCGATGTGCGTTCCACGTTCAGCCATGCGGGCGGCAGCCTCGGCACCAGCGGCTCGGTGGCGTTCCAGTTCGAGCGCAAGGGCATGATACAGGTGCCCAAAGAGGTGGAGACGGGCGACAAGAAGAACCCGGTCGGCTCGAACGGCGCCGCGGCCGACGAGGAAGAGTTCATGCTCGCCGCGGCCGAGGCTGGCGGCGATGACTACGAGGATGCCGACGACGAGTGGATCGTCTACACCGGCCCCTCCGACCTGATGGCTGTGAAGAAGGCCATCGAGGACCAGGGCATGCAGACCAAGGGCGCCGAGCTGACCATGATCCCCACGACGCCCACCGAGGTGACGCTGGCCGATGCCAAGAAGGTCATGCGCCTGGTCGACAAGCTCGAAGAGCTGGAAGACCTCCAGAACGTCTATCACACCGCAGACATCACCGACGAGATAGCCGCACAGCTCGACGAATAGGGTGGGTTCCGCTGGCCTTGCGGTCAGCGGAACGGATTGGCGCTGCGAAGGCTGCCTAGCACCCCATCTTCGCCTTCAGATCCCACGCCGCCGCACAAAAGGCGTGCGTCGCGGGCTTTTCAGGCGAATATGGGGTGCTAGGCAGCCTTCTCGCTTCGTTGCGAACGACCTGTTGCTCTCTAAGGTCGGCCTTCGCGCGTTCTTTGCGGGGGCTCGCGGCTTCCGCGGCGGATCCTTAGCGCAGCGTTTCCAGGGCGGCGATCTTCGCGCAGCAGATGAATATGTCCAGTGCGAGGTCGAGGTCTGCGAGCGGGGGCATGGTGGGCGCTATGCGGATGTTGCGGTCCTCTGGGTCGCGCCCGTAGGGCCATGTGGCGCCGGCGCCCGTCAGCACCACGCCGGCATCCTTCGCGAGCGCTACCGTGCGCGCCGCTGTTCCCGGCAGGCCATCAAACGATACGAAGTAGCCGCCGCGCGGGTCGGTCCATGAGGCGATGCCCGTATCTCCCAGCCCTTCGCGCAGCTTGCGCTGCACCAGCTCGAACTTGGGGCGCAGGATGGCGGCATGCGCGCGCATGTGCTCGCGCAGGGCAGCGGCATCCGGCAGGAAGCGGGCATGGCGCAGCTGGTTGAGCTTGTCGTGCCCGATCATCTGCGCGCCGCACAGGCGCTTCGCCTCAGCGAGGTTAGCGGCCGAGCAGGCCATGGCGGCCACGCCTGCCCCGGGGAAGGTGATCTTGGAGGTGCTCGCGAATTTCAGGTAGCGGTCGGGGGTGCCGGCCTCACGGCAGGCGATGCCGATGTCGAGCACGCGCTCTTCCTCGGCCGCCGCATCGTCGAGGTCATGCACGCAATAGGCGTTGTCCCAGAAGATGCGGAAGTCATCCGCGGCGCAGCTCATGCTGGCCAGGCGGCGCACCACCGCATCGGAATACACAGCGCCCGAGGGGTTCGAGAACCGCGGCACGCACCAGATGCCCTTTACGTGCGCATCCTCCGCTGCCAGCTGCTCGACCGCATCCATGTCGGGGCCATCCGCGCGCATGGGCACGGGCAGCATCTCTATGCCGAACTGCTCCAAGATGGCGAAATGGCGATCGTAGCCGGGCACCGGGCAGATGAACTTCACGCGGGGCAGCTGCGACCACGGGGTGCTGCCGAGGCAGCCGTAGTCGAGGCAGCGGGCTATCGCGTCGTGCATGATGGTGAGGCTCGCGTTGCCGAACACGAACACGTCATCGGGCTCGGCGTCGAGCAGCATCGCCATCAGCCGCTTCGCCTCCGGTATGCCGTCGATCACGCCGTAGTTGCGGCAGTCGAGGCCGCCTTCGCCGAAGCAGTCATCGGCGCTCTGGAGGATGCTGAGCAGGGGCGTCGACAGGTCGAGCTGCTGTGCGCACGGCTTGCCGCGCGACATATCGAGCGTAAGGCCCGCCGCCTTGAACTCGGTGTGCACCTCGCGCTGATGCGCGAGCTCGGCTGCCCTTTGCTCCGGCGACAGAGCGCTAAGATCCGCCATGATGAGCCCCCTCACGTTCAGTCGGCGCCGCACACGGCGGCGTGCGGTTGCGCTTTACCACGATAAAGTATAATCGCTGGACATTCATCATACATGGGGGATAGAACATGACACAAGGTGATTTCTGGGTTCTCTTCGCGATGCTGCTCTACTTCATCGTAGTGCTCACCATCGGCTTCGTATACGCGAAGCGCTCAAACTCGTCGACGTCCGAGTACTTCATCGGCGGGCGCAAGGTCGGCCCGTGGCTGACGGCGCTGTCGGCCGAGGCGTCCGACATGTCGGGCTACCTGCTGATGGGCCTGCCCGGCCTGGCGTATTTCACCGGCGCTTCGGATGCCGGCTGGACGGCGGTGGGCTTGGCCATCGGCACGTACCTGAACTGGAAGCTCGTCGCGCGGCGCCTGCGCCGCTACTCGGTGGTGGCCGGCAACGCCATCACGCTGCCGGGCTTCTACAGCAACCGCTTCCACGACCATCGCAATATCGTCTCCACCATCGCGGCGCTCATCATCTTGGTGTTCTTCTGCGTGTATGTGGGGAGCTGCTTCGTCACGTGCGGCAAGCTGTTCAATACGCTGTTCGGGCTCGATTACCTGCCCATGATGTGCCTGGGCGCTATCATCGTGTTCCTCTACACGCTGGTGGGCGGCTACCTCTCGGTGGTGGCGACCGACTTCGTGCAGGGCTGCCTCATGTTCTTCGCGCTGCTCGTGGTGCTGGTGGGCTCGGTTGCCATGGGCGGCGGCGTGGAGAACGTGGCCGCGTTCTTGCAGAGCATCCCCGGCTTCCTCTCCGGTGTGGAGATAGCGGTGCCCGTGGTGGGCGAGGACGGCCTGCAGATCATGAACGATAACGTGCCCGTGTTCGACGTTCCCGCCGAGTACGGGGTGCTCTCCATCGTGTCGATGCTCGCATGGGGCCTCGGCTACTTCGGCATGCCGCAGGTGCTCGTGCGCTTCCTCGGCATCCGCTCGGCCGACGAGATAAAGCGCAGCCGCGTCATCGCGGTCACCTGGGTGGTGGTGTCGCTGTTCTGCGCTATCTGCATCGGCTTGGTCGGGCGCGCGGCGCTGCCCACCATGTTCGCCTCGAACTCCGCTGCCGAGAACGTGTTCATCGTGCTGTCGCAGGTGATGCTGCCATCGTTCATGTGCGGCATCGTGGTATCGGGCATCTTGGCGGCCAGCATGTCGTCGAGCTCGTCGTATCTGCTCATCGCCGGTTCCAGCGTGGCCGAGAACATCTTCCGCGGCGTCATCAAGAAGGACGCCGCCGATGCGCAGGTGATGATCGTGGCGCGCACCACGCTCATCGTCGTGTTCCTGATCGGCATCCTGGTGGCCTCTGACGAGGATTCGGTCATCTTCTTCGTGGTCAGCTATGCTTGGGCGGGGCTGGGCGCGTCGTTCGGGCCGCTGACGCTGTGCGCCCTGTACTGGCGCCGCCTCACCATGCAAGGCGCCATCGCCGGCATGATAGGGGGCACGGCCACGGTGCTCATCTGGCATAACCTGCTCTCGCCGCTCGGCGGCATCTTCGGCATCTATGAGCTGCTGCCGGCGTTCATCGTGTCGCTGTTGTGCATCTTCGTCGTCAGCAAGCTGACGCCCGAGCCGCCCGCCGAGGTGCTCTACGAGTTCGATCATTACATGGACGACGACCCGGAGCTCGAAGCTCAGGCCGCCGCCGATTCCATCGCCGTGGAAAAGGCCACGGTGCAGGCCATACAGGACTGAAGATGCTCTGGTCGGGCCCGCGCTCTCGAAGGGTGCGGGCCCTCGGCTCGTTAGCGAAATGTGGAGAAATCGGAAGAATTCGGACGATTCGCCCATCCGTGCTATCATATGGCGAATGTTTGCCAAATACACCATATGCTCAATCGAGGAGGAAACCCAACTTATGAGCGAGCATGCTATCGCACTAAGCAGACGCGCTTTCATAGGTACGGCCGCCGTAGCAGGCGCGACGTGCCTCGTCTCGCTAGACCCCATCGACGCATTCGCTGTTACCGCAGAGGAGAAGAAGGCTGAGGCCGCAGCCGCGCTCGACAGCCTGAACGCCATGCGCAGCAAGCTGGATGCAGCATCCGACGATTACTACACCGCGCTAGCGGCCCAAGAAGAGGCCGAGGGGCGCGTGGTCGAGGCGCAGGATCGCATCGACGAGGCGAGCGAGCAGATAGCCGGTCTGCAAGATCAGTTGAGCGTGCGGGCGCGCAGCATGTACCGCAGCGGCTCGTCCACGTTCATCGACCTGCTGCTGGGCGCCACCACATTCCAGGCGTTCACCACCAACTGGGGCGTTCTCAACAATATGAACGAGAACGATGCCGAGATGGTGCAGCAGACCAAGGATCTCAAGGCCGAGGTCGAAGAGGAGAAGGCCGTCCTGGTCGAGCAGGAGCAGAAGGCCAAAGAGGCGGCGGCTGAGGCTGCGGCCACGAAGGCCGAGGCCGAGCAGGTCGTCTCCCAGCACCAGGCCCTCTACGACTCCCTGAATGCGGAAGTGCAGGAGCTCGTGCGCCAGGAAGAGGAGGCGCGCGAAGCGGCTGCGGCAGCAGCGGCTGCGGCAGCGGCCTCTCAGCAGCAGTCGACCGGCCACTACGGTGGCAGCAGCGCTGGCAGCTCGAACAACAACGCTCCGCAGGCTCCGGCGGTGGGCGGCGCGGTCGGCCGCGCTTACGGCAAGCTCGGATGCCCCTACGTGTGGGGTGCCGGCGGCCCCGATTCCTTCGATTGCTCCGGCTTCGTCAGCTACTGCCTCACCGGCAGCTATGGGCGCGTGCTGGGCACCACCTATACGATGGCGAAGTACCCGCAGGTATCGAATCCGCAGCCGGGCGACATCTGCTGGACGAGCGGCCATGTGGGCCTCTACATCGGCGGCGGCCGCATGATCCATGCTCCCGCTCCGGGAGATGTGGTGCGCGAGGCACCGGTGCAGGGCGGTATGATCTTCCGCCGCTATACCGGGTAGCGCTCCCTCTGATACGCGATCACCAAGGGCCCGCACGCAGGTGCGGGCCCTTTCATTTGTGGGGAAACGGTGCAGTCAGGGCTATAGATACGCCCGGTGGCGTGTAATGGGTTGACACCACATTTATCCCTAACGTATCATTCATTCGCTTGATTTGTTTTCCAACTGAAAGAAATCGAGCGGCAGCTTGAAAATTACACATGAATTTTCTAGTGCTTTTGAAGTGCGGCGCGCGTGCGCGTTGCACGGTCAAAAGGGCGTGTGCCCGAGTGGTTAAAGGGGACGGGCTGTAAACCCGTTGGCTCTGCCTACCTAGGTTCGAATCCTAGCGCGCCCACCATTTCATGCCTGTGTAGCTCAGTCGGTAGAGCACTTCGTTGGTAACGAAGAGGTCACCGGTTCAAGTCCGGTCGCAGGCTCCATTCTCGGCGGTGTAGCTCAGTTGGTCAGAGCACACGGTTCATACCCGTGGCGTCACTGGTTCAAATCCAGTCACCGCTACCAGAAAGCCCGCGTCCGTTAAGGGCGCGTTCCTATGTAAGAACGGAAATTTCCCACAAGGAGGAAACATGTCCAAGGAAAAGTTCGAGCGGTCTAAGCCGCATGTGAACATCGGCACGATCGGCCATGTCGACCACGGCAAGACCACGCTGACGGCGGCCATCTCCAAGACGCTCTCTTCCAACGACGGCAGCCATGGCACCGCTGCGGCTGACTTCACCGCCTTCGAGGACATCGACAAGGCGCCGGAGGAGCGCGAGCGCGGCATCACCATCTCCATCGCTCACATCGAGTACGAGACGGACAGCCGCCATTACGCTCACGTTGACTGCCCCGGCCATGCTGACTACGTCAAGAACATGATCACCGGTGCTGCCCAGATGGACGGCGCTATCTTGGTCATCGCCGCCACCGACGGCCCGATGGCTCAGACCCGCGAGCACATCCTGCTCGCCCGTCAGGTCGGCGTGCCCTACATCGTGGTGTTCCTGAACAAGTGCGACATGGTCGACGACGAGGAGCTCATCGAGCTCGTCGAGA
>CAJTXX010000016.1 GCA_910584145.1 uncultured Eggerthellaceae bacterium | reverse complement strand
TACGAAACGCGGCAGACCGAGCGGTCTGCCGCGTTTTTCGTATCCGCACGCGTCGCAGCGCCCTCCGACACCCCCGCGGGCGATACCTACATTCTTCTGTTAAGTTGCCGCGCCCTCCCCGCACGAACCTCTACAACGACAGCTCGAAAAAACGGATTTCCAAGCGGTTTCCGCCAACGAAAAACGCTACATCGCAGCGCCCGCACGGCCGAAATGCGGGCGCGCGGTTTTTATTCCCGCAAAAAAATTTTATCTTTGTACAACACACCGTTACCGCTTCGCAACCTTTAACCAACACCTATATTTTATGAACATTCCCGCAATTTTCTGGGCGGTGCCCCTCGCGTCGATCGTCGCGCTGGGATTCGCCGCCGGATTCTACCGTTCGATGAAACGGCAGAGCGAAGGGACCGACCGCATGCGCGAAATCGCCGGTCACGTCCGCAAAGGCGCCATGGCCTACCTGCGCCAGCAGTACAAAGTGGTAGGCATCGTCTTCGCCGTGCTGGCGCTCTTCTTCGCCTACCTCGCCTACGGAGCCGGCGTCCAGAACCCCTGGGTGCCCTTCGCCTTCCTCACGGGCGGCTTCTTCTCGGGGCTGGCGGGCTATTTCGGCATGAAAACCGCCACCTACGCCTCGGCCCGCACGGCCTTCGCCGCACAGCAGTCGCTCGACCGCGGCCTGAAGGTCGCCTTCCGCAGCGGCGCCGTCATGGGACTCGTCGTCGTCGGCCTCGGTCTGCTCGACATCTCGATCTGGTACGTCGTCCTCGACCGCTTCGTCGAGGCCACGGGCGCCCAGAAACTCGTCGTCATGACCACGACGATGCTCACCTTCGGCATGGGCGCCTCGACGCAGGCCCTCTTCGCCCGCGTCGGCGGCGGCATCTACACGAAGGCGGCCGACGTCGGCGCCGACCTCGTGGGCAAGGTCGAAGCGGGCATCCCCGAGGACGACCCGCGCAACCCCGCCACCATCGCCGACAACGTGGGCGACAACGTGGGCGACGTGGCCGGCATGGGCGCCGACCTGTTCGAGAGCTACACCGGCGCTATCCTGGCTCCCACCATCTTGGCGGTCACGTTCGGCGCGCTGGGCGGCTACTTCATCGGCGGCGACCTCATCTGGGCCATCGTCACGCCGGTGGTCATCGCGGCGTGCGGCATCATCACGTCCATCATCGGCCTGTTCGCCGTGCGTACGAAGGAAGGCGCCGACCTGCACAAAGCGCTGAACCGCGGCACCTATGTGGCGGCGGGCATCGAGGTCGTCATCATCCTGGGCATCTTCCTCGTTTGGAGCAACCAGTCCGAGGCGGCGCAGCCGGCGTGGCTGTTCGGCTCGGTCATATGCGGCCTGGTAGCGGGCCTTGCCATCGGCAAGATCACCGAGTTCTTCTGCTCCGACCACTACAAGCCGGTGCATAAGATCGCTGAGAGCGCCGAGACGGGCGCTGCCACGGTCATCATCGAGGGCCTGTCCACCGGCATGCTCTCCACCATCGCGCCCATCATCCTGGTGGCGCTCGCCATCATCGGCGCGTTCGTGTGCGGCAACATGGCGTTCCCGCTCGATGGCGCCGACCATGCCATCGCGGTGGGCCTGTACGGCGTGGGCCTGGCGGCTACCGGCATGCTGTCGAATACCGCCATCACCATCGGCGTCGATGCGTATGGCCCGGTGGCTGACAACGCGGGCGGCATCGCTGAGATGGCCGGCCTTCCTGAGGAAGTGCGCGACCGCACCGACGCGCTGGACGCTGTGGGCAACACCACTGCCGCCATCGCGAAGGGCTTCGCTATATCGAGCGCGGGCCTCGCAGCTATCTCGCTGTTCGTCTCCTATCAGGCGACCATGCACAACTACCTGCCCGAGTTCGAGCTGACGCTGACCGACCCGCTGATCGTGGCGGGCATCTTCATCGGCGCTATGATGCCGTTCATGTTCGCGGCGCTGACGATGGGCGCCGTCTCGCGCGCAGCGCATGCGATGGTCGAAGAGGTGCGCCGCCAGTTCCGCGAGATACCGGGCATCATGGAGTACAAGGCCGAGCCCGAGTACGACAAGTGCGTGGGCATCTCCACCACCTCGGCGCTGCATGAGATGATGGTGCCGGGCGTCATCGCCATCCTCGTGCCCATCCTCATCGGTTGCATCGACCCGGCCATGCTCGGCGGGTTCCTGGCTGGCGCTGTGGCCACCGGCATGCTGATGGCCATCTTCATGTCGAACGCAGGCGGTGCTTGGGATAACGCCAAGAAGTACATCGAGCAGGGCCATTTCGGCGGCAAGGGCAGCGATGCTCATAAGGCCGCTGTCGTGGGCGACACCGTGGGCGACCCGTTCAAGGACACCTCCGGCCCGTCCATGAACATCCTCATCAACCTGATGACCATCGTGGCCCTCACATTCAGCCCGCTGTTCATCACCATCCAGATGATGTTCTAGCTTGAAGCAGGTCGTCATATACTCTGACGGGAGCGCGCGCGGTAACCCCGGTAACGGCGGTTACGGCGCGCTCCTCTCATATACGGGCGCCGACGGCAGCGCACACGAGATGCGCCTCTCGCAGGGGTTCCGCCTCACCACGAACAACCGCATGGAGCTTCTGGGGGTCATCGTGGCGCTAGAGGCGCTCAATCAGCCGTGCCGCGTGGACGTGCATACCGATTCCCAGTACGTCTGCAACGCCTTCAAGCAGCGCTGGATAGACAAATGGCAGCGCAGCGGCTGGAAGAAGTCGAAGAGCGAGGCGGTGAAGAACGTCGATCTCTGGAAGCGGCTGCTCGCCGCTATGGAGCCGCACGAGGTGGAGTTCCACTGGGTGCGCGGCCATGCGGGCGATGCGCTGAACGAAGAGTGCGACCGGCTGGCCACCGAAGCGGCCGATTCGGGCGAGCTCGGGATAGATGCCGGCTACGAAGGCTGACGCGCGCCCTGCGCGGCCTCAGGCGGCGTCGTAGTAGTCGAGCTGGATGCGCCGCTCGCTGTCGGGGAACAGCCGCGCGTACATATTCATGAAGTAATTGTCGGTCATGGAGGCGATGTAGTCGACCACGATGCGGTTCGGCTCCTGTGCCAGGTAATCCTCTTCCGTGAGCGAGTGAGAGGTCTTCACGAGCGAGCGCACATGGTGGCGGAAGATGGGGGAATCGCGCCGGTCGGCCACGAGGTCGTCGAGCAGGCGCTCATACATCTCCTCGAACATGGCTTCCACCACGTTGAACGGCTTGTCCAGGATGCCTTCCTTCGTGTAGATGAACTGGTAGTTCTGGCGCTTCGCCAGCTTCAGGTCGTCGAACACCTCGCGGCTCATGGTGATGCGGTTCTGGCCGTAGCTGTTGTTCACGATATCCACCGTCACATTGTTGATGATGCGCGCGTTGTCGCGCCCGATCACGTTGCTCTCGAACTGATCGAGCGAGCCGATGACGCCCATCTCGAGCGCATCTTGGCGATCTTTGCCCAGGTAGGCGATCATGTCGCTCACGCGCACCACGCAGCCTTCGAGGGTCGAGGGCCGCAGCGTGCCGATCACCTGCTCGTCGCGGTTGCATGCCTCCACGAGCGCATCGAGCTGTTGAAAGGTGCGCGTGTTGCCGCATTCGAGCGTCTGGCAGGCGAACTCGCCGTTATGCGTTATGACGCCGTCGAGCGTCTGGAGCGACAGGTTGCGCGGGAAGAGCTGATCGAGTACGCGCACGGAGTGGACGTTGTGGTGGAAGTAGCGCCCGGTGCGCGCGTGGTAGCTCTTCGACAGGTAGCGCTCGCCGGCATGCCCGAAGGGCGTGTGCCCGATGTCGTGCCCGAGCGCGATGGCCTCGATCAGGTTCGCGTTCAGGCCCAGCAGGGCCCCGATGCCCTGCGCGACCCGGTTCACCAGCTGCACGTGCAGCATGCGGCGCGATATATCGTCGTTCTCCACCAGGCTGAACACCTGCGTCTTGCCCGAATAGCGGTTGTATGCGGGCAGGTTCACGATCTTCTCGACATCGCGCATGAAGGCGGGGCGCGCGAGCGTCGCCTCGTCGTGCAGCTTCACGGTGCGGCGCAGCACGTCCTCGTCGTGGAAGCGCAGCGGGTGCATGCGGCCGCAGGCGCGGTCGGCTATGATCGACTTCTCTATCTCGGGGTCGAGCGCGAGGTAGGGGATGCCTTTGTTCGTATCGTCTGCCATAACGGGTACGCTCCTCTGGGTCCATTTTCCCGAAATGATAGCATTCATACAGGATGCGGCGGGTCGGCTGCTCTATGATTCTCTATAACGATATATGAGGAGCGAGAAGCGCGCATGGTCAGCGACGACGACATACAGAAGGTCCGCGAGGCGAGCGATATCGTGAGCCTGTTCGGCGAGCGCCAGCAGCTGCGCCAGCGCGGGCGCGATTTCTGGTGCTGCTGCCCCTTCCATAACGAGCGCACGCCCTCGTGCAAGATCGACCCCAACACGCAGCTGTGGCACTGCTTCGGCTGCGGTGAGGGGGGCGATGTGTTCAGCTATGTGATGAAGACCGAGGACCTGTCGTTCGGCGAGGCCATCCACTTCCTCGCCGACCGCGCGCACATCGACATCGAGGATGGCGGCGGGCGCGGCGTGTCGCAGGGGCGCAAGCAGCGCCTGCGCGAGGTGTGCCGCGAGGCGGCGGCGTTCTTCCATAACCAGCTGATGCGCGGCAGCTCTGCCGGTGCCGCCAAGGCGCGCGAGTACCTGGCCGGGCGCGGCTTCGGGGGCAGCGTGCCGAAGGCGTGGGAGCTGGGCTATGCGCCGGGCAACGGGACGCTCATCCGCCATCTGTCCTCGCTCGGCTTCACAGGCGAGGAGATGCTGGAGGCGAACGTGGCGACGCGCGACGGGTCGGGGCGGCTGCGCGACCGCTTCTTCGAGCGCGTGATGTTCCCGATCGACGATGCGTCGGGCGCATGCATCGCCTTCGGCGGGCGCGTGATGGGCGACGGCAACCCGAAGTACCTCAACTCGCAGGAGACGCCCATCTTCCATAAATCGCAGGTGCTCTACGCGCTCGACAAGGCGAAATCGCACATGGCTTCGAGCGGCACGGCCATCGTGGTGGAGGGGTACACGGACGTGATAGCGCTGCATGAGGCGGGCATCCGCAATGCGGTGGCCACGCTCGGCACGGCGCTGACCATGAACCATATCAGGCAGCTGTCGCGGCATGCGGGGCGGCGCATCGTGTACCTGTTCGACGGCGACGAGGCGGGGCAGCGCGCGGCTGAGCGCGCGCTCCAGTTCATCGATTACGCCATGACGCCCGAGGCGGGCAAGACCAAGATGGATATCTGCGCGGTGACGCTGCCCGACGGGCTCGACCCGGCGGAGTTCATAGCCGCGCGCGGCGAGGCGGGCATGAGCGAGCTTTTGGCGGCGGCGAAGCCGCTTTTGGTGTATGGCATCGAGCGGCGCATCGAGCGCTACGATATCGGCACGGCCGAGGGGCGCAGCGCCGCGCTCGCCGATGCGTTGCAGGTGCTCGCGCCGATCAAGGAATCGGTGCTGGCGAAGGACTACGCGGCGCAGATCGCCGGCATGGTGCACGTGCGGGAGGCCGACGCGCTCGATAAGCTGGCGGCGCTGAAAGCGCCGGCTGCGGCTGCGGCGGTGGCGGTTGGGGAGCGCGAAGCGCCGCGGCGGGCAGCGGTGGATATTCCCGAGGCGGAGATGAACCGGCTGCGCTTCGAGCGCGAGTTCTTGGGCCTCGCGGCGCAGAACCCGCTGCTCGCGCTCGGGTTCGCCGATACGATGGCTAAGACGCGTTGGCACGACCGCGCGCATGCCACCATCGCCGACGCGCTGGTGGCGGCGCTCATGGAGGACCCGGGCATCGGGGCGGCCGAGCTCATCGCGAAGGCGTCAGCGGTGGATGGGCGCGCGCCCGGCATCTTGACGGCGGCGTCCCCCGGGCAGGGCGCTCGGCCCGAGAGCACGCTGGCCTATCTGGCCAACGAGCTGTCGATCGGGGATGGCGAGGAGGCGATGGCGGCGCTGAAAGCGAAGATGGCGCGCGGCGAGGCGGGCGATGCCGATGCGGCATTCAACGAGCTCGTGGCCATGCAACAGCGCCTGACCCAGCTGCGCCGCTCGCGCAGCCTCCCGCGATAGTTTTTCGGCGCATGCGATGGACAGCGGCGGGCGCACGGTCCACAATAGCGCCGATAAGGCAGAAGATCAGAGCATGAACGCGTAAGGAGCATCAGATGAGCTTGAAGATAGTGCAATCGCCCGACCCGGGCTTGCGGGAGATATGCGAGCCCTGCACTCCCGGCGACCGCGACCTGCTGAAGCTGGGCAAGCAGATGGCGAAGATGATGTATGCGAACAACGGGTGCGGCCTGGCGGCCCCGCAGGTGGGCTGCGGCATCCGGTTCATCGTGATAGACGTCGACTGGGATGGTGAGGATACCGCTACGCGCAACCCCATATTCCTGGTGAACCCCGAGATACAAGAGCTGCGCGGCGAGCCGGTGACCGACCGGGAGGCCTGCCTGTCGTGCCCGGGCATCAGCGTGCCGGTGGCGCGCCAGCCGTGGGCGCGCGTGCGCTACTTCGACCTCGATGGCGAGGAGTGGGAGATCGAGGGCGATGGGCTGCTCGGCCGCTGCCTCCAGCACGAGATAGACCACCTGAACGGGCGCACGCTGTTCGAGGCCTGCGAGCCGGCGGTGCGCATCAAGGCCATCCAGGCATACGACCGCGCTGTCGCGATGGGTGCGAAGCCGGGCGAGTCCCAGATAGACGTGGAGGCCTGAGCGCATGCGCGTCGTGTTCATGGGGACGCCGTCGTTCTCGGCGACCATCCTGGAAGAGCTCGCGTGCGCTCATGAGGTGGTGGAGGTGTACACGCGCCCCGATGCGGTGCGCGGCCGGGGCCGTGCGCTCTCGCCTTCGCCGGTGAAGGAGCTCGCGAGCAGCCTGGGGCTGCCCGTATCCACGCCGAAGACGCTGCGCGATGCGGAGGTGCAGCGGGCGTTGGCCGATCTGCGCCCGGATGCGATCTGCGTCGCGGCGTACGGGGCCATCTTGCCGCGCGAGGTGCTCGATATCGCGCCGTGCTTGAACGTGCATGCCTCCATCTTGCCGCGGTGGCGCGGCGCGGCGCCCATCCAGCATGCCATCTTGGCGGGTGACGCGGAGGCCGGCGTGTGCATCATGCGCATGGAAGAAGGGCTCGACACCGGCGATTTCTGCATCGTACGGCGCGTCGATGCCACGGGCAAGGATGCTGCTTCGCTCACCGACGAGCTGGCGAATCTGGGAGCTCGCGCGCTGCTGAGCGCGCTCGATCAGCTCGCATCGGGCGGTCTGCGATGGGTCGCGCAGGATGAAGCGCAGGCAACCTATGCTCACAAGATAGAGAAGGGTCAGCTCGACCTCGACCCCGCCGAGCCAGCTGAGGTCGCCATCAGGCGCGTGCTGGCCTCTGATGATGCGCACCCGGCGCGCTGCACCATAGCCGGCAAGCGCGTGCGCATCGTGAAGGCTGCGGCGCAGCCGAGCATGGCAGCGGAGCCGGGCAGCGTGTCCTTCGAGGGGAAGCGGCTGTTGCTGGGCTGCGCGCAGGGCGCGCTTGAGGTGCTCGAGCTCAAGCCTGACGGCAAGCGCCAGATGGCAGCAGCCGATTTCGCGGCAGGCAGCCTTGAGGTGCGCTCGGGGCAGGCGGCCTGGAGCGCATGAGCCGCTTGAGCCCGGCGCGGCGCGCGGCGCTCGAAGCCGGCAAGCGCGTGCGCTGCCGCGATGCGTTCGTGCGCGATATCCTGCCCGGTGTGCTCGATGGGCGCGCCCTCGATGGCAGCGACCGCGCCTTCGCCGCCTTGCTCGCGGTGGGCGTGGTGCAGACGCAGGGCGTGCTCGACGAGGTGCTCGACCGCTCCATGGATAGCCCGCGCGACGTGAAACCCCACCTGCGCGATGCGCTGCGGATATCGGTGTACGAGATGCTCTACCTGGGCCGCAGCCCGTATGCTGCGGTCGACCAAGGCGTCGAGCTGGCCGCGCGCGTAGCGCCGCGGGCGCGCGGCCTGGCGAATGCGGTGCTGCGCCGCGCGGCGCGCACGGTGGAGGAGCTCGGGCGCATCATGGAGGGCTGTGATGTGCGCTCTGCCGCCATCCGGTACGGCTTCCCGACATGGCTCGCAGAGGACCTGATAGCCTGGATGGGCCCAGAGCGGGCGCGCTCGTTCATGGAAGCGTCGAACGGGCAACCGCCGGTGTTCGCGTCTGTGAATGCCATAACAGCATCCGATGCGGAGGTGACAGCGGCGCTCAGGGCGGCTGGTGCGGCATTCGAGGCTGTTCCGGGCATACCCGGCTGCGTGCGGCTCGCCGACGCGGCTGATGTGGCGCGCCCGGCCGTGAAGACCCTCCTGGATGCAGGGAAGCTGATCGTCTCCGATGCCGCTGCGCAGATGGTGGCGCTCAGGGCGGCCGAGCGCGCTGATGGCAGCCTGCTCGAGATAGGGGCCGGGCGCGGCACCAAGACGGTGCTCGTGCAGAGCGCCTGCATGCGCCTGCATGGACGCCAGCTCGACCATCTGGTCTGCGTCGACAACGTGGCAGGCAAAGCCGAGGTGCTGCGCGAGCGCGCGCGGGCATGCGGTGCGGACGTGACGCGCATCGTAACGGCTGACGCTGCCGACCTGGTGCCGGTGCTCGGTGACGAGCGGTTCAGCGCCGTGCTCATCGACGCGCCGTGCACCGGCTTGGGCACGCTGCGCCGCCATCCGGAGATACGCTGGCGCATCGAGCCGGAGAGCATCGCGCGAGCGGCCGCCCTCGATGCGCGCCTGCTCGCGAGCGCCGCCGAGCACGTGGCGCCCGCCGGCGCGCTCGTGTACGCCACCTGCACCGTATCGCCCGCCGAGAACGAGGACGTGGTGCGCGTATTCCTGGGAAGCGGAGCGGGCAGCGCCTTCCACCTGCCCGATGGCGGCATCATGCAGCCCGCCCTGACGCCCGGCGGCTGCGACAGCCATTTCTGCGCCGAAATACTGAAAGAGCGCTGAACCGTAGCGCATCTAGCGCTATTATGATGTCTTTCATCCAGCAGACGGGAGGCAATCATGGAGCCGGATATCAAGGAAATCGCCAACCGCATACGCATCCTGCGCGAGGACCTGGGCTACACCGCCGAGGAGATGGCTGAGGCCACTGGCCGTGCGGTCGATGAGTACGAGCGGCAGGAATCGGGTACGCAGGACCTCTCCTTTACGTTCCTGTATAAATGCGCCAACAAGCTGGGCGTCGATGTGATCGAGCTCTTGACCGGCGAGACGCCGCATCTGCGGGGCTACTGCACGACGCGCGCGGCCGACGGGCTGGTCATCAAGCGCCGCGCTGGCTTCGAGTACCTGCACAAGGCGCCGTACTTCCGCGATAAGCTGGCCGAGCCGTTCTTGGTGACGGCGCCGTATAGCGAAGATGCGCAGGACGCTCCCATCCACCTGTCCTACCATGAGGGGCAGGAGATCGACTACGTCATATCGGGCCGCTTGCGCTTCGCCTTCGAGGACCACGTGGAGGAGATCGGCCCGGGCGACCTCGTCATGTACGATTCGGGGCGCGGCCACGGCATGATAGCCTGCGGCGGCGAGCCGTGCACGTTCTTGGCCATCGTGTTGAAACCTCAGGGCAAGGAGATTATCTAGGTGCGCGCCGCGCGTCGGCTGCGCACCTAAAACCCCGCTACCTTGCCCACCGCAGCCATCCGCTGCATGTCCGTCAGGAAACGAGAGATGAGAGAGATACACCGCAGATACGTTGATGAAGCATACGACGAGAACGGCTTGCTGACCGCCTTCTCGCTGCATAATGAGCCCACCTACAATTTCGCCTACGATGTCGTGGACGACATCGCCGTGAACGACCCTGAGAGGCGCGCTATGGTGTGGTGCAACCCCGAAGGGGAGGAGCACGTATTCACCTTCGCCGACATGAAGGAGTGGTCTGACAAGACTGCGAGCTTCCTGGCCGCTCAGGGTATCGGGCGCGGCGACAGGGTGCTGGTGGTGCTGCGCCGCCATTACCAGTTCTGGTTCACGGCGCTCGCGCTGGCAAAGCTCGGCGCGGTGATGGTGCCGGCCACCTTCATGCTGAAAGAGCACGACATGTCATACCGCCTGAACGGCGCGGGCATCAAGGCGGTCATCGCCACGAGCGCGGGCGATGTGGCCGATGTGGTGGATGCGGTGGTGGGCGAGTGCCCCACGGTGGAGACGCTCATACTGGTGAACCCGGCCGGTGCGGGCCTGACCGAGCGCGCCGCCGACGGCAGCCTGCTCGATGGCGGCCAGGGCTTCGGCAGCGCGCTCTCCGGCCCTGAGGGCATCTGCGCTCTCGGCATCGAGCGCGCAGGCTGGCTCGATTTCAACACCGAGGTGCGCGCGGCGAGCGCGGGCTTCGAGCGCCGCGAGACGCTGGCCGCCGAGCCCATGCTGCTGTACTTCTCGTCGGGCACGTCGGGCAACCCGAAGATGGTCATGCATGACGCCCTGTATTCGCTCGGGCACCTGATGACCGCGAAGCATTGGCACAACGTGCGCCCCGACGGCATCCATTTCACCATCGCCGATACCGGTTGGGGCAAGGCCGTGTGGGGCAAGTTCTACGGGCAGTGGCTGATGGAGGCGTGCGTGCTGACGTACGATTTCGACCGCTTCCACGCCAGCGAGATGCTCGATCTGATCGGCCGCTATGGCGTCACCACGTTCTGCGCGCCGCCCACGATGTACCGCCTGATGATGCAGGAGGACCTGAGCGCCTTCGACCTGTCGTCACTGGAATACTCCACCACGGCCGGCGAGGCGCTGAACCCCGATCTGTTCGACTTCTGGAAGGAGCACACGGGGCTGACCATCTACGAGGGCTTCGGGCAGACCGAGACGCCGCTGACCATCGGCAATCTGACGAACTCCACGCCGCGCCCCGGCTCGATGGGCAAGCCCGTACCGCTCTATGACGTCGCCGTCCTGCGCGCTGACGGCAGCCGCTGCGATGTGGGCGAGACGGGCGAGATCTGCATACGCATCGAGGATCATCCCGCGGGCATCATGATGGAGTACTATCGCGACCCCGATAAGACCGCGGCTGTCATGCACGACGGCTGGTACCACACCGGCGATACCGCCTGGGCCGACGAGGATGGCTACTACTGGTATGTGGGGCGCAATGATGATGTCATCAAATCGAGCGGGTACCGCATCGGGCCCTTCGAGATAGAGAGCGTGCTGCTGGAGCATCCGGCGGTGCGCGAATGCGCGGTGACGGGCGTGCCTGACGAGCTGCGCGGCATGGCGGTGAAGGCCACGGTGGTGCTCGCCGAGGGCTTCACGGGCACCGAAGCGCTGACGTGCGAGCTGCAAGCGTGGGTGAAGGAGCAGACCGCTCCGTACAAGTATCCTCGCATCGTGGAATACGCAGACGATCTGCCGCGCACCGTCAACGGCAAGATACGGCGCGTCGCCATACGGCAGGCCGATCAGCGCCAGACGGTCCCGGAAGGGTTGGTATAATCCAAGGAGAGCAAGCCAGCGGAGCGGGCCGCGATGAAGACGCGGCTCGCTCGCTTTTACGATGAGAGGTCGCTTCATGGGCAGGGTCGAGATCGATCAGAGCTTCTGCAAGGGGTGCGGCATATGCGTCAGCGTGTGCCCGCAGTCCATCTTGAAGCTCGATATGGACGTGATAACGCCGAAGGGGTACCACCCGGCTGTGTGCATCGAGCAGGATGCTTGCACCGGCTGCGCATCGTGCGCCACGATGTGCCCCGATGTGGCCATAACGGTGTATCGGGAGGTGAGAGCATGAGCGAGAAGGTGCTGATGAAGGGCAATGAGGCGCTGGCTGAGGCGGCTATGCGCGCGGGGTGCCGGTATTTCTTCGGGTATCCCATCACCCCCCAGACCGAGCTGGCTGCCTATATGAGCAAGCATATGCCGAAGCGCGACGGGGTGTACTTGCAGGCCGAGAGCGAGGTGGCGGCCATCAACATGGTGTACGGCGCCGCATCGTGCGGCGTGCGCGCCATGACGTCGTCGTCGAGCCCGGGCGTGTCGCTCAAGACCGAGGGCATCTCGTATCTGGCGGGCGCTGACCTGCCGGCGGTCATCATCAACGTGCAGCGCGGCGGCCCGGGCCTGGGCAGCATCCAGCCCTCGCAGGCCGACTACTGGCAGGCTACGCGCGCGATGGGGCATGGCGACTTCTTCCTGCCCGTGTTCGCGCCGTCGACGGTGCAGGAAGCCGCCGACCTCGTGTACGAGGCATTCGATGTGGCCGACAGGTACCGTACCCCGGTGGTCATCCTGGCTGACGGCATGCTCGGCCAGATGATGGAGCCGGTGGTGCTGCCGCCCGAGCGCGACCTGGCCGACCTGCCGGCGAAGCCCTGGGCGACGAGCGGCACGCACGGCGAGCGGGCGCACAACGTCACCAATTCGCTGTGCCTCGATGCGCGCGAGCTCTACGAGCAGAACGTCGAGCGCTTCGAGCGCTATGCGGTCATCGAGCGCGAGGAGGTGCGCGCTGAGGAGTACCTGACCGAGGACGCGGATATCGTGGTGGTGGCCTTCGGTGCTGCGGCGCGCATCGCCCGCAGCGCGGTGAACGACGCGCGTGCGGCGGGCATCAAGGCGGGGCTCGTGCGGCCCATCACGCTGTGGCCGTTCCCGGCGCAGGCTGTGCGCGGCTGCAACGCGAAGGCGTATCTCGCGGTGGAGATGAACATGGGCCAGATGGTCGAGGATGTGCGCCTGGCGGTGGAAGGCGCCGCTCCTGTGGCGTTCTTCGGCCGCGCCGGCGGCGTGATACCGCGCCCCGACGAGGTGCTGGAGCAGATAGCGGCGCTCGCGGAAGGGATCGGTGAGTAGCATGGCCGAGATGGAATGCGTATTCGAGCGGCCGAAGTCGCTGCTTCCCGTGGTGACGAACTACTGCCCGGGCTGCACCCACGGCATCGTGGAGCGCCTGGTGGCGGAGTGCATCGACGAATTCGGCATGGAAGGCGAGTGCGTGGGCGTGGTGCCCGTGGGCTGCTCGGTGATGGCCTACGACTTCTTCGCCTGCGACATGATAGAGGCGGCGCACGGGCGCGCGCCGGCGGTGGCCACCGCAGCGAAGCTCGTGTTCCCCGACTACCTGGTGTTCGCCTATCAGGGCGATGGCGACCTGGCCTCCATCGGCATGGCTGAGACGATACACGCGGCCACGCGCGGCGAGAACATCACGGTCATCTTCATCAACAACGCCATCTACGGCATGACCGGCGGCCAGATGGCGCCGACCAGCCTGCCGCATCAGGTGACGCAGACCTCGCCCTATGGGCGCAACCCAGCGTATGCGGGTTATCCCATCCGGGTGTGCGAGCTGCTCTCGTCGCTCGACGGCGTGGCGTATCTGGAGCGCGTGTCGGTGGACAGCCCGAAGAACGTGCGCCGTGCGAAGAAGGCCATCAAGCGCGGGTTCCAGAACCAGATCGACAAGGTCGGCTACTCGCTGATCGAGGTGGTCAGCACATGCCCCACGAACTGGGGGCTCTCGCCCGAGGACGCGTTCGCATGGATGCGCGAGAACATGCTGCCGTACTACCCGCTGGGCGTGTACAAGGACATCCAGGCTGATGGGTTCGCCGATGCAGCTGAGGCTGCCACCGCGCGCGCAGCCGCGTGCCCGCTGGTGAACGGCACCAGCGGAGAGGAGTGAGGCAGATGGCGCAGGATATGCAAGCGGTGCTCGCCGGCTTCGGCGGTCAGGGCACCCTGTTCGCGGGCAAGGTCATCGCGTATGCGGGGCTTATCGAGGATAGGCACGTGTCGTGGTTCCCGTCGTATGGCCCAGAGATGCGCGGCGGCACGGCGAACTGCTCGGTGACGCTGTCGGATGCTCCCATCGGCAGCCCGCTCGTCACCGAGCCCGATGCGGTGATAGCCATGAACCAGCCATCGTACGACCGCTTCGTGCTGGAAGCGAAGCCGGGCGCGGTGGTGGTGTTCGACAGCGACCTGGTGGTGCCGGCCGATGCGCGCGACGACGTGCGCCGCGTGGGCATACCGGCGGCGAAGCTGGCGCAAGATGCCGAGATGGGCAAGCTGGCGAACGTGGTGCTGCTGGGCAAGCTCTGGGCAGAGGCGCGCTTCTGCGAGCGCGCGACGCTCGATGAGGCCATCCGCAAGTGCGTGCCGCCCTCGAAGGCGCATCTGGTGGAGATGAACAAGCAGGCGCTTGAGATCGGGATGGGCGCCTGATGGGCGCGGATGTGACCGATATCCAGATGCGCGAGCTGGCCGAGCGCATCAAGGGGCTGCGCGAGGCGTGCGAGGTGTCGGCCGAGGATATGGCGGCCGACATCGGCGTCGACCTGGCGACCTACGAGCGGTGGGAGACGCTGGCCGATGATGTGCCGATATCGGCGATCTACCATATGGCGCACCGCTTCGGCGTGGACATGACCGAGGTGCTGACCGGCACCGCGGCGCGGCTGGATACCTACCATGTGGTGCGCCGCGGCGAGGGCAAGGTGGTCGACCGGCATCCGGGCTACCATTTCGAGGACATGGCTTGGCGCTACCGCGACAAGATGATGCAGCCGCTGGTGGTCATCTTGGAGCCGGGCGATGCGGCCGTCGAGCTGATAAGCCACAAGGGCCAGGAGTTCAACTTCGTCATAGAGGGCTCGGTGGCGGTGACCGTGGGCGACAAGGAGTTCGTGCTGAACGAATGGGACAGCATCTACTTCAACCCTGAGATACCGCACGGGCAGCGCTGCCACGGCGACAAGACCGCCAAATTCGTGACGATCATAGCCGAGTAGTAGGATCGAGATGGACCACGTACTGAAGAGATATCTACCCCGCATCGAGTTCGATTCATATGAGGATTTCCGCGATAACTTCCGCATAGAGGTGCCCGAGGCGTTCAACTTCGGGTTCGATGTGGTGGACGAATGGGCGCGGGTAGAGCCGGATAAGCGCGCGCTCTTATGGATCGACGACGCGGGCGAGGAGCGCCTGTTCACGTTCGCCGACATGGCAGCGCTGTCGAACAAGGTGGCCAACGCGCTCGCGCGGCGCGGCATCGGCAAGGGCGATGTGGTCATGTGCATCTTGCGGCGGCGCTGGGAGTATTGGGTGATGGCCGTGGCGCTGGCGAAGCTGGGGGCTACCGTCATACCGGCGTCGTTGCAGCTGACGCGCAAGGATATCGTGTACCGCGCGCAGAGCGCGGATGTGAAGGCTATCGTGTGCGTGGCTGATGAGTACGTGCTCGGCCAGGTGGAAGAGGCGCTGCCCGACGCGCCGTCCATCCGCGAGGCGATCATCGTGGCAGGGGAGCGCGAGGGGTGGACCTCCTTCGATGCGCTGATAGCCGGCGAGCCCGACACGTTCGAGCGCCCGTGCGGCGATGCCGGCGTGACGAGCGACGATATCATGCTGATCTATTTCACCAGCGGCACCACTGGCAACCCCAAGGCCGTCATGCATAGCTTCGCGCATCCGCTCGGGCACATCATAACGGCGAAGTATTGGCAGCAGGTGCGCGAAGACCACCTGCACATGAGCGTGACCGATTCCGGCTGGGCGAAATTCGGCTGGGGCAAGATATACGGGCAGTGGCTGGCGGGTGCGTGCGTGTTCGCCTACGACATGGAGAAGTTCGTGCCCGCGAAGCTGCTCCAGGTGATGCAGGACCACCGGCTGACCACGTTCTGCGCGCCGCCGACGATGTACCGCTTCATGCTCCAAGAGGACGTGGCGTCCTACGACCTGTCGAGCATCGAGAACTTCGCCACGGCGGGCGAGCCGCTGAACGCGGAGGTGACCATGCAGTGGGAGCGCCTGACGGGCAAGCGCATCCGGGAGGGCTTCGGGCAGACCGAAGGGCCGGTGCTCTTGGCGACGTTCCCGTGGGTGGAGCCGCGCCCGGGCTCGATGGGCAAGCCCTCGCCGCTGCTGAATGTGAAGCTGCTCGACGACGATGGCCAGGAGGTGCCGGAGGGCGAGGAGGGCGCTATCTGCGTGACGGGCCTCGCCGAGGCGTACCCTCCGGGGCTGTTCGTCGGCTACTACGGCAACGACGAGGCCACGCGCGAGGCGGTCGGCGGCGACTATTACAACCTGCATGATATGGCGTGGCGCGATTCCGACGGGTACTGCTTCTTCGTCGGGCGCAACGACGACGTCATCAAATGCTCGGGCTATCGCATCGGTCCCTTCGAGGTGGAGAGCGCGCTCGTGGAGCATCCAGCGGTGGTCGAATGCGCGGTGACGGCGGCGCCCGACCCCATACGCGGCAACGTGGTGAAGGCCACGGTGGTGCTGGCGCGCGGCTTCGAGCCCTCCGATGAGCTGGTGCGCGAGCTGCAAGACCATGTGAAGCGCACCACGGCGCCGTACAAGTACCCGCGTATCGTCGAGTTCATAGATGAGCTCCCCAAGACCATAGGCGGCAAGATAAAGCGTAAGCTGATACGCACGAACGATGGGCTCGATGCCTGAGCCTCTGATGGAAGGCGGTGCGATATGCTCCCGTACTTCAAGAAGTATTCGATACTCGCGTGCGTGATCGGCGTGGTGCCGGGCTTGGTGCTCACCACGGTGTATCCGCTCTTCACGGGCACCATCATGGCGTCCACCATCGGCGGGCTGTTGCTGCTGCTGGCGGTGTTCGTCATGTCGATGACCGTGGGCGTGAACCTGATGGAGCGCCGCGCCGAGCGCGAGACCGATGCGCTGCTCGCGCTCTATAACGTCGATTGCGACCCGCAAGCGCTGGTGGAGCGCGGTCGAGCGCTGGCTGCGAACATAACGTTCCCGTGCCGCGACGCCGGGGCGTGGTTCATGTCCTACTACGCGCAGGCGCTGCTCGATGCCGGGCGCACCGAGGATGCGAAGGCCATCGAGCAGGGGCTGCGCCAGAGCATGCTGGCGGCGAAGAAGCCGCAAGCGAAGGTGGGCATCCTGGTGAACCTGGTGCCGCTGGCCGACAAGTTGGATGGAACCCAGGCGGCTATGGCGCTGATCGACGAGGGCTTGCAGCTGACGGCGGGCGACCCGTCACCGGTAGCCGCGGAGCGCCGCTCGTTCTTGGAGAGCCAGCAGAGGATCATGCAGGTGCGCGAGGCGGGCGATGCGCAGGCGGCCGCGTCTCTGGATGCGTCGATCGTGGGCAGCGATGCTTATCCGATGCGCATCCGCGTGGAGGCTGCGTGGGCGCAAGCGCGGGCGTATTTCAAGCTGGGCGATGCGGCGCGGGAGCGCTCGGCGCTCGACTTCGTGGTGCGCAACGGCAACGCGCTCGCGCTGGTGGCGCAGGCGCGCCAGAGGCTCGCGGCGCTCGCCTGATAGCGGAGCGGAGAGGGTAACGGAGCGGAATCCCTTTCCCAGAGCAGCGCTGCTGAGGCAGCGCTCGCAGTATAGTCTCCCAGAACGGCCCAGGATAGGGCGCACGATGCATAGGAGGATACGATGGTGATACTGGACGCGCCATACGCATCAGACATGCTGCTCGATTGGCTGGAAGCCTCGCAGCATCCGGTCTTGGCGAACGGCTTCGCCCGTTCGTTGGCAGGGCGCACGCTCGATCTGGTCGACGACGCGGAAGCGGCGGCGCTGGTGGATGCGGGGCAGCGGGTCTACACCAACTCGGAGAATGCGCTCGCATGGCTCATGGACAACACCCATGCTGAGGGCCTGCATCATGGCATCAGCGTGTTCAAGGACAAGCTGGCCTGCCGTCGCGCGCTGGCGGAGCTGGACGCTGACCTGTTCTTCCGCGAATGCACCGCCGATGAGCTGGCGCGCATCAGCTTCTCCGATCTGCCGGGAGCGGTGGTGCTGAAGCCGAGCGTGGGCTTTTGCAGCTTGGGCGTGTATGTGGTGCGCGATGCGGAGGAGTGGGCGGCTGCGCTCGCCGACATACAGCGCGACCATGAGCGCTGGGCGCGCATGTACCCCGACAGCGTGGTGGATGCTGGCCGGTTCATCCTAGAGGGCTACATCAGCGGGCAGGAATACGCGATAGACGCCTTCTTCGATGCAGAGGGCGCAGCGCAGGTGCTGAACGTGCTCAAGCACGATTTCGCGAACGAGGACGATACGAGCGACCGCATGTACACGGCGAGCGCCGAGATATACGAGCAGATGGCGCCCGTGTTCAAGGAATGGCTCGACAAGGTGAGCGCAGTGGTGGGCGTGCATGACTTCCCCGTGCATGTGGAGGTGCGCGTGGACGAGCACGGGCATATCAGCCCCATCGAGTTCAATCCCATGCGCTTCGCCGGCCTCGGCGGCACCGATGTGGCGCAGTACGCCTTCGGGTTCAAGACCTATCAGGCGTATCTGGAAGACGAGCTGCCGAGCGCGGAGGCGTACCGCTCGAAGGCGGGCAGGGTGTTCACGATGTCGCTGCTGAACCCGCCTGCGGGCACCGATGGCACCGAGTCGTTCGACTATGATGCCTTCACGAGCCGCTTCAAGACCGTCCACGAGATGCGCCGCTTCGATGCGGACAAGGTCGGCAACTACGGCTTCCTGTTCATAGAGACCGATCCGGATAGCCCCGAGCTCGCTTTCCTGCTGCATGATGACCTGCGCGGGTTCATCAGCGGCCCGGCGGGCGCAGGCGGCGCAGCCGGTGAGGGCGATGCGCAGGCTCAGAGCGCGCCTGCCCCTGCGATGGCTGCTGCGCCCGATAGCAGCTTAGAGGCCGCGCTGTTCGATGCGGTTCTGCACGATAGCAGCGTAGTGACGCTGCCGGAGTAGGAGGCCTTGCGCGCGGTCGCTATGCTCGCGCGCAGCTCCGGTCGAGGAAATCGACGACGCCGCAGTGGGTGTGGTAGATGGCGCCTTCGACGGCGAGCGAGCCCACCTGCGCGAGCGCGGCGAGCTCAGGGCATCGCAGGAGCTCGCCTATCGCGGCTTCCGTGTTGAGCACGCTCGCCCGGTAGGGGTCATCCACAGCGCCGATGGCCCCGCGGATGCGCTCGGTCAGGGGAGCGACGGCGCCGCGCTCGCCATCGAGGGCGGCTTTGATGGCGCCGCAATGGGTATGTCCCAGCACCAGCAGCAGGCGCGTATGCAGGTGCGCGCAGGCGTAGGCGGCGCTCGCTGCCTCAAGCTCGCCGATCACATTCCCCGCTACGCGTATGACGAACAGCTCGCCGAGGCCCGTCATGAAGATATGCTCGGGCACCACGCGCGAATCGGAGCAGGTCACGACGGTGGCGAACGGCTTCTGCCCGCGCTCGAACAGGTCTTGGATGCGCTCCGGCGACAGGTCGCGCTCGTGGTCGAGCGCCTCCACGTAGATGCGGTTTCCCGCCCTCAGCCGAGCAAGCGCCTCATCGGCTGGCACGTGCGCATCGCTTGAGAAATCATCTGCGGTATAGAGCATGCTCCGCCTCTCTCGTCGGTCGTGTCCTCGTATATCGTAGCGTTATCTCTGATCGCTTTCATCTGAGGTAGCATAAGGGCATGTGCGGGAGATTCGTCATATTCACGGTCGATGAGGCGCTGGAGCTCGTGCAGGCCATCGAGGTCGGCTGGCGCGATAACCCGATGCCCGACTATCCAGCGCGGCCGGTCTGCGCGGTGCCGGGAGCTGCCGCGCCGGTGATAACGGCGCGCTTCGATACGGGATGCCCGCATGCCCTCGAGCCCGGTTCCTTGGAGGTGCGCGAGCTAACGTGGGGATATGAGGCCGCGTGGTCGCAGGGCCTCATCTTCAATACGCGGCTCGATGGGGCGGAAAAGCCCCTTTGGCGCGCGTCGATGGAGCATCGGCGCTGCCTCATCCCATGCCGGGCGTTCTTCGAGACGGCGGATGCGAAGTCTCGTCGCAGCGGGCATGCGCGTGGGCCAGCGCATCGGCGCTACGAGTTCCGCTCTCCAGACGATAGCCCTCTTCTGATCGGCGGCATCTGGGAAGGGGAGCGCTTCAGCATGGTGACCACCGAGCCGAACGAGGCGGTGTCGCCCATCCATCACCGCATGCCGCTGGTGGTGCGGCCCGATGAGGCGCCGATGTGGTTGAGCCCCGGATACCCTGCGCTCGCCGACCGATCGGCCATCGGGTTGGCGGTGCGGCCCGAGGAGCGCTCAGGCCAGCAGCTGCCGCTCTTTTGATGGGAGCGAGGAACGCAATAGGATGCTGGTGCGCGCGGAGCACAGCGAGCGCAGGCACGTCGAAAGGCGTTGGCGTTGAGGCATCTGCACCAGAGCGATATATACAGAACAAACGTTCTTATCTGTGGTATCCTCTCATGTATGGAGAGCGGAGAGCGCATATATTGCTGCATCGATCTGAAGAGCTTCTACGCCAGTGTGGAATGCGTCGAGCGCGGGCTCGACCCGCTCGCGGCGAAGCTCGTGGTGGCCGACCCTGAGCGCAGCGAGAAGACGATCTGCTTGGCGGTATCGCCGGCGTTGAAGGCGCTCGGCGTCCCCGGCCGCTGCCGCCTGTTCGAGATACCCGAGAGCTTCGATTTCGCCATAGCGAAGCCGCGCATGGCCCTCTACATGCGCCGCTCGGCCGAGATAGTGGGGATATACCTGCGCTCTGTCAGCCCGCAGGATATCCACGTGTACTCCATCGACGAGTGCTTCATAGACCTGACGCCCTACCTGCATCTCTACGGCACCACCGCGCGCGAGATGGCGGCCGGGCTGATCGGGGAGGTGCGCCGCGAGACGGGCATCACCGCTACGGCCGGCATCGGGCCGAACCTGTTCTTGGCGAAGGTGGCGCTCGATGTGACGGCGAAGCATGCGCCCGATTGCATCGGCGAGCTCGATGAGCGCAGCTTCCGCGAGCAGATATGGCCGCATAAGCCCATCACCGATATCTGGCAGGTCGGCCCGCGCATCGCCGCGCGGCTCGCGAAGCTCGGCATGCACGACCTCGGGGATGTAGCCCACGGCGATATCGACCTGCTCTACCAGGAGTTCGGCGCGAATGCGGAATACCTGATAGACCACGCGTGGGGCTTGGAGCCGTGCACGATAGCGGAGATACGAGCCTATGAGCCGCGCTCGACCTCCATCGGGGCCGGTCAGGTGCTGCCCTGCGATTACACCTTCGAGGAAGGCCGCATGATCTTGCGCGAGATGGTGGATGAGGCAGTGCTCGACCTGGTGGACAAGCGCGTGGTGACCGGCCATATGAGCCTGCATGTGGGATATGCCGCGCAGCCGGGCGCTTCCGGGCACGCCAACGCCAGCAGGAAGCTCTCGCGCTTGACGAGCTCCTTCGAGGCGCTGATGGGGCTGATGGATGGCCTGTATGCGGAAACGGTGGACCCGTCGCGTGCGGTGCGCCGCATCAACATCGCATTCGGCGCGCTCGAGCCCGAGGGCTTCGCCACCTGCGATCTGTTCACCGATATGGAGGCGCTCGCGGCTGAGCATCGGCGGCAGGAAGCGGTGCTCGCCATACGGGAGCGCTTCGGCAAGGGCGCGGTGATGAAGGGGATATCGCTCAAGGAGAAGGCGCGCGGGCGCGAGCGGGCGCACCAGGTAGGAGGCCATCATGCTTGACGGGGAGCGCGCAGTTGAGGAACGGTGGCAGGCCGATATGCTGGCGCGCGCCCGCAGCTCGGCGCACCCGGAGCGGTATGAGCTCGGCAAGCCGCACCCCGACCGTGCCAAGCAATTCAAGCCCTTCGCGGCCCTCAAGGGCTATGAGCAGCTCGTGGCCGAGGCGATAGCCCGCGCTGAGCGGGCGGATGCTGACGGCGCCGATCCAGAGCGCTGAGCGCGGCCGGCGAAAAAACCCGCGCGCATCTTCGAAGGGGGGTTACGCGGCGGCCCGGTTCGTGTCATACTGTTCTGCGACCTTTAAAAGCGGTACAGAGAGACCGACAAGGCACGCAGCTTACACAGAGCAGCTTTTCTCGGTCCATCTGTGCGCACTCGACCGTAAGGAGTGTGTATGAGCGGACCTCTCATCAAGTCAACCTGCATGGACGAAGAGGATATCGATCGCGCGCTGACGCGCATAGCCCATCAGATCCTCGAAGCGAACCACGGAGCCGATAATCTGGCGCTCGTGGGCATCGTGACGCGCGGCGACCTGCTGGCGAAGATGCTGCGCGAGCGCATCGAGCAGATCGAGGGCGTGCGCCTGCCGCTGGGCAAGCTCGATATCAGCTTCTACCGCGACGACTTCATGACGCATTTCGCGCCCGAGGTGCTGGGCACCGATATCCCCTTCGACATAGACGGGCTGACCGTCGTGCTGGTGGACGACGTGCTCTACACCGGCCGCACCATCCGCGCTGCGCTCGATGCTCTCATGGACATCGGCCGCCCGGCAGCGGTGCAGCTGGCAGTGCTGGTCGACCGCGGCCACCGCGAGCTGCCCATCCGCGCCGATTTCGTGGGCAAGAACGTGCCCTCGTCCTCCGACGAGAGCGTGCGCTTGTTCCTGAGCAGCGTCGACGGCAAGTCGGCGGTGGAGATACTGGACGTCGATCCGGGCGGGCGCGCGGGAGCGGCTCCTCTGGGTTCTAAGGAAGAGGTGGAGTAGATGGCTTTCCCGCACAAGCATCTGATCGACATATCGGAGTACTCGGCCGACGATATCATGCTGCTGATGAAGACCGCCGAGAGCTTCAAAGAGGTGAATGAGCGCCGCATCAAGCAGGTGCCGACGCTCAAGGGCGCCACCATCGTGAACATGTTCAATGAGCCGTCCACGCGCACGCGCTCGTCGTTCGAGATAGCCGAGAAGCGCCTGTCGGCCAACAGCCTGAATTTCGGCGGCAGCTCCACCGCCACGGTGAAGGGCGAGAGCCTCTCCGACACGGTGGAGACGCTGTGCTCCTATAAGATCGACATGATCATCGTGCGCGACCGCCACGCGGGCGTGCCGCGTAAGATAGCCGACCTGTCCGGCGTGCACGTGATCGATGCCGGCGATGGCAAGCACCAGCACCCCACGCAGGCGCTGCTCGACCTGTATTCCATCTGGGAGCACAAGGGCCGCCTCGAAGGCCTGAACGTGGGCATCGTGGGCGATATCAGCCACTCCCGCGTCTGCGGCTCGCTGATCCCGGCGCTGAAGATCATGGGCGCGAACGTGTGCGTGGTGGCGCCCCCGACGCTGCTGCCGGCCGATGTGGCCACCCTCGGCGCCGACTCCGCCACGAGCGACCTCGACAACGTGCTACCCGACCTGGACGCCGTGTACATGCTGCGCGTGCAGCGCGAGCGCCTTGAGGGCGCGCCGTTCCCCAGCCTGCGCGAGTACAACATGCTGTTCGGGCTGACCAAGGAGCGCGACCGCCTGATGAAGCCCGACGCGCTGGTGTGCCACCCCGGCCCCATCAACCGCGGCGTGGAGCTGGACAGCTTCATGGCCGACCACCCCGATCGCTCCATCATCCTCGATCAGGTGTATGCAGGGATACTCGTGCGCATGGCTGCGCTCTATCAGCTTCTGGGAGGTACCTACGATGGCATTGATGCTTAAGAACGCGCGCGTGGTCGACCCGCAGGTCGGCCTCGATGAGGTATGCGACGTGCTGTTGCGCGACGGGCGCATCGTGGAGGTCGGGCACGGCCTCGCCATGGAGAAGGGCGAGGAGATGGACCTGACCGGCAAGGTGCTCACGCCGGGGCTGGTCGACATGCACGTGCATCTGCGCGAGCCCGGCTTCGAGCAGAAAGAGGACATCGCCAGCGGCACGCGCGCAGCGGCGCACGGCGGCTTCACGGCGGTGTGCGCCATGCCGAACACCGACCCTGTCATCGACAACGCGGTGGGCGTGGAATACGTGCGCGCCCGCGCCGAGCAGGTGGGGAAGTGCCGCGTGATCGTGTCGGGCGCCTGCACGAAGGGGCTCGCCGGCGAGATACTGGCCGAGATGGGCGACATGTGCGCTCATGGCGCGAAGGCGTTCACCGACGACGGGCGTGGGGTGCAAGACGCCGGCATGATGCGCCGCGTGATGGAGTATGCCTCGCAGTTCGACCGCGTGGTGATGGCTCACTGCCAGGACGATTCGCTGGTGGGCGAGGGTCAGGTGAACGAGGGCGTGGCCTCCACGCGCCTCGGCATGTTCGGCTGGCCGGCGGAAGGCGAGGAGCTGGAGATCATGCGCGATATCGCGCTCTGCCGCTTGACGGGCTGCCCGCTGCATATCCAGCACATCACCACCGCGCGCGGCGTTGCGATGGTGCGCGCGGCGAAGGCCGAAGGGCTGCCCGTCACCTGCGAGGTGACCCCGCATCATCTGTTCCTGACTGAAGATGACATAGACGACACGTACCCCACGAGCCTCAAGGTGAACCCGCCGCTGCGCACAGCATCTGACGCCGAGGCGCTCGCGGAGGGCATAGCCGACGGCACGATCGACGCCATCGTGACCGACCACGCCCCCCACACCGATTGGGAGAAGGACCGCGAGTTCGAGCTCGCTCCCTTCGGCATGATCGGGCTGGAGACGTCGCTTTCGCTCGTGCTGACGAACCTGGTGGCTACCGGCAAGATGAGCTACGGGCGCATGGTGGAGCTGATGGCGGTGAACCCGCGCGCCATCCTGCGGGAGGAGCCGGTGCGCATAGAGGCTGGCAGCATCGCCGACCTGACCGTGTTCGACCCCGAGGCGACCTGGACGGTGGAGCGCGCGGGCTTCTGCTCGAAGGCGGGCAACTCCGGCTTCATCGGCTGCGAGCTGCGCGGGCGCGCCACCGACGTGCTCGTGGGCGGTTACGCCACGCTGCGCGATGGGAAGATCGTTGAGTAACGCGAGCGAGAAGCTGCTCGCGAACACCGCGAAGGCGGGCCGCCTCCCGGCGCTCCTCGTGCTGGAGGACGGCACCGCCTTCTACGGCTGGGCATGCGGTGCGCCGGGCGAGGCGTTCGGCGAAGCATGCTTCAACACATCGGTCGAGGGCTATCTGGAAGTGGTGAGCGACCCGTCCTACGCGGGGCAGATCGTGACCATGACCTACCCTCAGATCGGCAACTACGGGGTCGACCCGCACGATGCGCAGCGCGCCGTGCCTGCGCTGCGGGGGCTCGTGGTGCACGACATGTGCCGCACGCCCTCGAGCTGGCGCAGCATTCGCAGCTTGCCCGATTACCTGGCTGAGCATGGCGTGGTGGCCATCGAGGGCATCGACACCCGTGCGCTGGTGCGGCGCATCCGCGAGGCGGGCGCCATGCGCGCCGGCATATCGACCGAGGACCTGAGCCTGGAGAGCCTGCTTTCCAAGGTGCGCGCCGCGCGCGAGCTGGTGGGCGACAACCTGGTAGCCGGCGTGTCGTGCGCCGCGCACGCTGCCGCGCCGCCGCTGCCGGAGAGCCACGCGTTCGCCCAGGAGGCAGCGCCCGAGGCGCGCTTCCGCGTGGTCGCCTACGATTGCGGCGCGAAGGATGCCATCCTGTTCGGCCTGCGCCGAGCGGGCTGCGATGTCACGGTGGTGCCGTGGGACACCCCGGCTGATGAGGTGCTCGCTCTCGAGCCCGACGGGGTGTTCCTCTCGAACGGCCCCGGCGACCCGGAGGCGGTGGGCGCCACCTACGACCAGGCGGCTCAGCTGCTGGGCCGCGTGCCCGTCTTCGGCATCTGCCTAGGGCATCAGATGCTCGCGAAAGCCGCGGGCGCATCCATCGAGAAGCTGAGATACGGCCATCGCGGCGGCAACCACCCGGTGATGAACCTCTTGACCGGCCGCGTGGAGATAACCGCCCAGAACCACGGCTTCGGCCTCGTGTTCCCGAGCTTGGGGGAGCTCGTGGCTGAGGAGTCGGGCGGCGTGAGCGAGCATGAGGCCGATCTGCGCGCATGGGTGCGCGCCGGCGTCGCTCCCGTGGTGCGCAACAGCCGCTTCGGGCGCATCCAGCTGACGCACGTGAACCTCAACGACGGGACGCCGGAGGGCATGCGGTTCCTCGACCTCCCGGCGTTCAGCGTGCAGTACCACCCCGAGGCCGCACCCGGCCCGACCGACGCCCACTACCTGTTCACGGCGTTCGAGCGCCTGATGGCGGGCGTGGAGGGCTACCTTGACATAGACATCGCGGCAGACCGCCTCAGCGGCTGGCGCTTCGGCACCGAGGAGGCCGCCTGTGCCTAGAAGAGACGACATCCAGACGATCCTCGTCATAGGCAGCGGCCCCATCGTGATAGGCCAGGCGTGCGAGTTCGACTACTCGGGGGCGCAGGCGTGCAAGGTGCTCGCCGAAGAGGGCTTCCGCGTGGTGCTGGTGAACTCGAACCCGGCCACCATCATGACCGACCCGGAGCTGGCGGCGCGCACCTATATCGAGCCGATAACGGTGGACGCCATCCGCAGCGTCATCGAGCGCGAGCGCCCGGATGCGCTGCTGCCGACGCTCGGCGGCCAGACCGCGCTGAACGCGGCGGTGGAGCTGGCCGAGAAGGGCATCCTCGACGAATTCGGCGTGCAGATGATCGGCTGCGACCTCGGCGCCATCCAGCGCGGCGAGGACCGCAAGATCTTCAACGAGTGCATGGCCGAGCTCGGCATAGAGACGGCGCGCAGCGGCTACGCCTATTCGGTGGCTGACGCGCGCGCCATCGTGGAGCGCATCGGATTCCCCGTGGTGTTGCGGCCCTCGTTCACGCTCGGCGGCGCGGGCGGCGGCATCGCCCATGACGACGATGAGCTCGTCCATATCGTGTCGCAGGGCCTGGAGCTCTCGCCCTCGCACGAGGTGCTGGTGGAGGAATCCATCGAGGGCTGGAAAGAATACGAGATGGAGGTCATCCGCGATGCGGCGGGCAACGGCATCATCGTCTGCTCGATCGAGAACCTCGACCCGATGGGCGTGCATACGGGCGACTCCATCACCGTGGCGCCCGCGCAGACCCTGACCGACATCGAGTACCAGCGCATGCGGGTGGCATCGCTGGCCATCTTGGAGCGCATCGGCGTGGAGACAGGCGGCAGCAACGTGCAGTTCGCCATCGACCCGAGAAGCGGCCGCATGATCGTCATCGAGATGAACCCGCGCGTATCGCGCTCGTCCGCGCTGGCATCGAAGGCCACCGGGTTCCCCATCGCGAAGGTGGCGGCGAAGCTGGCGGTGGGCTACACCCTCGACGAGATAGCCAACGACATAACCAAGGCGACCCCGGCATGCTTCGAGCCGTCGATCGACTATTGCGTGGTGAAGGTGCCGCGCTTCGCCTTCGAGAAGTTCGAGGGCGCCGACGATACGCTGTCCACCCGCATGAAGGCGGTGGGCGAGGTGATGGCCATCGGGCGCACGTTCGAGGAGGCGCTCGGCAAGGCCATGCGCTCGCTGGAGGACGGCCGCGCAGGAGCGCTGCCGGTGGACGCGGGCGCGGCCGATATGGACGAGCTGCGCGCCGCCATCAGCCGCCCCACGCCGGAGCGCATCTTCGCCGTCATGGAGGCGCTCTCGGCTGGCATGGCCGTTGACGAGGTCTGCGCGCTCACGGGCATCGATGCGTTCTTCGTGCACCGCATGGTCGATATCGCGGCCGTCGGGCGCGCGCTCGCCGGCATGCGGCTCGACGAGCTCGATGCCGATGCTATGCGCCTGCTGAAGGGCTACGGCATATCGGATGCAGAGATAGCGCGCGCCACGCGCGCGAGCGAGGCGGAGGTGCGCGCCACGCGCAAGGCGCTCGGCGTGGTGCCGGCCTTCAAGGCCATCGACACCTGCGCCGCGGAGTTCGCCAGCTCCACCGATTACTTCTACAAGACCTACGACGCAGCCGAGACGGAGGCGCGCGCGAGCGACGAGCCGCGCGTGATGATCCTCGGCGCGGGTCCGAACCGCATCGGGCAGGGCATCGAGTTCGACTACTGCTGCGTGCACGCCAGCTACGCGCTGGCCGAGCGCGGCTTCGAGACGATCATGGTGAACTGCAACCCTGAGACGGTCTCCACCGACTACGACACCTCCGACAAGCTGTATTTCGAACCGCTGACGTTCGAGGATGTCATGGACATCGTCGATGCGGAGCGCCCCGATGGCGTCATCGTGACGCTGGGGGGCCAGACGCCGCTCAAGCTGGCGCGGCGCCTGCAAGAGGCGGGGGTGCCGATCATGGGCACCTCGCCCGATGCGATCGACCTGGCCGAGGACCGCGACCGGTTCGCGGCGCTGCTCGACCGCCTCGCCATATCGTATCCGCCGGCTGGCATGGCTGAGACATTCCGGCAAGCGGTGCAGGTGGCCGACCGCATCGGCTTCCCGCTGCTGGTGCGCCCGAGCTACGTGCTGGGCGGGCGCGGCATGGCCATCGTCTACGACAGCGTGCAGCTGGAGCGCTACATGGGCGAGGCCGCGCGCATATCGCCCGATCATCCGGTCTACCTCGACCGGTTCCTGGAAGGCGCGATAGAGGTCGATCTCGATGCCGTGTGCGACGGCGAGTCGGTCTACATCGGCGGCATCTTGGAGCATATCGAGATGGCCGGCATCCATTCGGGCGACTCGGCGTGCTGCATCCCGCCGTTCGCGCTGCCCGAGGCGATGCAGCAGCGCCTGCGCGATATCGCGCGCATGCTGGCGCTCGAGCTCGGCGTGGTGGGGCTGCTGAACATCCAGTTCGCCATCAAGGACGGCGTGGTGTATGTGATCGAGGCGAACCCGCGCGCGAGCCGCACCGTGCCCTTCGTGTCGAAGGCGACCGGCGTGCCGCTGGCGAAGGTGGCCGCCCGCGTGATGGCGGGGGAGCGCCTGGCCAGCATGGACCTGCCCGACGACGCGCGCCAGCTCGACCGCTTCTGCGTGAAAGAGGCTGTGATGCCCTGGGGCCGCTTCCCCGGCGCCGATGTGGTGCTGGGGCCCGAGATGCGCTCCACCGGCGAGGTGATGGGCGTGGCGTCGAACTTCCCGCTGGCTTACATGAAGACGCAGCTCGCCATCGACTACGAGCTGAAGCTCGGTGGCAAGGCGTTCATCTCGGTGAACGACCGCGACAAGCGCAACGTGCTGCCCATCGCGCGCGACATGCGCCGCCTCGGGTTCGATATCGTGGCGACGAGCGGCACCGCGCGGGCGCTGCGGGCGGCGGGCATACCGTGCGAGGAGGTCGGCAAGATCTACGAGGGGTCGAGCGATGTGATCGCCTCCATCGCCTCCGGTGATATAACCTTGCTGGTGAACACGCCGATGGGCTCGGCGACGCGCGACGACGGCTACGAGCTGCGCGCCGCTGCCGTGCGCCATGGCATCACCTGCGTCACCACCATCGCCGCTGCGCAAGCGTTCGTGGCAGGCATGGAAGTGGCCGCAGAGGGTAAGATAGATGCGGTATGCTTGCAGGACCTGCCCGATGGAAGGGAGAGCCGTGAGCGGATTGTTCGATGAGATAGCCGAGGTGCGGCGCAACGTCCAGGTAGGCCCCGGCCTGCACCTGATGACGCTCGTTGCGCCGCGTACCGCCGAGACGATATGCCCCGGCCAGTTCGTGCACCTCCAGATAGCGACGAACCCGGCGCATGTGCTGCGCCGCCCGTTCTCCATCTACGCGGCCGACATGGGCAGCGGCGAGGTGGACATCCTCTATCAGGTGGTGGGCGAGGGGACCTTCGAGATGGTCGGCTGGCAGCCCGGGGTGCAGGTGCCCATGATCGCCCCCATCGGGCGCGGGTGGCTGCCGCCGGTGGGCGTGCGCAAAGCGCTCTTGGTGGGCGGCGGCGTGGGCGCAGCGCCACTGTACATGCTCTGCGATGCGCTCTGCGCGACCGGCGCTCGGGTCGATGTGGCGCTCGGCGCGGGCAGCGCTGAGCATCTCGTCTGCCTCGACCGCTACGACGACCTCGCGCGGCCCGAGCTGCGCGTGCTGTGCGCCACCGACGATGGCAGCTTCGGCGTGGAGGGTTTCTGCACCTCCATCGCGCAAGATGCGCTGCAATGGGCGGCGAGCGCCGACGAGCCGTACGATTACGTGGCCACCTGCGGCCCTGAGCCCATGATGCGCATCGTGGCCGATCTGGCCGCGCGCGAGGGCGTGCTCTGCGAGGTGTCGCTCGAGCGGCGCATGGCGTGCGGCATCGGCGCGTGCCTGTCGTGCGTGGTCGACACGGCCTTCGGCAAGAAGCGCGCCTGCGTGGACGGTCCGGTATTCGATGCACGGGAGCTGCTATGGTGAATATGATGGTAGATCTGGGCGGGCTCCGCATGAAGAACCCGGTAACCGTCGCGTCGGGCACGTTCGCGGCCGGGGCCGAGTACGCCGATTTCGTGGATGTGGCAGCGCTCGGCGCCGTCACCACCAAGGGCGTGTCGCTCGGGGGCTGGGAGGGCAACGCCTCGCCGCGCATCGCGGAGACGCCGTCGGGCATGCTCAATTCCATCGGCTTGCAGAACCCGGGCGTGGCGCACTTGAAGGAGCACGAGCTGCCGTGGCTCGCCGAGCAGGGCGCTACCGTCATCGTGAACGTATCGGGCCACAGCGTGCTCGAGTACATGCAGGTGATAGACGCTCTGGAAGAAGCGCCGGTGCACGCCTACGAGATCAACGTCTCGTGCCCGAACGTGGACGCTGGCGGCATGGCCATGGGGTGCAGCCCGCTGTCGGTAGGGCAAGTGGTGTCGCGCTGCCGCAGCCTGACGAGCCGCCCGATCATCGTGAAGCTGACCCCGAACGTGACCGACATAACCGAGATAGCGAAGGCTGCCGAGGCGTTCGGCGCCGATGCCATATCGCTCATCAACACGCTGCTCGGCATGGCGATCGACGCGCATCGCCGCCGTCCGAAGCTGGCGCGCGTGGTGGGCGGCCTGTCGGGCCCGGCGGTGAAGCCGGTGGCGCTGCGCATGGCGTGGCAGTGCTCGCATGCGGTGCGCATCCCCATACTCGGCATGGGTGGCATAGCCACGGGTGAGGATGCGGTCGAGTTCATGCTGGCAGGTGCCACAGCGGTGGCGGTCGGCACGGCCAATTTCACGAACCCGCATGCGACCGCCGATGTCATAGACGGCATCCAGCGCTATTGCGATATGCATGGCGTGCAAGACGTGAACGAGCTGATAGGAGCCTTGGAATGCTGAACCGCTTCGATGAAGGGTCGCGCCGCGACCGCGTGATAGTAGCGCTCGACTGCGAGGCCGACAAGGCCATCGCCATCGCCTACGAGCTCGCCGGCGAGGCGTCGTGGGTGAAGATAGGCATGACGCTGTACTACGCCTACGGCACCGATCTGGTGAAGATGCTGAAACGCCGCGGCTACAAGGTGTTCCTCGACCTGAAATTCCACGATATCCCGCATCAGGTGGAAGGCGCTGCGCGCTCGGCAGCTGAGTCGGGGGCCGATATGCTCACGATGCACACCATCGGCGGCGTGCCCATGATGCGCGCCGCGCAGAAGGGCGCGCTCGAAGGCGCGGCGACAGCGGGCGGCGAAGTGCCGGTGACGCTCGGCATCACGGTGCTCACCTCGATGGACCAGGCGACGCTCGCGCAGTGCGGCGTCGAGCGGCCGATGCAAGACCAGGTGCTCGCGCTCGCGGGGCTCACCGCCGATGCGGGCATCTCCGGCGTGGTGGCCTCGCCGATGGAGGCGGCGGCGCTGCGCGCGCAGATGGGCCCCGATGCCTACATCGTCTGCCCCGGCGTGCGCCCGGCTGGCGCCGACCTGGGCGATCAGAGCCGTGTGGCCACCCCGGCCCAAGCGTTCGACAACGGCGCTTCGCACATCGTCATCGGCCGCCCGATCACTGATGCCGACGACCCGGTAGCCGCCTTCCGCACCATCGCTGCGAGCCTGTAGAGGAGGAGACAGGGATATGGCACGTGGGCATCTGATCGTGATATCCGGGCCTTCGGGTGCGGGCAAGGGAACGCTGGTGAAGCGGCTGCTCGCCGATGTCGACCATGCCTGGGTGTCCGTCTCGGCCACCACGCGCGCTCCGCGCGAGGGCGAGGCCGATGGGCGCGAGTACTTCTTCCTGACCCGCGACGATTTCGAGCGCGGCATCGCAGCGGGGGATTTCCTGGAATGGGCCGAGTACGACGGCAACCTGTACGGCACGCCGCGCGCATCGGTGCAGGAGCACCTCGACGCAGGCGATGACGTGGTGCTCGAGATAGAGGTGCAGGGCGCCGACCAGGTGAAGGCGAATGCGCCTGAGTGCAAGCGCGTGTTCGTGGCGCCGCCGTCGCTCGAGGTGCTCGAAGAGCGCCTGCGCGGGCGGGGCACCAACAGCGAGGAATCCATCCGCGCGCGGATGCGCACCGCAGAGGTGGAGCTTTCTCGCAAGATGGAGTATGATTGTGTGCTCGTGAATGACGACCTTGATACCGCAGCGGCCGCGCTCGCGGATTATGTGACCGGACTGATCGATTAGATTCGAGGCAAGAAGAGCTATGAGCATCATCGAACCCCCCATCGACGTCCTGCTGGACGACGCCGACAACGACCGCTTCCTCCTGTGCACGATGGCATCGAAGCGCGCGCATGACATCAACGACATGATGCGCGGCCAGCGCGACCGCGCCATCGCTCTGCAGACCGCGGTGGAGATAGCGCGCGCTGCCGACACCAAGCCGCTCACGATGGCGTTCAACGAGATAGCGCGCGACGACGTATCGTACGACCCCGAGAGCATCGACGCGCTCAACCACTAGAGCCGCCGAGCGGCACGCAGCCATGTATCAGCGCGTCGTACTGGTCCATTACCACGAGATCGGCCTGAAGGGCAAGAACCGCGGCTCGTTCGAGCAGAGGCTGCTCGCGAACCTCAGATTCCTGCTCGGCGATTTCCCCGTCGTAGACATACACCGGATATCCGGGCGCTTGGTCGTGTTCCTGAAAGAGGGATGCGACCTCGCTCTCGCGTGCGCATGCGAGGAGGCGATAGCCCGCATCCCCGGCGTGGCGCGCGCATCGTGCGGGTTCAAATGCCCCCGCACGATGGATGACATCGGGCGCGCTGCCATCGCGGCTGCTGCCGAGGCGGAGCCTTTCGCCACCTTCAAGGTGCAGGCGCGGCGCAACCATACCGACTTCGAGGTCGACTCCATGCAGATGAACCGCGATATCGGCGGCGTGCTCTGCGAGGCGTATCCCGAAAAGCAGGTGCGCATGAAGGCGCCCGATGTGCAGGTGGATGTAGAGGTCATCCAGAACAGCGCGTTCGTGTACGCTAAGAGCATCCCCGGCATCGGCGGCCTGCCGGTGGGCAGCTCGGGGCGCGTGGCGTGCCTGCTGTCGTCGGGCATCGACTCGCCGGTGGCTCTGTGGCGCATGGCGCGCCGCGGCGCGGTCTGCATCGGCGTGCACTTCTCCGGCGCACCGGTGGTGAGCGACGCGTCGGAATACCTGGTGGACGACATCGCCCAGGTGCTCCAAGAGACGGGCTGCATCTTGAAGGTGCATACCTGCGCGCTGGGCGACTATCAGCGCGAGATATCGGTGCTGGCGCCGCCGCCGTTGCGCGTCATCTTGTATCGGCGCCTCATGTTCAAAGCGACGGAGCGCATCGCCCGGGCCGAGCATGCCCGCGCGCTCGTCACCGGGGAGAGCTTGGGACAGGTGGCCTCCCAGACGCTCGCCAACATAGCCGCCACCGATCAAGCGGTGGATATGCCGGTGCTGCGGCCGCTCATCGGCACCGACAAGCAGGAGATCATCGCAGCTGCGCAGGAGCTCGGCACCTTCGAGATATCCTCGCAGGACGCGCCCGATTGCTGCACGCTGTTCATGCCGCGTGCGCCTGAGACGCACGCCAAGCTCGATGCCGTGCTGGAAGCCGAGAGCGCTTATCCTGTCGACGAATGGGCCGAAGCGCTCGCCCATGACGCCATCGTGCGCGAATACGCATCGCCCCTGTCCAAGAAGCGCTCCTGACCTTCCGGATGAGGCTCTGGATAAGGGCCGCTCTTCGCGAGCGCATCCGCTCGCCTCGTTGCACCCCTATCTTCTCGCCATCATCTGATACCTCTTCTTGCCCGCATGGTTCAAGCCATATGGCGCTCCCGTGCCAGCTCTAGGCAAGGTATCTGCCAGATATGCGTTGCACCGGTGCTGCGCGCGTGCGCATCGGCGATAAGGCTGATGCTCCAAGAGCGCCGATAGGCGCAGAGGCCGGATGGCAGCGGATATCGCATCTGCGGCATCAGGATGCCAGAGCGCATGGGTATGCTCTCGAAGGGAACCCGGACCAAGGGAGGTGCGATGGGTTTCCAGGATTATTCGCACCGAGCAGCTGCGCGGTTGCATCTCGGGCAGGTGAAGCCGCACGCGCTCGCAGGATGCGCGCTCATCTGCCTTGCTGTCGTAGCGGCGCTGCTGCTCGGCGCCCAGCAGCTCGGCGAGCAAGGCTCCTTTCAGGTGATAGAGGCAGCCGAAGAGGCGCCTGCTGCGACCGGCGAGCCGGATGCCGCTAGCGAGGCGCAGCCGAGCCTGTTCGTGCATGTGACGGGCTGCGTGGCGCACCCGGGCTTGTATGAGCTCGCGCCCGACGCGCGCACGGCTGATGCCATCGCGGTAGCTGGCGGTTTCACCGCTGAGGCCGACGAGGGCTCGCTGAACCTGGCGCAGGTGCTTTCGGACGGCGAGCAGGTGCGCGTGCCGAGCCGGGAGGAAGCAGCGGCGGATGCGGCGCCGCCCGCAGAGGGCGCCGCATCCGCGGGAGAAACAGCGCCGGGCAAGGTGAACATCAACACGGCCGACGCGGCCCAGCTCCAGACCATCAGCGGCATCGGTGCCGCGAAGGCGCAGAAGATCATCAGCTACCGCGAGGCGAACGGCCGATTCAAGAGCATCGAGGATATCGTGGGCGTGTCGGGCATCGGTGAGAAGACGCTCGCGTCCATACGCGATCAGATATGCGTATGAGCGATGTCGAGGCGCTGGATGCGGAGCGCACGCCGCCGAAGCCCGGGATGCCCATCATGCTGCCGTTGGCGCTGGTCTTCTGGGGCGGTTGCGCGCTCGCCTACGATGCGCTGGAAGGAGCAGGGAGCGCGCAGTGCAGCGCCATCCTCTGCGCGTGCTCGGCTGCCGGCGCTGTCTGCGCGCTCGCGGGGGCGCTGCGCAGGGTGCGCCCTGCAGCATTGCTGGCAGCCGCCCTCGCGCTCGGCTGCGCGACGGGCGCTCTCGGAGCGTGGCAGGTGATGAGCGGGGCCGCAGGAGCGATAGGGGAGCGGGGAGCTTGGCGGCTCCAGCTCGTATCGGATTGCGCACCGTCGGCGTTCGGCTCATCGGCATCCGCCGATGCGGTGGGCCCGCAGGGGCAGCGAGCGCGCGTGCACGTCAGATTCGCCGACGATGCGGAGCTGCTACGCGGCGATGCCATCATCGCGCAGGCGAGCCCGCGCGCCCTGAAAGAGCAGGCGCGCAGCTTCTATTGGAGCCAGGGCATCGGCTGCGAGATGGCTATCGACCGCTACGGAGCAGATGAGCGCTCGGGGCCGATAGCTGCGCTGCAAGAGGTGCGCAGGAACGCCATCGGCCTTCTCGGCGAGCACGGCGGCGAGCAGGCGGGGCTCTTGCAGGCGCTCGCATGCGGATATCGGCAGGGCATCGAGCAGAGCGGGGCGTATGAGGGGTTCAAGCGGTGCGGCTTGGCGCATCTGGTGGCTGTTTCGGGCGCGCATCTCGCTATCGTGGTCTTGCTCGTGCGCTGGGCCCTGCGCGCAGCGCGCATGCCGCTCGCCGCGGCGAACATCGCTTGCATCGCGCTCATCATGGCGTATCTCGTGCTGGCGGGCGTCCCCATCTCGGCGGTGCGGGCGGCCTTCATGGTGGCGCTCGCGCTCGCATCCCCCTTCGCGAAGCGGCGCGACTCGAGCCTGAGCGCGCTCGCGCTCTGCATCGTCGCCTTCCTGTGCGCGAGCCCTCCGACCGCCGTGTCGGCTTCATTCGTGCTCTCGGTGGGCTCGACGTTCGGCATCCTGCTGTTCGCCGGCCTCATGGCGTCATGGGCAGAGGGCATACCTGAGCGCCTGCGCCGCCCTATCGCAGCGCCGTTGGGCATGACGCTCGCCTCGAATGCAGCTACGCTGCCGTACTCGATGGCCCTGTTCTCCCAGCTTCCCCTGATAGCTCCCTTGGCGAACATCGCAGCAGCGCCGGTGTTCACCATCGCGTGCCTGTCGTCGGTGCTGGCAGCGTGCATCGCCTGCGCTGTGCCGCAGGCGGCACCTGCGGTCGTGCACCTCGCTGCCCTCGCCGCGATGCCGCTCGATGCTGTGGTGGGCGCCCTCGCTCAGGTGCCGTTCGCGTGCGTCGCGGTGAGCGTGCCGGCGGTGGCTATGCTCGCCGTCACGCTCACCGTCTGCGGGGCGCTCTGGCTGCTCTGGCCGCAGGTGCGCACGGTGCGCGCCGCGGCTGCGCTCGGAGGCGCCTATGCGCTCGCTGCCGCCATCATCGCGCTCGCTCCCTTCGCGCATGCTGACGAGGTGGTCATGCTCGACGTGGGGCAGGGGGATGCCTTCCTCGTGCGCAGCCGCGGCGCGAGCATCCTGATAGATACGGGCGATAAGGACGCGCTCTTGCGGCAGGAGCTCGCCGAGCAAGGCGTATTCAGGCTCGATGCGGTGGTGGTGAGCCACCCTGATGCCGACCATTGCGGCTCCCTCTCCTCGCTCGCCGCCTACGTGGAGATCGGCCGGGTGTACGCAGCCGAGCCCCTGCTCTCGTGCGCCTGCGGGAACTGCGCTCAGCTGCGCGCGGATGCTCTCGACGCGACAGGCCAGGGCATAGCGGGTCTCACGGTGGGAGACGAGCTCCAGGCGGGCGCATTCGGCCTGCGCGTGGTGTGGCCCGATGCCTTCTGCGACGAGGGCGGCAATGCGGATAGCCTCTGCCTGCTCGCCGAAGCCGACTGCGATGGGGACGGCCGCAGCGAGCACGCCATCCTCTTCACCGGCGACGCCGAGGCGCAGCAGCTCGCTCAGATGGTCGATGCCGGGCGCGTGGGCGGCATCGACGTGCTGAAAGTGGGCCATCACGGCTCGCGCGTCGCGCTCACCGCAGAGCTCGCAGGTGCGCTCGACCCTGAGATAGCCCTCGTGAGCTGCGGCGCGCAGAACCGCTACGGACACCCCGCCGCCGAGACGATGGAGCACCTAGGAGGCGCGACCATCCTGCGCACCGACGCCGACGGAACGGTGGTGCTCACATTCACTGAAAGGGGGATAGCGGCTCGCACGAGCGTTTGAGGATGCTGTCCGGATGCGCGCATCGCCGCGCTGGTTTAGAATGTGCGTATGGCAGAGAAACGAGAACAAGGATTGCTCGCCGCCTACTTGGTGGTGGGGGATGACGCCCTGAAGCGCGAGGCCGTGGTGCGCCGCATGCACGCGCGTCTCGAGAAGCTGGGCGACCTGTCGTTCAACTCCGATATCTTCGATGGCGCGCACTGCGATGGCGTCGACATCGTCAGCGCCTGCAACACCGTGCCGTTCGCCAGCGAGAAGCGCCTCGTGCAGGTGAATGCGGCAGATAAGCTCAAGAAGGCCGCCGCTGATGCGCTCAGCGGCTATCTGGCCGATCCCAGCGAGACCACGGTGCTGCTGCTGCTCGCCGAGAAGCTCGCCAAGAACACGAAGCTGTACAAGGCCGTCGCCTCTCTGGGCGCGAGCGCTGTCATCGACTGCGCGCGGCCGAAGAGCTACAAGATGCAAGCGCATGTGCGCGCGATGGCCCCCACGCACGGCATCACCATGACAGAAGGCGCCGCGGCGAAGCTGATCGAGCTGGTGGGCACCGACACGGTGCGCCTCGACAACGAGATACGCAAGCTCGCGAGCGCGCATCGCGGCTCAGATGCCGTGAACGAGAACGAGGTGATGGCCCTCGTGGCCGACGCCTCCACCGTGAAGCCATGGGAGTTCACCGATGCCTTCGCGGCACGCGATGCAGCGCGCTGCCTGCGCTACCTCCCCAAGATCGAGGACAGCAGCCCCATTGCCCTGCTCGCCATGTGCACCTCGCGCATCCGCGAGCTGATCTGCGCGCGGGCGCAGCTGGCGTCGGGCGGCTCCACCGCAGCCATAGCGGCGGCGCTCAACCTGCCCGACTGGAAGGTGAAGAACCACGCGCAGTGGGCTCGCGGCTTCACCGATGGGGAGCTGCGCTGCGCGCTCATATCGTCGCTCGAAACGGAGCGGAAGATGAAGAGCGGCACCCCTGCGGATGCCGCTCTGACCGATTGGGTCGTGAAAGCGCTCGCGCGCCGGTAGCCTTACTCGGCAGCCTCTTCTGCAGCTGCGTCCTCTGCGGGCGCCTCCTCGGCAGCCTCGCCGTCCTCAGCCTCAGCTTCTGCTGCAGCGGCGGCCTCGGCCTCAGCAGCCTCCTTGGCGGCCTGCTCCTTGCGCTTGATGGCAGCAGCCTCTTCCTTCTTCTGCTTCTCGGCGCGCTTGGCCTTCTCCTTGGAAGCGGCCTCCATCTCCTTCTTGCGGGCCTCCTTGGCAGCCTTCTTCTTGTTGCCCGTCTTCTCCTGGGCCTTGGGCTCGGGCTTCGCGTATGCTGCGCGGTCGGCGTCGGTCACCACGGTGTTGGCCAGGCGCATGATGCCGCTCTTGCGGTTCGCAGCCTGGTTCTTCTTGATGACGCCCTTGGTGACGGCCTTGTCCATCAGACGGCAGCACGCGGCGGCAGCGGCGAACGCAGCAGCGCCATCGCCAGCGGCCACGGCATCCTTCACGCGGCGGGTAGCGGTCTTGAGCTCGCTCTTCACCGCGCGGTTGCGCAGGCGGTTCTTCTCGTTGGTGATGATGCGCTTCTTCTGCGACTTGATATTCGCCATCTCGGCTCCTTCTTCTCTCAATGGTCATCTGCGCGCCCGATAGGTGCGCGACGGAGCCGGAGATATGGCGGAAGAGAGGGGAGCAGGAAGGCGAGCGACGCTCGGACCATACGGCCGATAGGCGGGCCCCGCGGGATTTCTGGGGTTCCCTTTCGCGTCGCCAGCCGGCTATCCTCTTGCAGCCACGTCTGCGGATCCGCTCCCGCTGTATGCGGAAGCGCGCGCCTAGCTGGACACAATGCGATAGAATAACCCATTGCGGCGCGCAAGTCACCCGTTTTCGGAGAATTTCCGCCGCGATGACCATACGCAGCGTACACGGAAGATGAGATGCCACAAGACCTTCAGCATATACGCAACTTCTCGATCATCGCCCATATCGATCACGGGAAGTCCACCATATCCGACCGCATCCTGGAGCAGACCGGCACGGTATCGCAGCGCGATATGCAAGAGCAGCTGCTCGACACGATGGACATCGAGCGCGAGCGCGGCATCACCATCAAGAGCCAGGCCGTGCGCGTCATGTACACTGCCGACGACGGGCAGGAATACCAGCTGAACCTGATCGACACGCCGGGCCACGTCGATTTCACCTATGAGGTGTCGCGCAGCCTGGCAGCGTGCGAGGGCGCGGTGCTCGTGGTGGATGCGACGCAGGGCGTGGAGGCGCAGACGGTGGCCAATGCCATGCTCGCCATGAACGCCGATCTGGAGATCATCCCGCTGATAAACAAGATAGACCTGCCTGCCGCCGAGCCCGAGCGCGTGCGGGAGGACATCGAGGAGAGCCTCGCGGTGCCGGCCGACGACGCGGTGCTCGCGTCCGGCAAGACCGGGCAGGGCATCCACGAGCTGCTCGAATCCATCGTCTATAACATCCCGGCGCCGCAAGGCGAGCCGGACGCGCCGCTGCGCGCGCTCATCTTCGACAGCTTCTTCGACGCTTACCGCGGCGTGGTGGCGCTCGTGCGCGTGATCGACGGGCGCATGGGCAAGGGCGATCAGATCCGCATGATGGCCACCGGCGCCACCGCGCTCGTGGAAGAGGTGGGCGCGCGCCGCCCGGTGGAGCAGCCGATGAGCGCTCTGTCCGCCGGCGAGGTTGGCTACTTGGTAACGGGTCTGAAAGACGTCAGCCAGGTGAAGGTGGGCGACACCATAACCGCTGCGACCGGCGGCGTGGATGCACCCCTGCCGGGCTACCGCGAGGCGAAGCCGATGGTGTTCACCGGCCTGTATCCCATCGAGGGCGACCAGTACGAGCCGCTGAAAGAAGCGCTCGAGAAGCTCTCGCTGAACGACCCGGCGCTCGTGTGGGAGCCCGAGACGTCGCACGCGCTCGGCTTCGGCTTCCGCGTGGGCTTCCTGGGCCTTCTGCACATGGAGGTCATCAAGGAGCGGCTGGAGCGCGAGTTCAACCTCGATCTGCTGGCTACCGCCCCCAGCGTGGAGTACCACGTGTTCCTGAAGGGCGACGAGATGCTCACGCTGAACTCGCCGCAGGAGATGCCCGACCCCGGCAGCATCGAGCACATCGAAGAGCCCTACTTGAAGGCGAAGGTGCTCATACCGCCCGACTACGTGGGCGCCGTGATGGACCTGACCGTGGCGCGCCGCGGCACATTCGTCACCATGAACTACCTGTCGCAGACCACGGTGGAGATGATCTGGGAGATACCCCTCTCGGAGCTCATCCTCGACTTCTTCGACAAGCTGAAATCCTCCACGAAAGGCTACGCCAGCCTCGATTACGAGTTCATGGGATACCAGGCGTCGAACCTGGTGAAGCTCGATATCCTGCTGGCGGGCAAGGCGGTGGACGCGCTGTCGTTCATCGTGCACCGTGACAAGGCCTACGACCGCGGGCGGGTGCTCTGCGAGAAGCTGAAGGATATCATCCCGCGCCAGATGTTCGAGGTGCCCATACAGGCTGCCATCGGCGGTCGCGTGCTGGCGCGCCAGACGGTGAAGGCCAAGCGCAAGGATGTGCTGGCGAAATGCTACGGCGGCGACATATCGCGCAAGCGCAAGCTGCTGGAGAAGCAGAAGGCCGGTAAGAAGCGCATGAAGGCCATCGGCAGCGTAGAGGTGCCGCAAGAGGCGTTCATGGCCATCTTGAAAGTAGATGAATAGGCAGGTGCGCATGGATAAGGATGAACGGGGATACGGCTGGCTCGACGACGCGTTCGACGACAGCAAGCAGGTTGACGAGCTGAAGCGCGCACAGGCATCGCAGCGCACTGGCTGCATCGTCTTGGTGCTGGTGGTGCTCGTGGCTGCCGTCGCGCTCACCGTGCTCGGCTGCTCGACGCTCTCCTCGCTCGTCACCCTCGGATAGCGCATGGACGGCGTCTTTGGGAACCGCGTGCTGCTCGCGCCGATGGCGGGCGTGAGCGATATCGCCTTCCGCGCGCTGTGCTTGGAGCAAGGGGCCGACATGGCCTTCACCGAGATGGTGTCGGCGAAGGGCTTGTCGTATGCGAACGAGAAGACGCGCTGCCTGATGCGCCTGGCTGAGGGCGAGGAGCGCGTGGGGGTGCAGCTGTTCGGGCACGAGCCGGGCACGATGGCCGAGCAGGCCGCTGCGATAGCCGCCGACCTGGGCAGTGCGCTCGCGTGCATCGACGTGAACATGGGCTGCCCAGCGCGCAAGATCGTCACCAAGGGCGATGGGTCGGCGCTGATGCGCGCCCCTGCGCTCGCGGCGCGCATCGTGGAGGCTATCGCAGGCGCGGTGGCGGTGCCGGTCACGGTGAAGTTCCGGCGCGGCTGGAGCGAGGAGACGGGGGAGAGCGCGCCTGCGTTCGCTGAGCGCATGGAGCGAGCCGGCGCTGCTGCGGTCTGCGTGCATGGCCGCTTCGCCGTCCAGATGTATCGCGGCGCCTCCGATGCGGGCGCGATACGGCGCGTGAAGCAGGCGGTGGGCATCCCGGTCATCGGGAACGGCGACATACGCACCGCCGACGATGCGCTGCGCATGGCTGAGGCCACCGGCTGCGATGCGGTGATGGTGGCGCGCGGAGCTGAGGGCAACCCGTGGATATTCGCGCAGATCAAGGCCGCGCTCGCGGGCGTGCCCGTCCCAGCGCCGCCTGCGCCTGCCGAGCGCATCGGCATGGCGCGCCGCCATGCGCAGCTGCTCCAACAGCGCGAGGGGCGCAACATCGTGCGCATGCGCAAGCACGCCATGTGGTACGTGGCGGGACTTCCGGGGGCGGCGGCTGCCCGCCGGCAGATCAACGAGTGCGAGAGCTTGGAGGATTTCGAGCGGGTGCTAGGCGAGCTGGGTCATATAACTAGTAGTAACTAGAATAATTGTCAATGGCATCTAAAATCAAGTAATACCTAGTTTTAAGATGTAATCCCAGCTCAGTTGTTGATATTCGAGGTGTTGCCGAAAGGGGGATTCAATGCCGCACGACCCGTACAAGG
>CAJTXX010000015.1 GCA_910584145.1 uncultured Eggerthellaceae bacterium | reverse complement strand
AGGGGAACCTCTCGGCGACCCCATTTTGTTTGTAGCCGCAAATCGACGGTTGTTGCGTAAATTTCGGCGATTTGAGGCTAGAGATGGCTTCCAAAGAGGCCATCTCGGCGAAAAGCAGCCACGAATGAACGGTTGTTGCGTAAACTTCGTCGATTCGGGGCTAGAAATGGCCAGCAGCGAGTTTTATCGGCTCGTTTTCCCGGGCTTTTTGTGGCCGGTGCGCTTCTTGGAGTTGCGGCGGTGCTTGGAGGCGTCTTCGTCATACAGCGGGATATGGATGGTGAAGCAGGCGCCCTTGCCCTTCTCGCCTTCCACCTGCACCCAGCCGCCGTGGCGGTCGACGATCTCCTTCACCACCGCCAGGCCCACGCCCAGGCCGCCGCTCGCACGAGCGCGCCCAGCATCGGCGCGCCAGAAGCGGCTGAATACCATCTTCGCCTCCTCGGGCGACAGGCCGATGCCCGTATCGCTCACGGCGATGTTAGCCATCGCGGTGCCGCGCCGCACGCTGACGTCGATGCTGCCGCCCTCGGGCGTGTAGCGCACGGCGTTCGATATCAGGTTCACCACCGCTTGCCGTATCATGTCGGGGTCGCCCAGCACCAGCACGCGGTTGTCGGAGTAGAAGCCCAGCTTCAAACCCGATTCCACCACGAACTGCTCGTGCGTCTGCACCACCTCGGCCAGAAGCTCGCCCAAGTCGACCACCTCTTGTTTCATGGGGTTGCTGCGGTTCTCCAGACGGCTCAGCTTCAGCAGCGCATCGACCAGGCGGCTCAGGCGCTGCACCTCGCTGTTCACCATCTCCAGGTGCTCTTCGTCGGTCTCATACACGCCGTCGATCATAGCCTCGATGCTGGCCTGGATGGACATCAGCGGCGTGCGCAGCTCGTGGGCGACGTCCGAGGTCAGGCGCTGTTCGAGCCTGCGGTCGTTCTCCACCGAGGCGATCATGGAATCGAATGTCTCGCCCAGGTGGGCTATCTCGTCTTCGCCGGTCAGGTTGCTGCGCGCGTCCAGCTTGCCGGCCTTCACCGCGGCCGCCGTGCGCGTCAGCCGGTTGATCGGCGCCACCAGCCGCCGCGCGAACCCGATGCCGAACAGCGACGCCACCGCCACCGCGGCAACGCCCGCGAAGCCCAGCGCCGCATACGAGTTGTCGCGGAATTGCTGGTCGAGCTTGTTCATCAGCGTATCCGACCCGTACACCCACATGCGCACCGAACCCACCACGACATCGTCCACTTTGATCTTCGCACCGGCGATCTGGGCGGGGTCGCTCGGCTCGAACGTGGTGCCGTCGCCACGCGATTCCTCATCGGTCGCCGTCTCGTAGATGGTGTTGCCGCGGGCGTCGAGCACCTTCATGCCTACCTCGGGCGACACCTCGGCGGCCATCGCTATGTTCTCCACCATGTCGTAATCGAGGCTGCCCGATTTCTGATACCCCAGCGCTATACGGGTGGCCGCCGTAGAAGCCAGCGATTCGATGTTCTCAGCGGTGTACGCCTGGAAGTACTGGCCCCACACGGCCGACACCACGCCGATGGCGATGATGGCCGTCATGGCCGCGATCATTGAGAACGACAGCGCGATGCGCGAGACATATGTCAGGTTCGCCCAGCGCAGGCGCGAGAAGAAGCTGCGCTTCGGCTCTGCCTCAGACTCTGCCCCGTCTTCAGCTTCTTCGGGGTCGGCCGGCTTCTGCTCGGCCGCAGCCGCTGCCTCCTCCTTCGCACGGATAGCCGCTTCCGCTTCCTCGCGCTCCTTCGCAGCGCTCTCAGCGATCGCTACCGCCGATGCCCACGCTGCGGCATCGGTGACAGCAGGCTCTTTCGCGCTGTCAGATGCGCCGCTGTCGGCCGCGATATCATCGGGCGCGATGCCGTCAGGCGCGCTCGCAACCTGCTCGGATTCGCCTTGCGGGGCGGCGGGAGTGTTCTCGTTCTCCATCGGCTCGCGCAGACCAGGCTCGCTATGCCGCCTGGGTGGGGTCCTCGAAACGATAGCCCACGCCATGCACCGTATGCAGCCACTTCGGGCTCTTCGGGTTGTCGCCGATCTTCGCGCGCAGGTTCTTCACATGGCTGTCGATGGTGCGCTCGTAGCCTTCGAAATCGTAGCCCAGCACCTTCTCCACCAACTCCATGCGCGAATACACCCGGCCTGGGTAGCGCGACAGCGTGGTCAGCAGCTTGAACTCGCTGGCGGTCAGGTCTATCTCCTTGCCATCCACCAGCACCTTATGGCCCGAGATATCTATGGTCAGCTCGCCGAATTCCAACACCTCGCGCTGCGGGGCCTCGCTGGAATGCGCACGGCGCAGCAGCGCACGGGTGCGCGCCACCAGCTCACGCGGGCTGAACGGCTTCACCAGGTAGTCGTCGGCGCCCAGCTCTAGGCCGATCACGCGATCTTCCACCTCGCCCTTCGCCGTCAGCATGATGATGGGCACATCGGAGTTGTCGCGGATGATGCGGCACACGCGCTCGCCCGGAACGCGCGGCAGCATGAGGTCGAGTATCACCAGGTCATAGTGGTGCTTCCCGAATTCATCCAGCGCATCTTGGCCGTCGCCTACCGCGGTCACCCAGTAGTTATCGCGCTCCAGGTACGCCGTCACGGCGTCGCGGATGTTCTTCTCGTCCTCGACGAGCAGGATGCGTCGTGTGTCGTTGCTCATAAGCGCTCATGCCTCCGAAAGCTATTGCAGCATAGAACCGATGTGGACAGTCTTGGGTTTATTGTACCTTTTACGGGCGAAAGGGTGAAATCCTGTTCTTTGAATGACACAATAGCGGCATGCCAACGAACGATGGGAAAGGCCCCGCCAAGGGCGGGCGTCGAAAATATGCACATGCACGGCCCAGCGTGGCCGATTCAAAGCGCGCCATACGGCCCGAGCCGGCGGCGAGCATCGCCACAGGCGGGCTATCGGCAGGAGGCGCGGAAGGCAGTGGCGCGCAGCTGCTGCTCACACGGCGCGGCTTCCTGTACGGCGCGCTCGGCGTTGCTGCGGCGGCCGTCGTGGGCACGGGGGCCTTCGCCGCTGCCGGCGGTTTCGCGCCTGCGCTCGACATGCCCGCGCTCGCGGTGCCCACCGACAGCGTGTTCACCACCGACGATTGCGAATTCGTAGACGATACCGGAAGCGTGCTCACCGAAGCCGCTTCCCTCGCGCTGCCGTATGGGTCGATGGTATGGGCATCCGACCCCAGCGTGGCGGCCTGCCTGCTACCCACCGAGACGGGCTCACCGCTCGCTCAAGTGGGGCTCATATCGCTGGGAGCGGCCAAGCTGAGCACGGTGCTCGAGCGCGCCGTGGCGCACGCCGAGGGCTACGAGATATACGACGCGCGCGCCACCGCGAAGGGCATCATCTGGACGGAAGCCGACATACTCGACGGGAACTGGCGCGTGTACCAAGCAGCGCTCTCGGGCCTGGCACTGGGGCAACCAGTGCTCGTGCACGAGGGCGGCGCCGACTGGGAGATGCCCACGCTGGCAGCGAGCGGCGACTATGCCTTCTGGCAGGTGCTCCCCCAGCTCGACGGCGGTGCCGCCGAAGAGGATAGCCTGCTGATGTGCACGAGCTTCGGTGCAGCGGCTGACGCATCGCGCACGCTGTTCGCCTCGACCGGGCGCATGGCGTGCTCCCCGTCGCCCACGGCCACCGGCATCGCTTGCGCCCCGCGCGCCGACACTGACACCACCAGCTACCAGCTGACCCACATCGAGGCCGCTACCGGCGACATAACCGATGCGCTGGTGCTGCCGGCCTCCATGAAGCCCGCCTATGTGGCCTACGGGCCGAGCGGGTTCGCGTTCAGCTTCGACGGCATCTACGATTACGGCGACGGCATCGCCAACCTGGGCACCTACACGCCCACCGCAGCGCCCACCTACAGCCTGCAAGCCGCCATCGCCGATGCGCAGGATTCGCTGCGCGACGAGGAAGGCCAGCTGACCGAGCGCACCGCCGCCGAGGCCGACACCCGCGCGCGCCAAGCCGTCACCGATCTGTACAGCAGCGCCACCTGGTTCCGCTTCCCCCGCACGCCGGTGACGCCGCCCGCTTGGTATGGCGATTGGCTCATCGTGAAATCGACCCGCGCCGTCTCGGGCGTGAAGCTGGCAGACCGCCGCTACTTCGCGCTCGCCGTGGAGAACGGCGCCCCCGATTACGGCGAATTCCTCGCCTCGTACGGCACCTGCAAGAACGTGGTCACCTACACGAACATCAACTACACGCCCCTGAGCGGCGAGACCATCAAAGAATGCCGCGTGAAGATCTGGGTGTAGAGGATTCAACCTGCGGGGTCTTAGCAACCGGACCTGCGGCCTGCAGGTGGTCAACATGTTTCACGTGAAACGATTCATCGGTGGTCGAGGCTCGACCGTGCTGTGCCTCCAGAATTGTTTCACGTGAAACATTTTGACCGGTCGGGGCGTTAGGGCAACCGCTTCTTGCGGCGTAGCGCCGGTTGCGTGCCGGAAGCTTAAAAGAGCTGCCAAGGGCTAGGGGCACAGCACTGCACCCCTAGCCCTTCCTTGACGCTCTCGGCATCGAAGGCTGTTAAGCCCTAGAACTCTAGAGCCTCTAGGCGCTCGAAGATGGGGGCTATGCGCGTCAGGAATGCTTTCGGGTCGAAGATGGCGTCGAGCTGCTCGGCGCTGAGCGCGGCGGCATCGGGGTCGGCTTCGATGTTCTCGCGGAAGCTGGGGCCGGCCACGGCGTTTTGGATATCCTCCCACACGCGCATGGCGTTGCGCTGCACGATCACGTACGCCTCCTCGCGCGTCAGCCCGGCATTCACCAGTGCGAGCAGCACCTTGCTGCTGAAGATCAGCCCGCGTGTGCGCCACAGGTTGTGCTCCATCTTCGCCGGGTAGGTCTGCAAGCCGTCCAGCATCCACTGCATCTTCCCGAACATGTAATCGAGCGCGATGAAGCTGTCGGCCAGCGCCACGCGCTCGGCGCTGGAATGGCTGATGTCGCGCTCGTACCACAGCGCCACGTCGTCGAAGGCCACCTGCGCATTCGCCTTCACCACACGCGCGAGGCCGCAGACGCGCTCGGCCGTTATGGGGTTGCGCTTGTGCGGCATGGCCGACGACCCCTTCTGGCCGCGGGTGAACGGCTCCTCCGCCTCGATCACGTCGCTCTGCTGGAGCAGGCGCACCTGCATGGCGATGCTCTCCAGCGTGCTCGCCGTGGTGGCCAGCGCGGCGGCCATCTGCGCGTGTCGGTCGCGCGCCAGCACCTGCGTGGACAGCGGGTCGGGAACGAGCCCCAGCCGCTCGCAGACATAGCGCTCCACGAAGGGGTCGATGCTGCTGTAGGTGCCCACCGCGCCCGAGATGGCGCCCACCGCGCACACCTCGCGCGCCTGCTGCATGCGCACGAGGCAGCGATGCAGCGCCCAGGCCCAGCTGCCGAACTTCATGCCGAACGTCATGGGCTCGGCGTGGATGCCATGCGTGCGCCCCACGCACAGCACATCGCGCATCTCGAGCGCGCGGCGGCGGCACGTCTCGCCCAGCTGCCGTATGTCGCCGATGATGATATCGGCCGCCTGCACGATCTGATAGCTCAGCGCCGTGTCGCCCAGGTCGCTCGAGGTCATGCCATAGTGCACCCAGCGGCTGGGCTTCTCGGCCCCCGCAGGCACGTCAGCGTCTATGTTCTCAGCCATGTTCGTGGTGAAGGCGATGACATCGTGGTTCGTGGTCTGCTCGATCTCGGAGATGCGCGCCGCGTCGGCCGCTGCGTGGTCGCGTATCCACTGCGCTTCCTCGCGCGTGATACCGCACTGGCCCAGCTCCGCCTGCGCCTCGCACGCCAAGACCTCTATCTCGCGCCAGATATCGAACTTGTTCTGGAAGTCCCAGATCTTGCCCATCTCGTCCCGCGTGTACCTGTCGATCATCTGAACGCCCTCCTCTGTATGCATGCGCTGACCTAGCGGCGCCGTGCTGCGGCCCGGCTGCCAGCGCGCTCACGCTCGGCATATCTCGCAAGGGATATTCTATGCCACTTGCGCGCGCACCGCGCCGCACATCGGGAATCATCTCGCCAGGATATCGAACGAGCGGAGCATCGCCTCGCGCCGACGTGCGCACCGGCGCGCTCCCCGCCTGCATGAGGCCCTCCGCGCAACCGGCCCTGCCCGGCCAGCGCGCCTACAGCGAGCGGAATACCGCGCGCACCTCGTCGAGCACATCATCGTCGGCCACTACGATCACCTGGTCGCCGGGGAACAGGATCATATCGTCGTTGGCGACCTCGGCATCGTCCTCGTAAGCCACGGCCACAGCCAGCGCACCCTCGGGCAGCTCGATGTCGCCCAGCGCCACGCCTTCCTCGTCGCTATGGCGGCGCATATGCCCGATGGTGAATTCCGACAGCGACACATTGCCATGCGTCAGCGACGACACCACCGACACATTCCCGAGCAGCGCCTCTTCCTCGATCAGATTGGCGATCAGCGTGGTGGACGACACGCACTCGATGCCCACCTTGCGGAAGATGCGCAGGTTCTTCGGGCTGTTCACGCGCGCGATGACGCGGTTCACATGGAATACGCGCTCGGCTATCTCGCACGCCACCAGGTTCGTGTCGTCCTGCCCGGTTGCACCCACGAAGATGTCGGCGCGGCGGATACCCGCGTCCTCTTGGAAACGCGAGTCGCAGCCGTCGCCGTGTATGACGAGGTACTCGCCCTCGAGCGACACCGACAGCAGGTCAGCTATCGCCTTGTTCTCCTCGATGATGGCCACCTGATTGCCGCTCTCTAGCAGCACCGTCGCCAGATACGAGCCGACCTTCCCCCCGCCTGCTATCACGATGTACATACGCGCCTACCCCTGCATGAACTTCTCGAAATGCTGGATGTAATCGTGGCGGATGCAAGCCAGCACCATGTCGCCATCGTAGAGCACCGATTCGCTGGTGGGGATGCTGCTCGACGAGCCGTCGCCGCGCTCGAACGCGATGATGCGCACGTCGTGGTCGTGCTCCAGCTCGGCGACCCGGATGCTGCGCGGCGCCGACAGCGCATCGCCATCGCCGTTGCTCAGCTTCAACGAGAATTCCAGCACCTCGCACTCGCCGAACGTGGTTATGTGGCTGCCGTGGCCGCTCATCACCTTGCTGAACATCTCCTCGGCCACCAGCGAGGTGCCGCACACGTAGTCGATGCCCAACTGCATGTAGGCGCGCTCGCGCCCGGGGTTGTACAGCCGCGCGATGACGTGAGGCACATCGAACAGGCGATTCGCCACCTCGGCGCACATCAGGTTCGTGTTGTCGTATTGGGTGACCGCCGCCAGCACGTCGCACTCCTCGATGCCCGCGCGCGTGAGCGCGTCCTCGTCGAAGCCGATGCCTTGCACGGTGGAGCCATTGAAGTTGCGTCCGAGGTTCGCGAACGCCTCCGCCGAACGGTCGATGCAGCACACGTTGTTGCCGGCATCCGACAGCATATTCGCCAACTGCGAACCCACACGCCCGCATCCGACTATGATGATGTTGCTCATGCTAGATCTTCGAGATCTCGTTCAGCGTGTCGCGATACCAATTCGCGTAGTTCGGCGGGCAGTAGCGCTTGGCATTCGTCAGGCTCAGCGTGAAGCCGTAGCCCTCGGCCAGACCGCGCACGTGCGTGCGTATCGCCGTGTTCCAGTCGGGCCAGGCGCCGCCGGTCCAACCCCATGCGTTGTGCCATGCGAAGCAGTGGCGGCCCTTTGTGCTCTCGGTGTTCGAGATGGCGGGCGACCAGCGCGGGTCGACGCCGTTCTCCCACGCGGCTTCCGCGAAGACGGCACCGTAGCCCGCCAAGGGCGAGCCGGCCAGATAAGCATCGATGCGGGCAGTCCATTCGGCAAGGAAGGCGTCGCGTCCGACGGAGAAATCGACGGCATACACGCCCACGCCGCCGTTCGCTGCCGACTTCGCCTGCGCCGCCTTCGCCTGCTCGATGCAGCGCGCTTCACCATCGCGCGCAGCTTGCTCAGCAGCTATACGGGCAGCCTCTTCTTCGGCTGCTATCTCGGCCACTCCCGCCGACACGTCGCGCTGAGATGTCTCGCCCAGAGCCGTGGTGCGCGACAGATCTGCCGCTACCTCGGTCGTGGGCTGCTCGGATTCTGCTCCATTGTTGGAAAGGGCCACCTGAGCGGAACCGCCAGCCGAGGCCAGACCCAGCCCAGCACCCCAGGCTATCAGCACGGCTGCGCAGACCGCCGCAGCCACGACCATCGGGGCCGTGCGCCGCGTAGCTCCTGCGCGGGGGCGCACCGCAGCGGCCATCGCACCTTCCGGAGCGTGCTTCCAGCCGAAGCTGCTGCTCGCATGGGCCGCGTGCGCACCGGCGGTGCCGAGCGCAAGGGCACCAGCTGCTGCATGCTTGCCGACGCGCACCTGACCCAAGGGCGCCGACGCTGCTATGTGCTTGCCTTTTGCCAAACCGCTGCTTTGCCTTCCAACGCAAATTAACCGCCGAAGCGGTGACAGCTGGCTGAATTGTAAGTGGATTCGCTGCCGGGATAACGTTTTATGTCTCAGCTATTCTACCGCATAAACCCTCCGAGGCAATCAACAAATCGCCATCGGCACCCCGCGAACGGCTCCACCCAGCAACACCCGCAAACCCCCAGATGCAACGGTATATCACCTGTTCAAGGGGTGCATTTTCGGATGCGAGGAGACGACGAGGATTGCGTATGGTCTGCGTAAGATACGGGCAAGGTCTGCGCAAGATGCGGGAACGGATGGAAAGCGCATATGGGCGGATCGGTGCATAGATGGGGATGGTGCGAATGGTGATGCGCGTGGTGATCGGGAACGCATTTTGGGGTCTATCGAAGGATGCTCCGAGCGGGTAGAATGTGCGGCATTCCAACGAATCGGGAGCGAACCTACGGATCATCTCATAACAGACAGCAGTATCGCCGCGCCAAGCGAAGCCGCGCTCGCATCCAGCGACACCACCACGCCCGGCGGGGCTGCGCATACGACCGGCGGGGCTGCACTTGGCGGAACCTCGCCCGTGCCCGACGGAGCCACATCCGTATCTGACGAAGCCGCATCTGCGTCCAGCGAAGCTGCACTTGGCGGAACCTCACCGGCACCGAGCGCTGCCGCGCTGAGTGCGCCCCCGCAGGCTGCTATCGCGGCTCTGCGCACGCACTTCGGCTACGACTCGTTCCGCCCCGGGCAGGCTGAGGTGGTGGCAGCGGTGCTCGGAGGCCGCGACGTGCTCGCGGTGATGCCCACCGGCGCCGGTAAATCCATCTGCTACCAGGTGCCTGCCATCGTGCGCGACGGAGTGGCGCTGGTGGTGTCGCCTCTCGTCTCGCTCATGAAAGACCAGGTGCAGGCCCTGCGCGAAACGGGCATCGCAGCAGCGTTCCTGAACTCGGCGCTGCCGGTGCACGAGCACGCCGACATCATGCGCCGCGCGCTCGACGGTGCCTTCGACCTGCTCTACGTGGCGCCGGAGCGCCTCGAGAACGAGCAGTTCATCGAGTTCGCCCGCCGAGCGCCCCTGTCGCTGATCGCAGTGGACGAAGCGCACTGCGTATCGCAGTGGGGACAAGATTTCCGCCCATCGTACCTGCGCATCGCACAATTCACCGCCCTGCTGCCCGCGCGGCCGCCCGTCATCGCCCTGACAGCCACCGCCACGCAGAAGGTGCGCAGCGACATCGTCGACATGCTCGATCTGCACCAGCCGCAGACCACCGTCACCGGGTTCGACCGTCCGAACCTCCACATGGCCGTGGAGCGCCTCCCCGAGCAGCAGAAGCAGAGCCGCATCCTCGGATTCGTGCTCGCCCGGCCGCACGAGAGCGGCATCATCTACTGCCAAACGCGCGCCTCGGTGGAGCAGGTGCACGCCGCGCTCGTAGCCGCCGGGCTGTCCGCCACGCGCTACCACGCGGGCCTGAGCGCGGCCGAGCGCATGGCGAACCAGCACGCCTTCATAACCGACGACGCCCCCGTGATGGTAGCCACGAACGCCTTCGGCATGGGCATCGACAAATCGAACGTGCGCTACGTGGCGCATTTCAACATGCCCAGCTCGATAGAGGCGTACTACCAGGAAGCCGGCCGCGCCGGGCGCGATGGCGAGCCCGCGGAATGCCTGCTGCTCTGGAACGACAAGGACATATCCACCGCGCGGTTCTTCATAGCGAACATGGACGCGAACGAAGACCTGTCGGCCGACGAAGCCGAGACGGTGGCGGCATCGCGACGGCGCATGCTCGACGCCATGTGCGGTTACTGCCTGACCACGCACTGCTTGCGGCGGCACATCCTAGCCTATTTCGGCGAGGACGTGCCGACCGAGGAAAGCAGTTGCGGCAACTGCTCGAACTGTACCGACGACGTGGAGAGCATCGACGCCACCGCCGAGGCCCGGGCGGTCATGCGCTGCGTGCAGAGCATGCGCGGCGGCTTCGGGAAGGGCACGATAGCAGCAGTGCTGCGCGGGAAGGCGAACGAGAAGGTGCGGGAGGCACGCCTCGACGAACTGCCCTGCTTCGGCACCGTGGAGCTGAGCGATGGCCAGATGAAAGACCTGATCGGGCTGCTGACCGCCGAGGGCTACCTGAGCATCACGGAAGGACGCTACCCGCTGGTAGGGTTCGGCCCGCGCTTCCGCGAAGCCGCCGCGCCCGATTTCACCTTCGCGATAAAGCGCATCCAGCGCAAACCGCGCAGCGAACGGCGACCGGATGCAGGCGGCGCAGACGCGCAGCCCGTCGATGCCGAGCTGTTCGAGCGGCTGCGCAAACTGCGCAAGCGCATCGCCGACGAAGAGGAGGTGCCGCCCTACGTGGTGTTCTCCGATGCTGCGCTGCGCGATATGTGCGCGCGCATGCCCCGAACCGCAGAGGAATTCCTGGAAGTGAAAGGCGTCGGCGAGAAGAAGCTCGAACGGTACAGCGCCGCCTTCTTGGCTGAGATAGCCGGCTACGCCAGCTTCTGAACCCGTATCAGCGAGATACGGCTGCGGCGCATCTTCTCTATCTTGAACTCGTAGCCGTCGGCCAGCACCACATCGCCCGCCTTCGGCACGGAATCGAGCGTGCCCATCAGCCAACCGGCTATGGTCTCGTAATCGTCCGATGCTTCGACGGGCCAGCCGAGCTCCAGGGCATCCTCCACCGGGAAGCGGCCGTCGACGCGCCACACATCCGGCTCCACCTGCGTCAGCAGCTCGCCACCCACGTCGGACTCGTCGGCTATCTCGCCGACGATCTCCTCCACGATGTCCTCGATGGTTATGACGCCCTCGGTGCCGCCGTACTCGTCCACCACGATGGCCATCTGCTGGTGCTGGGCCTGCATCTCGCCGAGGAGCGGGATGACATCCTTCGTCTCAGGCACGAACATCGGCTCGTACATGAACCGCGTGACCGGCTCGTCGATCGAGCCGTCCATGAGCGGACCGATCAGGTCCTTGTAATGCACGATGCCGATGATATCGTCGATGCTGTCATGGCACACCGGCAGGCGCGAGTACCCGGTGCCCCGCATGCGCTCGAGCGCGGCGCGGCCCGTCTCGTCGTCTTGCGCCAGCATGACATCGACGCGCGGCGTGCATATCTCGTTCACCACGGTGTCGCCCAGGTCGATGATGTCTTGGATCATGCGCTTCTCGTCGTCGGCCAGCTCGGGCGCCTCGTCCAGCAGCTCCAAGAATTCGTCCTCGGAGACCTCAGAGCGCTTGCCCGTCAACCGCTCGAAGAAGCTCGGCTTCTGCTTGCCGGTGTCTTTATTCGCGTCTTTTTCCATAGCTTATAAGAATTGCGCGAGCGGGGTCGTCTGCAGATATCCCATGATGGCGCCGGCGTTCGATTCGCCGTATAGACCGCCCACGAAGTACGCCACGAACACGCCGATGGCAATGGCCAATACGATGCTGAGCACGAGCCCCACCACACCGCACACGCGTCCGGTGCCTGCGCGTGGAGCCATGCCGCCCTTCTTCGCATACGCCTTCGCCAGCACGATGGCCAGCACCGCCAGCACGATGCCGAGCGGCGGCAGGAACGCCACCAAAATGGACAAGATGCCCAATATCAGCGACGCAGTGGCCATGCCGCCCTTCGGCGGCACGCCAACACCCGCGTAGAGCGTCGGGTCGGCATAAGGATCGTAAGCCATGCCGCCATACGCGTAGGGGTCGTAGCCCTGCATGGCGGGATCGTAGCCCTGCATCTGCATGGCAGGGTCGAATGCTTGCGTCGGGTCATACATGACCGAAGGGTCGTAGCCCTGCATCGGGTCGTATGCCTGCACATAAGGGTCGGGCATCTGCACTTCTCCGTACACCACCTCTTGCGCGGGTATCTCTATGACTTGCTCCTGAACCGGCGGCACCTGCGAGAGCGGCATCTCCACCGGGAAGGAGGTCGGGTCGGCGAATGTCGGGAATGCGGCCTCGGCCACCTGGCCCGACTGGTACGCCATCTCCGAGCTCGGTTGCGGCTCGGGCGCCGTCGGGCGCCCCGTCACGTCGAACGAGGGAAGGCTTGCGAGTATCTCTTGTGGCGACGGCAGCGGGTCGGGCGCCTCGCCGAACTTGGGCAGCCCCGAGAGCATCGCCGCGTCGGCGCGGCCGGCCTTCTGCTGGCCGCCGCCAGCCACCGCCGCGACGCGCGACTTCAAGCTCTTGATGGGCGAGCCCCAGCGCTTGCCGCCGCGTCCGTCAGCCGACGGGACGTCAGCAGGCTCTTTCGGGCTGTAACCCGCCGATTCGCGCATCTCGCGGTCGCGCATATCGGCGTACGGATCGTCGTAGGAACCGGCCGGCATGCCCGCAGGCGGGCGCATGCCCTCCTGATGATACGGCGGGAGCATGGGTGCCATGCCAGCCGCCGGTATGCCCATATTCTGGCCCGGGAACTGCCCCCAACGCGCAGCGGCTACCGACTGCGCAGCCGACTGGGAGAGCGCATTCGCCGCCTCGCGCAGCACCGCAGCGCTCTCGCGCGCAGCATCCATCGCCTCTTTCAAGGCGATGCGCTCGGCCTCCGCATCGGCTTCCGCATCAGATGCAGCCTCCGGAGCCTGCGCTGCGATCTCTTGCTCGGTCGCCTGCACAGCGCGCTTCACCTGCGCCTTGGCCTTCTCCTTCTGGGCCTTGCGCACGCGTTGCTCTTCGCTCAGCTCCTGTGCGGTCTTTTTCTTCTTGTTCTTCTTAGCCATTCGCTTCCTAGCGCATCCACAATAGAGGCAGTTCCATTAATTGTAATGGAACATATCGCCTGCGGCAGCATGACCTGCAACATATGGAAAAACAACACCGCGGACCCAGGTAACGGCAGCGTATCACAGCCGCAGCGCTTCCGTTTCAAAACCATGCGGTGGCACCGCCCGACACGCCGCACCTTATACCCTTGGGATGTTCGAAGCGAGACCGAGAAGAGCGAACCGAGGAGGCATCATGACTGACACGCGATCGACCGCCCCGCTGGCGGGTATCAAAGTCATCGACTGGACGCAGGTCCAATCGGGCCCATCCTGCACGCAGATGCTGGCATGGCTGGGCGCCGAGGTCATCAAGCTGGAGAAAGTGCACGGCGGCGACCCCACACGCAACGAGATGAACGACGTCGACGGGTCGTATTCCCTGTACTTCCTCCAGCTGAATGCTAACAAGAAGTCCATCACCTTGGACATGAAGGACCCCTCCGGCGCCGAGGTGCTGACGAAGCTGCTGGCCGACGCCGACATCTTCGTGGAGAACATCGGCCCGGGCGATGTGGAGAAGCTGGGCTTCGGCTGGGAGCAGGTGCACAAGATCAACCCGAAGTGCATCATGGCGTCGCTGAAGGGCTTCAACAAAGGCAGCCGCTTCGAGCATGTGAAGGCGTTCGAGCCCGTGGCGCAGTGCGCCGGCGGCTCCGCATCAACCACCGGGTGGTATGAAGGCGAGAACAACGTGCCCACGCAGTCGGGCGCAGCGCTGGGCGATTCGAACTCCGGCATGCACCTGCTGATCGGCATCCTGGCTGCGCTCGAGCAGCGTCATCGCACCGGCGAGGGTTGCTACGTATACCAGTCGATGCAGAACGCCGTGCTGAACCTGTGCCGCATCAAGCTGCGCGACCAGCTCATCTTGGACAACCTGGGCGAGCTGACCTACTACGATTGCTACCCGGGCTACAAGTGGGGCAAGGCCATCCCGCGCGCCGCGAACGCCGAGGGCGGCTTGGTGCTCGGCTGGTGCTACCGCGCCAAAGGCTGGGAAACCGACCCGAACGCCTACGTGTACATCGTGATACAGCAGTCGCCGAAGGGCTTCGAGACCTTCTGCAACGCGATGGGCTTCCAAGACTGGCTGACCGACCCGAAGTTCAGCACGCCGAACGCGCGCGACGAGCACAAAGCCGAGGTATATAAGCGCGTCGAGGAGTACACGATGCAGTACGACAAGTACACGCTGACCAAGGAGCTAGGCGCGAAAGGCGTGCCTGTGGGACCCGTGCTCGATTGGAACGAGATCGAGAACGATCCCGACCTGAACAGCGATGGTACCATCGTCACCATCGACCAGGGCGACGCACGCGGCAGCTTCAAGACCATCGGCGTGCCTTGCACGTTCAGCAACTACGAGCCCGACTACAAGCGCGCCCCGAAGCTGGGCGAGAACAACGAGGAGATACTGAAGGGCCTCGGCTACACCGACGCTCAGATCGCCGACTTGGCCTCGAAGGGCGTCATCGGCAGCAACGACGGCGCGAAGGCCGACTTGGTAGCGGCGAAGTAACTGCCGCAGCGCAGCATCCGCGGCGCGCATACGCGCAGCCGTAACGCATACGCAGGGCGGCTCACCTGCGAACGAGAAAGACCCTGCATCGCGCAGGGTCTTTCTTTTCATGCATGTTCCTTGGCCGGCTCACGCCGGGCGGCCGAGCGCGCAGCACGCAGCCGCTGCTAAGCAACGGCCAAGCGGCGAGCTACTGCTTGTCGGCCTTCTTCTTGCGCACCACCAGCGCCACGATGACCACTGCCGCCACCGCAGCCACGCACACCAAGCCGACGATGATCGGCACCAGCCCATCCCCCGTGGCCGGCAGCTCCTTGTTCGGATTCGTGTCGGGCGTCTGGCCGATGATATCGTTGTTCGGCCCCTTGTCGTCCGGGGTCGGCGTGGGGTCGGGCACGCTCGGTAGCGCAGCCAGATCGACCGTCACCGCCTCGGGCCGATACAACGTGGTCGAAGGCTCAAGATCGTACACACGAGCACCGCCCATGCGCACGAACTGGAGCACACCGTCGCCCTCGGGCACTTCCACTTTCATCTTGGCGGACACCTTGGCGCCCTCTTTGGCGGTGGGCACCACACGGCCCAGCGCGAGCGTCCCGTCCTTGAACAGGTTCTCGCCACCAGCCACATAGATGTTCATGCGGCCGTTCTCGTCGGTGGTGAACTCCTTCACCTTCGCGCCAACCAGCGCATCCGAGAAGGTGAAGCCCACGGTCACATCAGCCGCGCCCTCACCCACCACAGCGACATCGAGCGCGAGCGACACCGCGGTCACGTCGGCTTCCTTGCTCTTGATGGACACCGACACGTCATGCGCGCCCTCCACCGGGGCCAGCAGCACCTCGTCGCTGACCGAGTCAGCCCATGCCGACGGAACCGCCAGAGCAAGGCACATCGCAAGCGCGGCCACCACAGCGCCGGCGCATCTCTTCATCATGTTCTCCATGTTCACTACTCCGCTTTCCGTTCGGCTAGTTGTTCGGGTTGGTTGCATCGCTGGTCAGCACGATGTCGGGCAGATCGCCCGGCACTGTCACGAACTTGCAATCGCTCACCAGGCGCTGGCCCTCGTTCGTGAAGGCGTTGTCGACGCGGTACATCTCGACGCGCACCTTCTCAGCACTCCACGCAGCACCGGGCTCTATCCAATACACCCAGCGGCCGTCAGCCGTCTCACCCAGCTCGGCATTGCCCGGGTCGTCCGCCAGCACGATCTGGTTCGCTTGCAGGTTGCCCTCGAGGTCGGCACCGCCCAGCAGCTCGCCCTTCTCGTTGTACAGCACGAACACGTTGTAGGCCGGGTTGCCCTTGTACGAGCCCGTGAAGATGATGGAGCCCGCCGGTATCTTCTTGCCCGTGGAAGCCTCATAAACGAAGTCGTCCTTCAGCTTGCCGATGGCGGGGATGGAGGCAGACTCGCCTTCCACCTTGACCTCGGTCAGCTCCACGTTGTCGCCCGAGGGGCCGTACACCTTCAGCGACGCGATGCCGATCTCCTTGCCGGCCTGGCCGGGCATGGTCACACGCACATAGCGAGCCCAGAACGTATCGACATAGCCATCCCCGCCCTCGGTGGTGTCAGGGAAGTAGATCTGCGTGGGGCTGGTGCCGGTTATGGTGCCCGTCGCGGCCTCCACGTAATCGGTGCCGTTCTCGCTGAGCTCCACCTTATAGGCGCCCATGGCAGCACCAGCGTTGCCCTGCGTGTACTCGAGGTGCTCTACCTTGCGCTTCGAGCCCATGTCGATGGTCACCTGCGGGTCGGCCGTAGCGCTGCCGCGATAGGTGCCCTTCTTCTCCATCTGGATGGCGCCCTTCTCATCTACCACCACGCTGCCGTTGGCGGCGAGCTTGGGCACTTCCACCTCGCTGCCATCGAGGATGTGATCGATGGCCGGCACGTATCCGTCGGCCCCGCTGTCGTCCACCACGCCGCTGCAATCGTAGGTGCTGTTGCTCATGGCATCCAGGATGCTCTGGATATCCTGCGGCGACGTCATATTGCTAGAGACGGTCCACTGCGCGCTGTCGTACAGGCCGTTGCCCGCCAGCTTCACCTGATGCGTGCGCTGCGGCTCGCTGTAGTACAGGTTGTTGGTCACGGCGCGCACGTCGTACTCCACGCAGATGTTGCCCAGATAGGCCGCATGGTCGGTGAAGGTGGCCACGCCATCGGTCGGCTCCACGAACCCGACCACCTCGCCGATCAGCTTGCCAGCGGCATAGACGTTGCGGGTGATCTCGTAACCGTGGATGCTCGCGTTGCCGCCCGTGCTCATGGTCAGCGTCACATCGCTGCCATCGAGCGCGACGGTGTTCGGCGCCGAGCTCTCCGTATCGGACACATCGCGGAATCCGCCCACCGCTACGCTGCTAGCGTCGCTCTCCGCAGCCGGCACGCCGCCGCGCACCTTGCGCGTAGCGTTGGTGTCGTAGTAGATCGCGCGCTCCTCTGCCGGGAACTGCTCCACATACGCAACCGTATCAGCGTCGGCCTCCAAGCCCCAGCGCTCGAAGAAGGTGCGCAGGTCCTTGCCGGCAGCGGCGCTCGCCAGCCTGATGGTGTTCTGGTCGCGGTCGCCCAGCACGAGCGTGCCCGGAGCAGACGATGGGTTGCGAGCATAGCTCTCCATCTTCGCGTAGAAGCGGTTAGCCAGCAGACTATCAGCACTGTCGTAGAACGTGTACACCTCCGGCGACTTGTCATAGGCGAGCATCAGCTGCCAGTACATGGCCAACTGCGTAGCCACATTGCCCGTACGGCCCATCGCACCCGACGTAACGCGCTCGTAGACGCTCGCATCTTGCCAGCGCTGCTTGGCGGGGCTATCCACCCCACCCTGCCTCTGCCCCTCGATGATCCAGCAGATCTGGGCGAAGTAGTTGTTCGTCACCTCAGCCAGGGCATAGCGGCCGTCGTTGATGTTATGGCCGATCTCGTGCGCCGAGCCCCAGCCGTAGTACTGGCCCTGCGTGAGCTTGCCGTTCTCATCGGTCTCCACCGGCACCAGAATGCCGAAGTTCTTCGACTCGGGATAACCCACGCCGATGTGGTTGCCCGCAGCGTACATGAAGGCGCCTGCGAACATCTGCATGCAGCGGATGTTCAGGTGGCGCGCTGGCACCTCGTTCGTGCCGCCAGCGCCCTTCATCAGGCCCTTGTGCTGGTAGAACAGGTCCATCATCTGGTCGAGGCCCTCAAGAGACGTCGCCAGATGGTCAGCACGCGTGGCGCTCGGCAGGTTCTGGCCGCACGCCTCGAGCGCCTTATCGGCATGCACAGAGATCATCATGCGGTCGGTCATGATGTCAGTCGCATTCGATATGCAGCGTATCGGCTCATAGGGGTAGTTCACGCTGGCATGCTCATGCTCGTCGTTCTCCGTCTCGTGCATCGCCTTGTGGGTCTGCTCCAGCTTGCCCACATGATCCTCGAGCTCAGCCACGTAATCGCTTATCAGCTCATCGCGGGCAGCTTCGTCGGTCACGCCATACAGGTCGAGCATGGGGATATCCTCGGCGCCCAGGATGCGCACCTCGTAGTCGTCCGCTGGGTTGTTGCCGGTGTACTGCACGTACATGCGGCCACCCTTCTCGAACTCGGACGAGGAGAGGAAGTCAGCCGGCACCGTGAACTCGGTGCGCCCGTTCGAGAACGTGCCCAGACGGCGCGGCGGCATGCTCGACTCGCCGTACTGCTGGCCCACGTACAGGTCGATCTTGGAACGGCCGGTATTGCCGGAATCCTTCGCTTTCACGTACACGATGATGCGGTCGCCCGCAGCGATGGCCTTGCCCAGCGGCTGCCATGCGTTCAGGCCGCTGATGCCGAGGTTCTTGCCGCCATCATAGGCGTCAGCCAGACTCGCATGCACGCGGCGCACATCGCCCAGACCGGCCTTCTCGTCGTCGAGCAGCTTCTTCGCATAGTCGAGCTCAGACTGCGCCGATGCCTTGAACGGGAATTCCTCGCCGTTCGATTTCTCGTTGAGCCTGTTCTGAAGCGTATCCAGAGCAGCCTTCATGCGGTTGTAGCGCGCCTCGGACGTCTCGTCCTGCGGTGCTGACGTGCCAGCGGCCAGGCCGAGGTCGTCGCGCAGGCGGATGTGCATCTCATCATCGTACACGCCCATGATGTCATCGTAGACGCTGTCGTAGTCATGGAAGCGCATCTCGGCGATGTTCATGCCGCGGCTGTAGCGGTTCAGGCCGATGCGCACGCTCTTCACATCGGTGTTCGCATCGTTGCCGGGCAGGCGCACGATGTTGTAGCGGCGGCCATTCTCGCAGGTCTTCTGCGTGATGCTGGCGCCAGGCACCGGTTCTATCTTGCCATCGGAATGCGTCACGGTAACGCGCAGACCGCTGTACGAGTTGTTGTCGATGGCTGCCGCGAACGAGATGAAGCCGAGCCTGTCAAGCGGCTCATCGAATGTCGCGATGATGCCAGCACCGGTATGGTAAGACACGCCCATATCCCAGTCGGTCACGTTCACGTAAGAGCGGTAGTCGCCATCCATCAGGATATGCTTCACCGGAACGACCGACGACCAGTCTGAAGTGGTCATGTTGTTCTCGGTATCCACGATCTGCGCCGGCGCGGCGATGCCGAGCGAAACGATGCGATCATTGCTGATAGCCTTGTAGTTGGGCAGCTCGGCCGGCTCCACCGCTTCGGTGCGGCCGCTCACCACATCCGATGCCGGGCTGGGGCCTATCTCGTTCTGACCCGTCACGTAGAACTGATACTCCGTGCGGTCAGCGAGGCCATCGAGCGTGTAGCTGTTGTTCTCGATATTGGCTATCTTGGTCCACGCGCCATCGTTCGCATCCGTCTTGAGGCGGTAGTACACGTTATAGAAGTCGGTGTCCTCCATCGCCTTCCACGACAGGGCGACGAAGCGGTAGCCGCCGCGGGCGGTCACGCCCTCGGGCTTGTCGGGCACCTTCGTGGCCTTCGGGCGCGCCACGACCGACTGGCTCCAGCCGCTGCGCCATTCGCCATTCATCGACTGCACCTTCACGGTGTAGGCGATGCCGTTCTCCACTTTGCCCTTCGTGCCGCCCACGAACGAGGTGACGGTCAGGCTGGTAGCGGTGGTACGGCGTATCTCCTGCTTGCCCTTGGCTTCGATGGATACCTCGTAGCCGCGCGAATTCGGCGCCGGCTCCCAGGTCAGGGTGAACTGCTTGCTGCCGTTCGTCACCGCCAGACCCTCCGGGATGTTCATCTCGGGAGCGCCGACGTTCTGGTCCATGTCGTTCAGGAATTCCACCGAGGATATCTCGGCGAGGTTCAGCTCGCCGCTGCTGGCCGCCGTCTTGGTCACCTTCAGCGTGATGCGCTTGATGGCTATCTTCTTGCCGAAGTTGATGGTGATGGTGCCGTCGGGCGCCACGATGGCGCTGGTAGCCGAACCGGCGGGAGCCGCGATGGTGCGGCTGGCCGCGCGCACGCCGGACGCCTGCACAGGCGCCGCCAGCGAACGGGCAGCGCTCTTCGCTGCGCTCGCCTGGGTAGCGGCCGCGTCATCATCCTGCTCCGCTGCGCGCGCCGCACCGGATGCTCCGGGGATGGTCGTCTGCAATGCGGTCTCGGCCGTCGCCGACGAGGCGCTGGCCGCCATGGCGCCCGCGCTCAGCGAGCGCGTCACCTGGCTGCTGGAACCCTCAGCCTCGTCGTCGAAGGGCACCTCGATGGTGCGCTCGACGCCGTTGTCGTCGTAGGTGGCCACCAGCGTGCCGCCCTTCACCGCGCCCTGCGAGGCCACCGGCGAGGTTATCTTCACGCCTTCGACCAGCACGGGCTCAGACGGCGGGAGCACAGCACCCGTGTCGGGGTCGTACTGCGTCTCCTCGTTCGACAGCACGTTCTGCAGGTTGTTCATATCTATCTGAACGGGGTTCGCCTGGCTGATGGCCTCGCCGTTCGTCGGCTGCATCAGCAGCACGGTGGACGGATCGAAGTTGCCGATGATCTCGTCGATGCGGTCGGGCGTGACCGCGTTCTTATCAGCGCTCTCGACGATGGACGTGTTCTCGTCCACCGCGAAGTCGGGCAGCGGCACATCATCGGTGTCGCCGGGGGTGCCCGGGGTGGACGTGTCCACCGCCTCGGACAGCACGGTATCGTGGCCGAGGTTCTCGGCGAGTATCTGGAGGTCGATCAGGTTCACCACGTCGGCGCCCTCGGCGGTGCGCTCGCCGTTCAGGTTGTTCCAAGCCTTGTCCTCGCGGTCTTCTATCGCACCGATCACCTGGAGGGCGTCGCTGCGGGTGACGCTGCCGTTGCGGTCGACGTCGCCGTAGTAGATCAGGCCGGGCTGGGATATCTTATCGTCCACGTTCACGCTCGTGCTGCCGGTATACAGCATGATCGAGCGCGCGCCCGCGTTCAGCTCTATCACCTGCTGATAGGTGGTGAACTTGTCGCTCTTGATGGTGACCGTGTACGTGCCGGGCTCCAGCTTCTGGAACGAGGCCAGCGCTACGTAGTAGCGGAAGTCGTCGGTGCCCGTCATGCTGCTGTCGATGTTGTCGGTCTTGGGGCGCTCCGACTTCGTGCTCGACACCACCATCGTGTCGCGCGTGGGGCCGTCGAGCGATATCTCGAACTCGGTGCTCTCGTGGTACACCGTCTGGCGCGTGTCCTTGATGGTCACGTTTATCATGCGATTCGGGGTGCGCGGCTGGACGACGCCCTCGCGACCCTCGGCGGGTGCGGCTTCGTCCTCGTAGACGATGGCCTCTTCCTCGTCGATGCCGAGCTCATCGCCTTCCGCAGGCACATCAGCAGGGATGTCGAGCAGGTCCTCGAAGGCCAGATCGCCCTCGACTGCGTCCGGCTCAGCTTCCGGCGCATCGGCGGAAGCGTCAGCAACGGCAGCTTCGCCGCCCTGCTCCTCTGCCCGCGAGCTCGAGCCGGGGTCGGCCAGAGCGGGCGCCCCGAAGAGCGAGCATGCGAGCGTCGCCGAGAGCGCCACTGAAAGAATACGGCTTGTCGTGCGTTTCATATTCGTATCCGTTTCTTACCGAGGTGGTACTTTTAAGTAACGTATTGTATACAGATTCGCGCAACCGATATCAAGTCTTGACCGCCGAAAAACAGCGGTTTTACGGGGAATAGCAACCCCGCCGCCAGCGGTTCTCAACCGACCGCAAAATGTAGCGCTGCCGATTTTGCCCCACACAATATGTAGGCTGGTTCCCCGCCTAGAAATAGCAGCCGTACATGAACATGCGGCTGAAATACGAGCAGCAGGTAGGCCCCAAGCACAAGCAGCAGCACAGCCAGTTCGGATCGATGCCGAAGCTGGTGAACCCGCGCCCCTGCCCCTGCTGGGTGTAGGTCTGCGCGCGGCGCGTGAACTGGCTCTCGGCGCGGGCGTAATCAGGGTTGCCCGGGTCCATCTGGCGCGCGCGGCGGATGTTGTCGTGCGCTGCCACCGTGTTGCCCGCCCCGTTGTTCGCCAGCGCGAACAGGTAGTACCAGCGGGCGTTGCGGCCGCTCGACGGTATATTCTGCAAGATGCCGATGGCGTCGCGGTAGCTCTTCGTATTGATGGCGTAGATGGCCTGCCGCACCTCGGGCGAGTCGCCTGCGGCCTCTTCCGGGTGTACCGGCGCCCCCTGCGTCGCGTAAGCGCCGCCGAACAGATCGTCGAAGTTGATGGTGGTCCAACCGTAGGGGTCTTGCCCGGTGGGGCCAGCGCCGCCCTGTCCGCTCGGGCCGCCGTAGCCGAAGGGGTCGTAGTACCCGCCACCGGCGCCGCCCGCGCTAGACGGGCCAGCGCTGCCCGGACCGCTGGAGCCGGCATAGCCGCGCTTGCGCGCGTCGCTCGCAGCGTACTTCTCCGGATTCGTGATGCGGTCGTACGCCTCGTTGATCTTGTTCATGCGCTCTTCAGCCGCAGCATCGCCCGGGTTCAAGTCGGGATGGTTCTCGCGCGCCTTCTTGCGGTACGCCTTCTTCACCTCGTCCATCGACGCATCGCGCGACACGCCCAGTATGTCGTATGGGTTCTCCACTATCCTCGCGGTTCGCCTTCCGATATCGCAGCTTCTGATCGTTCTTTATAAGTATGATTGAACTTCTGCCAAACGCCAGCGTAAAGAACGCTGCGCATCAAGTGCACATCTTGCACGAGCGGCAGGCGCTCGAACGCCTCGGCCATATCGGCCGCGAGCACCTCCAGCACCTCGCGCATCTGCTGCGGGCCGGCTCCGAGGCGCACGAACGGGTTGTAGCTGCCCGAACGCTCGTCGGCAGCGTAGTCGACCGCCGCATCCATCATATATATGAAGCGTCCCAGCAGCGCACCGAACCCTGCCGCCGCCTGCGCCCACATGGCGCCCTCCCAGCGGCTCGCCGCGTCGGCCTCTTCCCAGCAGCAGCCCGCGGCGAATAGCTGACCCATCAGGCGGCCGAACACGCGCGCGCAAGCATCGGGGGCGGTATCGGGCTGTGCCTCGAGCGCGCGTATCTCCTCCATCGCCTGCTGGATGGCCGCGCATTCGGCGCCGATGCGCTCCTGCGCCTGCGCGTATCGGCTGCGCAGGGCCATCTCGGCTGCGTGCGCCTTCGCGCTGCCGTCGTCGGCCACGTCGTCGAGGCATTTGTGATATGCCAGCGCGACGCTCAGGTCGGCCGCGAAGTCGCTGTAGGCCGATTCGCAATAGGGCATCTGCTTGGCGGGGTGGGCGACGCAGCGCGCCGTACCCGAACGCTCGACCGGCTCGGTGAGCGAATCGAGGAACATCGTCAGGAAAGCGAGGTCGTAGCTGAGCGCAGCGCGGCTCAGCTGCCCGTAGCGGCGCTTGATGGCGCGGCACAGCCCGCAGTAGAGCGCCTGATAGCGCTCCTTCTCGGCCTCCGATACCTGATCGAGCCGTGCTACCGCGACACCGAACATACCACGCTCCTCTATTCTTGCTCTCCGTTGTATTAAACCCGATTTTCAGCCAATTATTTCGTTTTTGTGCGCTTGAGAGCCGCTATCCGCTATCCCAGAGGCGCCTAGCATGGAGAACACGGGGCGAAGCCGTTGCTAGCAGGGTGCGAGAAGCTCCCGACCGTTCCGGAAGAGAGAGGAGGTTCTGGGCCCATCGCACATGGTGAGAATATGCAAGGTGTTGACTAGTAATAGACTATGTCATATATTCAGGAAGGTCTGAAATGCACATGCGGCGCCCGGCTTCCCCACGAGCCGGGCGCCCTTGTTCGTAACGATATTCTGTTTTCGCGGGTTGACCCGGCGGTTTCATGTCAGACTATCATCCGAGACGAATCGAATGCGCCGCCCTGCACCCAGGATGGCGGCGCACCCATAGGAAGGCGCGAACATGACGGCTATCGGCATAGACCTTGGCACCACCAACAGCTGTGTGGCAACCGTGGAAGGCGACGCACCCGAGGTGATAGCGAACGCCGAAGGGCAGCGCACCACGCCCTCAGTGGTCGCCTTCACGAAAGACGGCGAGCGCCTGGTGGGCGCCGTGGCGCAGCGGCAAGCTGCCATGAACCCCGACCGCACCATCGGCAGCGTGAAGCGCCACATGGGCACCGACTGGCGCAAGGATATCGACGGCAAGGGCTTCTCGCCGCAGGAGCTGTCGGCCATGATACTGCGCAAGCTGCGCACCGACGCAGAGAGCTTCCTCGGCACCGAGGTGGCTGACGCCGTCATAACCGTGCCCGCCTACTTCAACGACATGCAGCGCAACGCCACGAAAGACGCCGGCACCATCGCCGGGCTGAACGTGCTGCGCATCATCAACGAGCCCACAGCGGCAGCGCTCGCGTACGGGCTCGACCACGGCACAGCGCAGAAGGTCATGGTCTACGACCTGGGCGGCGGCACCTTCGACGTGTCGGTCATCGAGATCGGCGACGGCGTGATAGAGGTGCTGGCCACCGCGGGCGACAACCGCCTGGGCGGCGACGACTTCGACGAAGCGCTGGCGAAGCACCTGCTCGATGCGTTCCGCACCCAGACCGGCGTCGACCTGACGCGCGACGCGATGGCGCACCAGCGCGTGCGCGAGGCCGCCGAGCAGGCGAAGCGCGAGCTGTCGAGCATGGAATCGACCGTGGTGAACCTGCCGTTCCTAGCGCAGGATGCCACCGGGCCGCTGCACCTGGAGCAGACCATCACGCGCGCGGAATTCGACCGCCTGACGCGGCACTTGGTGGAAGCCACCGCCGAGCCGGTGATGCAAGCGCTCAACGATGCGGGCATCGCCGCCAGCGAGCTGGGCGAGGTGCTGCTCGTGGGCGGCAGCACGCGCATCCCCGCGGTGCAGGCGCATGTCCAGAAGCTGACCGGCAAGCGCCCGGCGAGCAGCATCAACCCCGACGAATGCGTGGCGCAGGGCGCGGCCATCCAGGCGAACACGCTGGCGAGCGCGCTGGCGCACAAAGCGGGTGCGCTGGTGCCGCGCGGCGGCGAGCTGCTCCTGCTCGACGTGGTGCCCATGAGCTTCGCCATCGAGACGGTGGGCGGCATCGCCACGCGCGTCATCGAGCGCAATACCACCCTGCCCATCCACTACGAGCAGGTGTTCACCACCGCCGCACCCTTCCAGACGAAGGTCGAGATCAACGTCATGCAGGGAGAGCGCCCGATGGCCGCCGACAACAAGTCCATCGGGAAGTTCACGTTGAAGGGCATCAAGCGCGCGCCGGCGGGAGCGCCGCAGATCAACGTCAGCTTCGACATAGACGCCAACGGCATCCTGACCGTGACGGCGAAGGACCTGGGCACCGGCAATGAGCAGTCGATCACCATAACCGACAGCGAGCGCATGACCGATGCCGAGATAGCCGCCGCCCGCGCCGACGCCGAGAAGTACGCCACCGAAGACCAGGCGCGCCGCGACGCGATGGCCGAGCGCGAGCAAGCCCAGAAGCTGGTGAACCAGGCCGAGGAGCGCCTGAAAGCCGAGGGCAAGCAGATGGACAAGGAAGCGAAGAAGTCGCTGCGCAACGCCGTCGCTAGCGTGCAGAGATACCTGATGAAGAAGCCCGAGAAGATGAAGCCCGAGGACAAGGCCGCCTTCACCGTCGCCATAGCCGAGCTCGAACGCCTCCTCTGACGCTGACGGCACCAGACGCGGCCGGTGGGCGCACCCTGCCGCCCCCACCTCCTCCTGTGCACAAAAAAAAGACCCCGCATCGCGGGGTCTTTTTTGCTCAAAACGTTCTCGCCTACTGGCCGGGAGCCTTCGGAGCGGCCGGAGCGCCGGGCGCAGCCGGGGCACCAGGGGCAGCCGGAGCGCCAGGAGCGCCGGGCACGGGCTTGTTGCCGTTGAGATACTCGGTGAAGTCTGCCTTGCAGAAGGGGCACTTCTCGAGCTTCATGCCGCCGATCATCTGGATGGGCTTACCGCACTCGGGGCACTTCATCGGGCCGGCGGAAGCGTCTGCTGGTCTGAAACACATATTGCTCTCCTGTTCCTCAATTTAAACAGCTCTATAACAATAGAGCGTTACACATGAACCGCATGCCAAGGATAAACATTTTTCGGTGAATTGACAAACCAGCGAACTATTTCATTTCTGCACTATTTTCAGGTGAACGGCTCTTCCAGCGCCACAGACCGCACAATGGAACGAGGAATGCCACGGTAGAGGCCGCATGCGCAAGGTCGAACGGCAACCCAGCCGCATAGATGCCCACGACCGCTTGCCACGTCAGAGCGCCGCCGAACATGGCCACGATCCACGTGTTCATGATGAATCCGAACGCGAGCGAGGCTGCGAACCCATACATATATACGAGCACGGTGCGCCCGGCGCTCGCACCCGCGCGCGCACGCGGCTGCCCGCTGCGGCCGAACCAGCCGCGCTCGGCCAGCACGCCGGCCAGCCAACCCGCCAAGCCCCACGCGGCCATCTGCCAGATGCTCCACGCGCCCTGCCCGAGCACCATGTTGGAAGCGAAGGCAGCACCCGCGCCCACCGCGAACCCGTAGCGCCGCCCGAGCAGCACTCCAGCCATGATGCAGAGCGCGGTAACGGGCTGCACGCTCGCAACGCCCGCGCACGCGATGCGCCCGATGGCAGCAGCGCCGCATATGGCCAGCGCCACCGCGGCCTTGCGCGCGAAGGTTCGCCCGTCGATGCGCGGCAGAGCTGCCAGCGCGCCTGCAACCCCTGCCTTGCGGGTATCCTCGATCAACATGCTACCGCCTTCCTCGTAGACCAGACGCAGATTAATGCCGACGCAGCCGGCGGTCAAGCACCTCTTTGCGATGCTCGCGCTCGGCGCGCAGCTCGCTCGGCCGCTTCTTGGGCGCGGCTTCCGGCTCGGCCGGCTCGAGCTCGCAGTCGAGCTCGTCATCGCCGCCATGCTCGAGGAACACCGTGCGCTCGGTCGGCCGCAGCGCCGGCGCACCGCTGCGCCCAGCCCCCGCGCCCGCAGCCGCGCGCGAGGTGCGCCCCTGCGCCAGGTCGCGCCTGATGCGGAAGTACTCCCACGTCAGCAGCACCAGCAAGATGGATTCCACGATCAGGTAGCTGAGCACCGCACCCGACAGCCCCGCGAACGACACCAGTAAGATGGGCACGAACAGCGAGAACCCGAACGTCACCAGATACAGCGTGGTCACGTCGCGCTGGCGCCGCATCACGGTTATCACCTGGTACAGGAAGTCGATGGCCGCGGTGACGCCGCCGCACGCCAGCATCACGTACAGCAGCCCGCGGTACGGCTCGAAGTCGACCCCGTACAGGAAGCTCATCGCCGGCAGGCCCACCCACGCCATGACGCCCCACACCGCAGCGGTTATGGCCAGGATGACCCCCATTATCCCCACGATCAGCAGGTCGAACTTGCGCCGCTTCGCCGCATCCTGCCACACGCCGGTCATGCGCAGCAGCAGCGGCTTGTACACCAGCTGCGCCCCGATCAAGATCATCTGCGCCGGGAAGTACAGCGCGTTGTAATACAGCTGGTTGTCGTAGGCGAGCTGCCCTTCCATCACGAACTTCGGCGTGTTCTCTATGACGTTGAACAGGAAGATGGCCACGAACAGGGGCGCCGTCGCCTTGAACAGCTGCATGAAGCTGGGGAAGCTGAACCCTTGCGACTTCGGCGTCTCCATCAGCGTGAGCGGCCAGGTGATGACCACGAACGTGGCGATAGCCGCGAAGGCCATCGCGTAGCACGCCGCCACCGAGCTGCGCGTTATGAGCATGACGATGCAGAACGCCAGCACCGCCACCACCGAGCGCACGGTCTGCGACAGCCCGCCCAGGTACAGCTTGTCCACCTGCTGCAAGCGCCCCTCGTACACGTCGGCGAGCGCATCGACGAACTTGAACAAGATCACGCCCATGGATATGTCGAACATCTCGGAATCGTAGCCGCGCAGAACGCAGTACAGCCAGCCGACCACCAGCATGCCGATGCAGGTTATCCAGCGGCTGACCTGATAATCGGCGAAGGAATGCTCCTCTTGCAGGTCGGAGGCCTGATAGGCGCGCGTGCCGAAGTTCCCCACGAACATGAGCAAGAGCGCCACCACGAACGCCATCGAGATCATGCCCGCCTGCTCTACGCCCACCAGCTGCGTGGCCACCATCGTCATGACAGGGAACACGAACGCCCATGCCGCCGAGCCAGCCGTGTTCCAGATGAAGTCACGCGTGGTGCGGTGCGGTGCGTAGGCCGCCTCCGCCGCTGACAGGCCATCGCCCTTCATGGCTCCCAGCACGCGGTCGAACCATTGGTTGGCGAGCCGGGCTATGAAGTTCTGCTTGTGCTGGCGCGGTTGCTTGTCGCTATGAGCTGGCATTGCTGGGGTCGCTGCTCCTTTTTATGGTGCTTTTATGAGGTATTTATAGTATAGTCTCCACTAGGCATGCTATCGGCGTGCGTAATGCGCTGTTTACATGTCGGTTATGAAACGCTGCAACGGGAAGGCCAACGAGCTGCATGAGCGAAACCGATTCGCAGAATAATACTACATCGGCTTCAAAGCCGGGGAAGCCCAGCGTCAAGGCAGTTCCGCTGTCTTCGATCTCGGCCAACCCCCATACCGGGGCTATCCACATCCCCCCGGTCGCGCAGACGCCGCAGCAGCCGGCCAAGCCCGCCCCGATGCCTCCCGCACCGGTAGCTCCCGCAGCGCCAGCCGCTCCGGCCGTGCCTGCTGTCCCGCAGCAGACGATGACCATGCCGGCAGCGCCCGCGCAACCTGCCAATCTGCCCATCGCGGTGCCCGCACCCGATTACCACCCGGTCGCCGGCGGCGTGAACCCGTCCGGCCCGCAGCCCAAGCAACCTAAGAAGCACAACGGCCTGCTGGTCGTGGGCATCATCGTCTGCGTCATCGCAGCAGCCGTGCTGGCGTTCGCCATCTATTACCTGACGAACCACGCCGACGAGCCGAAGGTGGATGCGCCTTCCAGCGCCGTGGTCGAGGAAGCGTTCGCGCAGGCGAATATCAGCAGCCCCGCGCTCGACAGCTACAGCTACATCGACACCGAGGGCTTGGACGACCCGGAGATATCCAGCGTGCAAGTGGGCGAGGTCACCAGCAACGGCACGGGCGACGCGCAGAAGATATCGTGCTCCACCACCGCGCAAGCCACCTTCCAGAACGATTCGGTGCGCGTCGAGCAGACGGTGCAGATGCCGTTCACCTACAACAAGTCGTCTTCCACGTGGGAAGCTGGCAAGCCCTCCGCGCAGTCTTCGAGCGAGCATGTGAGCCCCACGGGCCCGGTCGACATCGAAGCCCTGCAAGAGGCGCTGCCCGAGCTGCTGAAGGCCCACGACGAGAACGTGGCCGCGCAGTACGAGGGCGCCGAGATAGCCGCCACGGCCGACGTGACCGTGAACGGCGGCGAGATCACCTTCGCTCTGAGCAAGGCCGACGCCAACGGCGCGAACATGCAGACCGACGTGAACGTGAGCGTCGTCTGGGATAACAGCAAGGGCTGGGTGCCCACCATCAACTGGGTCGGCCAGCCGCCCGCCGACGAGAGCGGCGAAGGCGAGGGTGAAGGCGAGGGCGACCAGAACAGCAGCAGCTCCGCCAGCACCGAGGCGAACGGCGGCAACGGCAACGCGCAGAACCCGCCGAGCGACGGCGAGATGCTGCTCAACTGCTCCACCGGCGACTTGGTGGAGGTTCCCGGCGTCATCGAATACCGCGACAACCGCGTGCTGCTGCGCTCCGATTACACCATCCGCGTGGTGCTCGACGGCCGCACGTACATCACCAACTACTTCGAGCTGACGGCCAACACCTTCGTGGTGACCAACGGCGCGCACGTGTCCGTCATAGGCGAGATAAGCGCCACCGGCACGCTGCCCCAGGCGCCGTTGATGATAAGCCTGGACTACGAGGACTGACCCTCTTGCCTATCTGTACTGCAACGCCGGCCCCACGCCGCGCATGCGCGTGCGCCCGACAGGCGCGCTGAACCCCGGGAGGCACCCCATGACGCTGCTCGATCTCTGGACGCTCATCAAACGCAATCCGAAGCTGGTCTTAGGGCTGCCCATCGCCTGCGCGCTCATCTGCGCCCTAGCCGTGCACTTCATGCCGGCTGAGTACACCGCGACCGCCACCATATCCGCTTCGGCCGAGGCGGCTGGCGTGGGCAGCTTCGCCACCTTAGCCGCCGAGGAGCAGAGCAAGGGTGGCGTGAAAGTGAAGGCAGCTACCAATTCCAGCACGCGCGTCATATCCATAACCGCCACCGGCTCCGATGCCGACAAGTGCATCAAGGCCGCCAACAAGGCGCTGAACACGGCGTACCTGAAGGCGTTCAGCCGTTACAACACCTCCGGCGAGATCGTGAAGATGACCGTGAACATGGACTTGAAGCGCGCCGCGAGCGCCACCGACGAGAAGCCCGACACCGCTAAGAGCGCGGGCATCGCTTTCCTAGCGGGGCTGTTCGCCGCCATCTGCATCGTGGTCATCGCCGATCTGGTGCGCGGGCGCATGCACAGCGCGCGCGACCTCGAAGAGGACTACGAGGCGCAGCTGCTCGGGCGCATCCCGCGGCCAGGCCAGCAGGAGAAGGCGCTCGACCGCCAGCAGCTCTACGCGAACGTGCGCTTCGCCAGCGGCGAGCACAAGAGCGTGTGCGTGCTGTCCATCGACGACGAGGCGCTGTCGGCGCAAGCATGCACCGAGTTGGCCGAAGCCGCATCGCAGTCGGAGAAGCGCGTGCTGCTGATCGACGCCGACATGAACGGCGAGTCGAAGCTGGGTCAGGAGCTCCCGGGCGACACCGAGGGCCTGGCCGATGTCCTCGCCGGCGAGATACAGCTCGCCGATGCCGTGCAGGTGACACAGGGCTTCGACTACGTGCCCGCCGGCGCCACCGTGCAGAACCCCCTCGCGCTGCTCGACAGCCCCCGCCTGGGACAGCTGCTCGAAGCGGCTCAGCTGGAATACGACATGGTGGTGGTGAACGCCGCCCCCGCTGCCAAGCGCGCCGACCTCTCCTATGTGGCGAATGCCGCCGGCGCCACCGTGCTCTGCGTGCAGGAGTTCGCCACGAAGCGCAAGGGTATCGAAGCGGCCGCCGCACAGCTCGCCATCGCGCAGGCGAACGTCATCGGGTTCGTAGCCGCCGACTAGGCCGCCTGAGCACGGGCGCCTGTTCGCGCTGGCCCGCGCAACCACAGCGGAGCGGCCGAAGGTAACTGGCTGCTTCGCGTTATCCTACGAGAGCTCAACCATCATCTGCCGCGGTCATTCTGACTGCATCAAGCGCTACACTTCTTGCATGGCGGCGCCGCTGCGCCGCGAAGAGGCTATTCGGAATAATGCAAGAGGTGATAGGTATGACTGAGGTAACCGCGTCGAAGCGCGATTGGAGCCTGTTCTTCGCAGGTGCGCTGATCTTCATCTCCGGGTTGGTCGTGCTGTTCTGGCCCGGGCTCTCGCTGGTGGTGATAACCCAGATCGCCGGCATCCTGCTGCTCGTGGGCGGCATATTCGACATCATATGGTACGTGCGCCTGCGCAACACAGCCCTGACGACGGGCTGGGCGCTGGTGAACGCCATATGCAGCATCATACTAGGTCTGATGTTCCTACTGCATCCCATCGTCACTGCGAGCGTCATCCCGTTTCTGGCCGGCGTGTTCGTGGCCGCTTACGGCATCATGGCCGTGGTGGCGGCGTTCAGCATGCGCGGGCGGGGTTCGGGCTGGGGGCTCATGCTCGTCAATGGCATCGTGTCCATCCTCTGCGGCTTCATGTTCGCATTCATGCCGGAATCGTTCGCCATCTTCCTCGGCATCTTCCTGATGATGCGCGGCGCCACCATGTGCGTCTATGGGCTCACATCGCCGGGCACTGTCGATCTGATGTAGCGGGAACGCTGCATCGTGGGCCGCATCGGGGCATATCTCCGCACGATCGGGAGGATAGCCGCGCGTGATGCGATGCGCATCGTGCGCAACCCCGTTGCGGCCGTGATACTGGCAGGCGTGTGCATCCTGCCGTCGCTCTACGCTTGGTACACCGTATCGGCCATGTGGGACCCCTACGCGAACGCCCAGAGCATGAAGATAGCGGTGGTGAACGAGGATACCGGCGCCGATTCGCAGTACACGGGCCACGTGAACGTGGGCGATCAGGTGGTCGATAAGCTGCGCGACGACCACGAGATGGGTTGGCAATTCGTCGACCGCGAGGAAGGCGTGAACCGCGTCTACTCCGGCGAATACTACGCCGCTATCGTGCTCCCGAGCGATTTCAGCGAGAAGTTCATCAGCGCGTTCAGCGGGCATTTCGAACAACCGCAGATCGACTACTACGTGAACGAGAAGCTGTCGGGCTCGGGCGCGAAGATGGCCGACGCCGCCGCCGATGCGGTGGAGAAGGCCATCAACGAGCAGTTCGTCGCCACGGTGAGCAAAGCGGCGGTGGATATATCGCAGCGCATCGGGGGCGAGGTGAGCGCGGATGCGCAGAGCGCCGAGGGCAGCCTGACGGCCGGCGTGGCGGAGGTCCACAGCGCCATCGGGAGCACCCGCCAGCAGCTCGATGGGCTGCTGCCCGCTATCGACACCGCCCGTAGCTCGGTGACGCAGGCGAAGGACGGCTTGGCGCAGATACAAGGGCAGCTGCCCACGCTCGAAGGCGACCTCAGCGCAGCGCAGGATCAGCTCTCGCAACTGCGCAGCACGATAGCCGAATACTCTCAGAAAGTGGCCACCGAAACAGGCGATGTGGCCGTGGCGCTCGACACCGCAGCGGCGCAGCTGCGCGCATCCGGCACACCGGGCGACGCCGCGTGGCAGGCAGCCGATGCGCTCACGAAGGCCGCCGGCGAGCTGCGCAGCGCCGCGAGCAAGCTCCAGCTCGACGTGGTGGCGAAGATGCAGGACAGCTTGGATGCGTTCGCCTCCGCGCTCGCCACGCTCAAGGGCGCCACCGCCGCCGTGCAGCCCGTGCTCAGCGAAGGGCAGGCCATCTTGGCGCAGCTCGATCAGACGCTCGGCTCGGCGCGCAGCTCGGCCGAGACGGCATCAGCATCGCTCGCAGGAACCGAGCAGAGCCTCGACGACGCGCTCACCAGCTTGCGCTCGCTGCAAGATTCCTCGACCTATGGCGAGCTGCGGACCTACCTCAGCCTGGATGCGCACGACGTGGCCAGCTTCATGGCGACGCCGGTGCAGTTGAACACCATGAAGGTGTACCCGGTGGCGAACTACGGCTCGGGCGTAGCGCCGTTCTTCACGAACGTGGCGCTGTGGGTGGGCGCGCTCATGATGCTGGCCGTGGCCCGGCTGCGCGTCGACCCGAAGGGGCTGCCCCCGTTCACGGCGGTGCAGGCGTACTTCGGGCGCTGGCTGCTGTTCGCAGGCGTAGGGCTCGTGCAGGGCGCTATCGTATGCGCGGGCGACCTGGTGCTGGGTATCCAGTGCGCGAACCCGGCAGCGTTCATCGGCGCCGGCATGCTCGCCGCCTTCACCTACGCTAACCTGATGTTCGCGCTAGCGTACAGCATGCGCCATGTAGGCAAAGCGCTCGCCATCATATTGCTGATACTCCAGATACCCGGCTCGTCGGGCATGTTCCCTATTCAGATGATGCCGCTGTTCTTCCAGGTGATGAACCCGCTGCTGCCGTTCACCTATGCCATCGACGCCATGCGCGAGGCCATCGGCGGCTTCTACGGGCTGCATTACCTGATCGACATGCTGGTGCTCGGGCTCGTGTTCGTGCCCCTCGGGCTGCTGATCGGGCTGCTCGTCGGCCGCTACAGCTACAACCTGAACCTCATGTTCGACCAGAAGCTGGCCGACGGCGGCCTGTTCAACACCGAGACGGCCGCGGCCGAGCCGCACCGCATGCGGGTGCGCACCGTGTTGCGCGCGCTGCTGCACACTAGGGCCTACCAGCAGGCCATCGTGGCGCGGGCCGAGCGCTTCCGCACGCTATACCCGAAGCTGGTGCGTGCGGGGTGGATAGCCATCTTCGCGCTGCCCGCCACCATGTTCGCGGTGCTCGCCATCTTCCGCGGCGGGCCTGACGAGGTGCTCCTGCTGCTGACGCTGTTCATCGCGGGCATCATCGCAGTGGTGGCGTACCTAGTGGTCATCACGTTCATGAACGGCGACATCGCAGCGCAGGTGCAACTGGCGAAGATGGACAGCGGCGAGCGGGCGAAGGCTGCCGAAGACGTGCTGGCGCGAAAGACAGGAGCGCCGCATGCGTAACATCCTGCTCATAGCGAAGGGCGACCTGCGCAGCCTGTTCAGCAACGTCATCTGCGCCATCGTGGCGATGGGGCTGGTGATCGTGCCGCCCCTGTACGCGTGGCTGACCACGCTGGGGTTCTGGGACCCATACGCGAACACCGGCGGCATAACGGTGGCGGTGGCCAACGAGGACGCGGGCTACTCGTCCGACCTGGTGCCCACCACCATCAACGCGGGCGACCAGATCGTGAGCCAGCTGCACGGCAACGACCAGTTCCACTGGGTATTCGTCAGCAAAGACGAAGCGGTGCAAGGGGTGGGATCGGGCGCGTATTACGCCGCGCTGGTGATCCCCTCCGACTTCACGAGCGATCTTCTGAGCGTGTTCTCAGACCACACGACCAAAGCGCAGATCGACTACTACAGCAACGAGAAGGAGAACGCCATCGCCCCGCACGTGACCGCGCAGGGCGCCACCGAGCTGCAAACCCAGATAGACGAGACGTTCAGCAAGACCGTCGCCAACATAGCGCTGGGCGCGAGCGACAGCATGACCAGCTACCTGAGCGGCGCCGGCATCCAAGATTACTCCCAGCAGCTGCTGAAGCAACTGGATGGCACCGTGCGCGAGCTGCGCGACGCGCAATCCCAGGCGCAGGCATTCGGCACGCTGGTGCAGTCGACGAGCGAGCTGGTGCATGCCACCGGCGACGTGCTGCACAGCGTGGGCGATTCCAGCAGCACCACCGCGCAGCTGCTCTCGCAGACCGATACCGGCCTCGCCGATGCCACCGCCGCCTTGCAGCAGAACGCGGGCCTGGTGAGCGATGCGCTGTCGCAGGTGCAGCAGCAGCTCTCGCAGCTCGACGGGCAGCTCGGCCAACTCGACCCGAAGCTGCAAGCCGACGTGAAGGCCGCTGCCGACGAGCTGGCCGCCATCCGCGGCGAGTACGAGCAGAAGCTGCAAGGCGATACCACCCAGATGGGCACCAAGCTAGAGGGCGTAGCGAACGAGGTAGGCGCTATAGCCAGCCAGCTCCAGCAGTCGGCGACCAGCATGGCGGCCACCTCCGATTCCCTGGCTCAGAACCTGGGTTCGGTGGACGGCTCGCTCCAGCACGCATCCGACGTGCTGGGCAGCGCCGCCGACGGGCTGACCGCCGCCCGCGACAAGCTGCAGAGCGCGCTCGATTCGGGCGACCTCGACGAAGTGCGCACCATCATCGGCGATAACCCCAGCGCGCTGGCATCGTTCCTGTCGGCGCCCACCAAGCTGGTGGAGCACCCGGTATACCAGATGAACAGCAACGGCTCTAGCATGAGCGCCTTCTACACGTCGCTGTCGCTATGGATCGGCGCGGTATTCCTCATAGCGCTGACCTCGGTGAACCTGCCGAAGCGCCGTCTTGAGCAGCTGCACGACCCCACGCCCGCGCAGCTCTATCTGGGCCGCTATGCCGTGTTCGCCCTCATAGCCATCGCACAGGCGGTGGTGGTGTGCCTGGGCAACGTGTTCTTCGTGGGCGTGCAATGCGAGCACCTCGGACTGTACCTGCTGGCGGGCGTGGTGTGCGCCATCGTGTTCAGCAACCTGGCCTACACGCTGGCCGTGTCGTTCGGCAACGTAGGGAAGGCCATCGTCATCATCGGGCTGGTCATGCAGCTCGCCGGCGCGGGCGGCATCTTCCCCGTGCAGCTGTCGGCGCCCATCTTCCAGGACATCTACCCGTGGCTGCCCTTCGCGCATTCCATGAACGCCTTCAACGGGTGCATCGCCGGCATCTACGGGAACCAATACTGGGTGTCGCTGGCGTGCCTTGCGGCTTTCCTTGCGCCCTCCCTCCTGTTAGGATTGATACTGCGCCGCCCGGTCATCCGATTGAACGATTACGTGCTGCGCAAGCTCGACGAAACGAAGGTACTCTGACGAGAGGGCATCATGTTCGGTGACAATCTTGAGCGGATCGTGGCAGCGATAGAGAAGAACTACGAGGCAGACGAGATATTCTTCACCAAACCCGGTCTGCGCTTCCCCAGCCGCACCGCGGTGAAGGACATCATCAAAGGGCTGCGCCGCGTGGTGTTCCCGGGGTATTTCGGCGAGGAGATGCTGTCGCCGAACACCAGCCCGCGGTACTTCATCGGCGAGATACTCATCCATATCGAGCGCATGCTGCGCGAGCAGATCATACTGGCGCTCACCTATACCGACGACTCCTGCGACAATGTGGACGCCGGGCGTTGCGGCGAATGCGCGCCGCGCCACATCACCGATCGCGCGGCCGAGGTGTGCACCGCATTCTTCGACGAGCTACCGCGCGTGCAGCAGGTACTGCTGACCGACGTGGAGGCGCTCTACGAGGGCGACCCGGCCGCCGGCAGCAAGGAAGAGGTCATATTCAGCTACCCCGGCCTGTACGCCATCTACGTGTACCGTCTGGCGCATATCCTGTATGAGATGGACGTGCCCATCATCCCGCGCATCATGACCGAGCTAGCGCACAGCGGCACGGGCATCGACATCGGCGCGGGGGCGAAGATCGGCGAGTACTTCTTCATCGACCACGGCACCGGCGTCGTCATCGGCGAGACCACCGAGATAGGCGACCACGTGAAGATCTACCAGGGCGTCACGCTGGGCGCGCTGTCCACGCGCGGCGGCCAGCGCCTGAACGGCGTGAAGCGCCACCCCACCATCGAGGACAACGTGACCATCTACAGCAACGCCAGCGTGCTCGGCGGCGAGACGGTCATCGGCGAAGGCAGCGTCATCGCCGGCAGCACATTCGTCACGTTCAGCGTGCCGCCCCACAGCCGCGTCTCGGTGAAGGAGCAAGAGATAACCGTCCGCCAACCCGGCGAGAAGGACTAGCCGGGCGAGGGAAAGCCGCGCCCCATGCCTCCGTTGCGGCAGCGTGGGATTTGAAAGCGAATATGAGGTGCTAGACGGCCTTCGCAGCGTCAACTCGTTCCGGCCGCCGCTAGGCAGACGGAACCTGAAATGGTGCCCGGGGTGGGAGTCGAACCCACACACCCGAAGGTAGAGGTTTTTGAGACCTCCGCGTCTGCCATTCCGCCACCCGGGCAATTCCGAAGAGCGCTTATGCGCACGAATGAGTATAGCTGAAAAGTGTCTCGTTTTCTCGGTGAACGGTTGATTTGTGCATTATAATAGAGCGACTGCAATCTCGTTAGTGGGAGTACATGTGTTGAAAGCAATCATCGTAGACGACGAAGCGCCCGCACGGTCAGAGCTGAACTTCCTCTTGGAGGAAGTCGGCGGCGTTGAAGTGGTGGCCGAGGCAGCTGGCGTACGCGAGGCGATAGAGAAGCTGAAGGAATATCCGTGCGACGTGATGTTCCTTGATATAAACATGCCCGAAGCCACTGGTCTCCAACTGGCCGAAGCTCTGAAGCATCTGAAATTCCCGCCGGCCGTGGTGTTCGTCACCGCATACAGCGAGCACGCCCTCGACGCCTTCCAAGTGCACGCCATAGATTATCTGGTGAAGCCCGTGGAGACGGAGCGCCTGGCGCAGGCCATCGCACGCGTGCGCGAGCAGGTGGCGCTGCACGTGCAAGCGCAGAAGAGCGAGCGCATCCCGGTGGAGAAGGGCGGCAAGAAGATACTCATCGGCATCGATAAGATCCGCTTCGTCATGGCGCGCGACGACTACGCGTACCTGCAAACCGACACCGACCGCTATTTCAGTACCGTCAGCCTGGCCCAGCTCGAGAAGCGGCTCGACGGCCACGGGTTCTTCCGCGTGCACCGCGGCTACCTGGTGAACCTGTCGATGGTGGAAGAGATCGAATCGGTATCGGGCGGCACGCTGCTGCTGATGCTGAACGGCGTCGACGAGAAGATACCCGTCAGCCGCCGCCGCGTCAGCAACCTGAAGAAAGCACTGGGCATCTAGCCCGCTGCGCCAGCACCGCGCATGGCCACCTTCCAGGAGTTCCTGCATGTCGCGCAGGTGTCTTTGAGCGATAAGACATCCGGGCACCGCATGCGCGAGATCTTGGCGGTCATGCGCAAGTACAAGGTGACGCAAGGCCTCACGCCGCAGAAGGCGGTGGAGGTGCTGGAAGCGCTGGGCCCCACCTACGTGAAGATCGGCCAACTAGCTTCCAGCCGCAGCGATCTGCTGCCGAAGGAATACTGCGACGTCTTCGAGCAACTGCAAGACGATGCCGCTCCCCTGCCCTACGAGACGGTGCTCTCGTGCATGGACACCGCCTATGGCCACAGCTGGCAAGAGATATTCCTCGCCATAGACCCTGAGCCGCTGGGCGCGGCATCCATCGCGCAGGTGCACCGCGCTGTGCTGCTCGACGGCACGCCGGTAGCGGTGAAGGTGCGCCGCCCGGGCATCGTGCAGCAGATGGCCGAGGATATCGCGCTGATGAAGCGTGCGCTGGTCACCGCCGAGTTCGTCGCCTCGTCGCACGAGGCCATCTGGATGAACCTCCAGAATTTCGTCGACGTGCTGGAGAAGACCACCGAGAACGAGACTGATTTCGCCATAGAGCTGGGCAACCTGCTGCGCTTTCACGAGGAATGCCGGCAGTGGCGCGGGATAACCTGCCCCATCGCCTACCCCGAGGCGAGCAACGACGCCGTGCTGGTCATGGAATACGTGCAGGGCACCGAGATCAGCGACGTCGAGCAGCTCGCAGCGCAGGGCTACGACATCGGCCAGCTGGCCGACCGGCTCATCCAGAACTACATCTCCCAGGTGCTCGACGTGGGCTTCTTCCATGCCGACCCGCACCCGGGCAACATCATCGTCCGCGGCGACGAGATCGTCTGGATAGACCTCGGCATGACCGGCAGCCTGACCGCCTCAGAGCGGCAGCAGGTAGGCCGCATGATGCGCGCAGTGGTGTCCGACAACGCCTACGACCTCATGCAGGCGGTGCTGAGCATCTCGAAGCGCCACGGCGAGCTCGACCACGGCGCGCTGCTGTCGCAATTGGCGGCGCTGCTGGGCAAGTACGGCTCGGCCGACCTGCAAGACATCAACATAGGCGCCGTGCTCGGCGAGATGATCGAGATCATGCGCGGGCAGAGCCTTATCATGCTGCCGGCCGTCACCATGCTGGTGCGCGGCGTGGTCACCATCGAGGGCCTGATGGAGAGCATCGCCCCCACCACCAACGTGCTCGAAGTGGTCAGCCAGCATGTGCTGAAGCAATCGCTCGATCCTGAGCATCTGAAGATGCGAGCGCTCGACCTGGTGGGCGCCGCAGCGGAATCGACCGAAGCGCTGGCGAAGCTGCCCTATCAGGTGTCCGACACGCTAGAGATGCTGGAGCGCGGCGAGCTGCGGGTGAAAGGCGACGTCTCCATATCGGAAGACGCGCTGGCCACCGTATACGCATCGCTCGGACGCGCGTCGCTCGCGCTCATCTCGATGGGGCTGTTCATCGGCTCGTCGATACTCTGCACCACCAGCATGGAGCCGCGGCTGCTCGAAGTGCCCATCTTGGGCGTGCTGGGCTACCTGGGCGCGTTCGTGCTGGGCGTTTACGTCATCTTCGTGACGCTGAAATCGCGCCACCGCATGAAGAACAACCTGAAAGCCGACTAGCCGTTTTTCCCGCGCCGCGCTGCCCGGCGCCAGAACAGACGCGCGCCAAAACGATTATCAAGCGCCTCCGCTAGTAAAAAATGCACGATGTGTGACAAAAGCAAGCGCATTCGACGAACAAAACGGCCGAAATGCGCGCGTACTCATCTTCTTTGTCACATATCGTGCGTTTTTTACTAGAGATCGTCACACATCTCGAAGTTCTTGCTAAGAGCGAGCCCTGCGTCCGGAAAACGGCGCAGCTGCACAGACAGCTAGTCTTCCAGCTTCTGGTGCTTCTCGATGCGGACCTCTACCTTGTCGACGCGGAAACGGTCCATCTGCTCTACGGTCAGCGGCACCACGGTAGAGCCGGTAGCCGTCTCGCGCGAGAGCATGACATGGTCGCCCTCCTCGGGGATGCGGTCGAGCATGTTCGCCAGCAGGCCGCCCAACGTCTCCACCTCGTCGGCCTCGGGCGGGCGGAAGCCGATCAAGTCCTCGAACTGGTCGATGGACATGCCGCCATCCACCACCAGCGTGCCGTCGTCACGCTTCACCACGTCTTCCGAATCGTGGCGGTACTCGTCGTCGATGCGGCCCACGATCTGCTCCATCACATCTGAGAGCGTGACGATGCCCGCCGTGCCGCCATGCTCGTCCACTACGAGGCATATCTCGGTGCGGCCCTCTTGCAGCGTGTCGATCAGGCGCGCGATGGATACCGTCTCCGGCACGGCCGGCAGCTCGCGTATCTTCCACTCGTCCATCGGCGTGCCGAGCGGTAGACCGTACAGGTCTTTGATGTGCACGAAGCCTACGATATGGTCCTTGCTGCCGCGGCACACGGGATAGCGCGAGTAGCTGTACTGCCGGATGAGCGCCTCGTTCTCTTCGAGCGTGTCCTCCAGATCGAGGAACACCACGTCAGTGCGCGGCGTCATGATGGCCTCGGCGTCCTTATCGCCCAGGTCGAGCACGTTGTCGACGAACTCGTTCTGCTCGGCAGCGATAAGGCCGCTCTCGGTCGATTCGTCCACCAGTATCTTGATCTCGTCGCCGGTGAACACCTCGTGCTCGTTGGCCGGGTCGTGCCCGAGCAGGCGGACGAACCCGTTCGTTATGCTGTTGAACAGCCACATGATGGGATACGTGATGCGGAAGAACCACATGAGCGGCGTGGCCGTGGCCAGCGCGTACTTCTCGGTGGAGAAGATGGCGAGCGATTTCGGGATGAGCTCGCCGGCCACCACATGCAGCGTGGTCATGATGAAGTAACCGATGGCCACAGCAGCCACCGCGATGACCGCCTCAGGCGCGCCGAACAGCTCGAACAGCGGGCGTATCAGCGCAGCGAACACCGGCTCGCCCAGCCAGCCCAGCGCCAGCGACGCGAGCGTGATGCCCAGCTGGCAAGCGCTCAGGTACGCATTCACATCGAGCGCGATGGTGAGCGCGTTCTTCGCGCCGCGCTTCCCCTCGGCGACCGACAGCTCGAGCTGCGACTTGCGCACGCGCACCAGCGCGAACTCCGCGACGACGAAGAAAGCGTTCATCGCCAGGAATACCACGACGAGCGCCAAGCTTATCAGTATGCCAACACCTTCGGTCATGTTCATTGCTCCTTAGTAGGTTGCATAGATTATATTGCGAACGAGCAGAAAGCTGGTCATATATCGCCCGTTGCAGCAGGTATGTAACCTTGGGGCGCGCGACAGGCGGTTGCCGCCATGCGCCCGAGGCGCATCAGGCGCTAGGCGCGCCCGCAGCGCAAGGTTCGCGGTCGGAGCTGCCCTCGTCGCAGCAGACGGCATCTTCGGGGTGGCCCGCCAGGTACTCTTCCATCGAGTAGCGCGTTATGTCGCTGCGGTTGATGATGCCCACGATGCGCCCTTCGTCCATCACCGGCACCTTCTTCAGGTGGTTCTGCGCCAGCACGCGGCACACCTCTTCGAGGTCGGCATGCACGTTCACGCCGATGGATTCCCGCACGCCCACCGCGCTCACCGGAAGCTGCATGATCTGATGCAGCTTGTCGGAATAGGAGGTGTCATCGTTAGCTGACGTGGCTATCAGCACGATGGGGTCGGTGTAGCTGCCGCTACGACGCGAGAGCTGCTTCAATATGTCACCATCGGAGATGAACCCGACCGGCAGCCCATTCGCATCCACGATGGGGCACGCGCTGATGCCCTTGTCGATGAACAGCTGCATAGCCTGCTGCACCGTGGCGGCAGCCGGCAGCGTGAACACGTCGCGCTTCATGATGTCGCGCAGTGCCGCCTTGCCCGCCACCGGCTCCTGCGCAGCGCCGCCCTCGGCGCCGACGGGCGCCGTCTCGCCGGGCTTGCCCTTCACGAATATCAGCGTCAGCACGAAACCGGCCAGCACGAACGCCGCGCACGCCATGAAAGCCATGTTGATGCCATACATGTTGGCCTGCGCGCCGCCCCATGCAGGCTGCGCCATGTTCGTCACCAGCGCCGAGACGGACACCACCATCGCCGTGCCGATGGAGCCCGCTACCTGCCGCAGCGTATTGTTCACGCTGGTCCCGTGGTTCATGTAGCGGGTGTCGAGCGCGTTCATGCCCCACGTGGTGATAGGCATGTTCACCAGCGCCATGCTCACCATGCGCACCATGTACAGCACTGTTATATAAGCTAGGCTGCTCTCCAGCGTCAGCAGGCCGAAGCCCACCGTGGTTATGAATAGCAGAGCCATGCCCACCACGCCCAACACCCGCGGGCCGTGCTTGTCGAACAGCTTGCCCGCGATGGGGTTCATGATGCCCATGAGGATGGCGCCCGGCATGAGCACCAAGCCCGATATGGTGGCCGAGTAGCCCATGAGCGTCTGCACGTAGATGGGCATCAGGATGCCCGCAGCCAAGAGCGACCCCTGCACCAGCATGCCGATGATCGTGGCGATGAGGAACTTGCGGTTCGTCAGCACCTTCACGCGCAGCATGGGCACCGCCAGATGGGTCTGTCGTATGAAGAACCACACCACGCAGGCCGCGCCCACCGCGCTGATGCCGATGGCGACGGGGTTGAGCCCCGCCGAGCCGAACACGCTGAAGCCATACAGCAGGCCGCCGAAGCCGACCGTGGACAACACGAGCGACAGCGGATCGAGCGCCGAGTCGCCTTTGTTGGCAGGCGGGCGATCCTCGATCAGGAAGATGGACGCGACGATGACCAGCACCACCAGCCCCAGAATGCCGTAGAACATGATGTGCCAGTCGGCCGCGTCTATGATGATGCCCGCCACCGTGGGGCCGATGGCCGGCGCGAATGCGATCACCAAGCCGAAGATGCCCATCGCGCTGCCGCGGCGCTCGATGGGGAATGTCACCAGCAGCACCGTCATGGACAGCGGCATCAGGATGCCTGCGCCCGCCGCCTGCACCAAGCGCCCGCCGAGCAGCACCGGGAAGTTCGGCGCCCAGGTGCACATCAGCGTGCCCGCCGCGAACACGATCATAGAGAACAGGAACAGCCGCCGTGTGGAGAAACGGTCTTGGAGATACGCCGTTATGGGTATCATGATGGCATTCACCAGCGTGAAGCCGGTCGTCAGCCATTGGCCGGTCGGCGCATCTATGCTCATCTCGTTCATGATGGATGGCAGCGCTGGCGTCACCAGCGTCTGGTTCAGCACCGTTACGAACGTGCCCACCACCAGAACCACCAGCATGAACCATTGTTTTCTGGAAAGACCCATTGTCAGATCACCTCTTTCACCTCCATTATGAGCATTCCGAGCCCCCGTTGCACGGGGCTAATAGGTAGAACCCAAAGGGACGGAGCAAATGGCATCTTCTTCGGGAGGGCATCAAGAG